>NZ_CAXUEK010000151.1:0-2022 GCF_964250165.1 uncultured Sphingomonas sp. | reverse complement strand
CCGGCGCGGCGTAGAGATTGTCGGTCGGGATATCGAAGAAGCCCTGGATCTGCCCCGCGTGCAGGTCGATCGACAACACCCGGTCGGCACCCGCGACGGTGATGAGGTTCGCCACCAGCTTGGCCGAGATCGGCGTGCGCGGGCCGGGTTTGCGGTCCTGCCGCGCATAGCCGAAATAGGGGACGACCGCGGTGATGCGCCGCGCCGACGCGCGTTTCAGCGCGTCGATCATGATGAGCAGCTCCATCAGATTGTCGTTGGCCGGGTAGCCGGTCGACTGGAGCACGAACACGTCCTCGCCGCGGACATTCTCGTTGATCTCGACGAACACCTCCTCGTCGGCGAAGCGGCGGACGGCGGCGTCGGTCAGCGGCACGTCGCAATAGGCGGCGATCGCGCGCGCGAGCGGCCGGTTGGCGTTGCCGGTCATCAGCTTCATGGTGTCTCTCCCGCGCGGGGCCGGGTCATAGCCGCCCGCCGCGCGAGCGCAACGGGGTCAAAGCCAGCCGCGCGCGCGCAACGCCGGGGCGGCGGCGCGCGCGACCGGCGCCTCCAGCCCGTTCACCAGCCGCAGCGCCACCGCCCGGTCGCGGCGGATCACCGCCGCCACCGCGTCGCGCGCGACCCACCAGCTGCGATGGATGCGCGCGCCGTCCACTGCCGCCAGCTCGTCGGCGGCGTCGCGCATCCGCATCAGGATCAGCGCGCTGCCGAGCGCGGTGTGGACGCGCAGATAATGATCCTCCTGCTCCAGCGCGATCAGGTCGCTCCCGATCGCCGGCGGCAGGCGATCGAGGAAGCGGGGCGGGGCGGGCGAGGGGTCCGCGCCCGGCTGGACACCGTCGGGCACGGCGACCGGGGGCGCGGCGGCGGCACCCGGCCCGGTCGCCCGCGCGCGGCCGAGCGCCACCTGCGCGGCGGTGACCAGCAGCCCGACCAGCAGCACTTGCGGATAGAGCCCGGCCAGCGCCGCCAGCCGCATCTCGCTCGCGGCCATGCCGGCCAGCGCCCAGGCGACCACCAGCGTCGTCGGCAGCGCGGCGAGCAGGCAGGCGAGGACCCAGCGCCACCGCCAGCGGCAGCCGGGTATGCGCCGCCAGCACCTGTCCCGCCCCGACCACCGGGCGGAAACAGAGATAGCCGCCGGCCGCGAAGACCAGCCAGGCGGCCACGCGCGCGCCGAACGGGATCGCCCAGGTGCCGAACGGCCCCAGCAGCGCGAGCAGCAGCGCCGCGGCGAGCATCACCGCCGCCTCGATCGCCCAGCCTCGCGCCCATGCCGCCCGTCCGTTCACGCCGCGCCAACGGTACACGCCCGCGCCCAATGCCGCATCCACGAAAACCAGGCCGCGGCTCACGCAGCCGCGCTTGCCCGCGAGCGGGCCGGGGGCAGGGTCGGCCCGTCCTTTCCGAGGAGCCGTCATGTCCGCCACCGCCCTGCCCCGCCCACTGCCGACCCGCCCCCAGCCGACCCGCCCCCTGCCGACCCGCGCCCTGCCGACCCGCCCCCTGCCGACCCGAGACGCCGTCACCGCCGCTGCCGCGGCCGCGCTGTTCGCCGCGATCCTGCTCGCCGTGGCGCGCCAGCTCGCGCACGGCGGGATCGTGCTGCCGGCCGATCGCAGCCTGTGGCTGGCGCTGCACGTCGCGACGGTCGTCCCGGCGCTGCCGCTCGGCGCCTATGTCCTGTTCCGGCGCAAGGGCGATCGCACCCACCGGCGGCTCGGCCGGCTGTGGGCGGTGCTGATGCTGGTCGGCGCGCTCTCCAGCTTCGGGCTGCACGGCCTGATGGGCCATCTCAGCCCCATCCACCTGCTGTCGGTCATCACCCTGGTCGGCGTGCCGCGGGGCGTGATGCTGGCGATGCGCGGCGACATCGTCCAGCATCGCCGGACGATGCTGCGGGTCTATACCGGCCTGGTGATCGCCGGCCTGTTCGCCTTCCTGCCCGGCCGCCTGCTCGGGCTATGGCTGTTCGGCTAGGGGCTGTTCGGCCAGGGGCTGTTCGGCCAGGGGCTGTTC
>NZ_CAXUEK010000150.1:0-2108 GCF_964250165.1 uncultured Sphingomonas sp. | reverse complement strand
GCGGTCATGTCGACGTCGTTGAACGTCGTCAGCATCGCGGCGGTGTTCTGCGCCTCTTTCAGCCGGCGCGCGATGGTCTGGCGCAGGCGGGTCATCCGCACGCGCTCCTCCTTGCGACCGCTGGCGGCGGCGACGGAGGGGGTCTGGGGGGCAGGCGGCGCGGCCGGCGCGGGCGCAGGCTCCGCCGGTCTTTGCGCGGCGGCGAGGACATCGTCCTTGGTCAGGCGGCCGTCGCGGCCGGTGCCGGTGACCGTGGCCGGGTCGACGCCGGTCTCCAGCACCGCGCGGCGGACCGAGGGGGAGAGCGCGGCGGGGGACTCGGGCGCATTGCCCGTCGGCGCCTCCTGCTCGCGGGGGCGGGGCTGTTCGCCCGGGCCGGGGCCGGTCCCCTCGCGCGCCTTGTCCGACATGTCGGCATTGCCCTGTGTCACCGCCGGCTGCGGCGCCGCGGCCTGGGCGGGAGCACCGACGCCCGTCTCGACGGTCGCGAGCATCGCGCCGACCGACACGGTGTCGCCGACCTGCACCGCATGCGCGCCCATCGTCCCCGCCACCGGCGAGGGCACCTCGACCGACACCTTGTCGGTTTCGAGGCTGGCGATCGGCTCGTCCGCCCGCACGGGATCGCCGGGCTGCTTGAGCCATTCGCCGAGCGTCGCCTCGGTGATCGATTCGCCGAGCGTTGGGACCAGAACTTCGGTTGCCATATGTTCGTCCTCATGTGCTTCCCGCGACGGCGGGAGCCCAGTCCGGGTCCCCGCCTGCGCGAGGACACGGCCTTACTTCGTCTTCGTCCGCCGCACCTCGCCGCGCACCGAATGGCCGAGCGCGTCGGCGACGAGCGCGGCCTGCTCCAGCTGGTGGCGCTTCATCAGCCCCGTGGCAGGCGAAGCGGCAGCGGCGCGACCGGCGTAGCGGGGGCGTGCACCGCCGCGCCCGGCGGCGGCCAGCGACTCCTCGATCAGGGGCGCGACGAAAAACCAATAGCCCTGGTTCTTCGGCTCCTCCTGCGCCCAGACCACCTCCTCCAGCTTCGGCATGCGCGCGAGGCGGAGTGCGAGCGGCTCGCCGGGGAAGGGATAGAGCTGCTCGATCCGGATCACCTGCACGTCCACGTCGCCGGCCGCGTCGCGCGCCTCGATCAGGTCGTAGGCGACCTTGCCGGTGCACAGCACGACGCGGCGCGTGTCGGCGTCGGCGCCGCCGTTGGTGTCCGACAGGATGCGCTTGAAGTGGCTCTCGCCCTGGAAGTCCGTGGCCGCGGACACCGCCAGCTTGTGGCGGAGCAGCGATTTGGGCGTCATCACCACCAGCGGCTTGCGGAAGCCGCGGTGCATCTGGCGGCGCAGCAGGTGGAAATAGTTGGCGGGCGTCGTGCAGTTGGCGACCTGCATGTTATCGCCCGCGCACAGCTGCAGGAAGCGCTCGGGGCGCGCGGAGCTGTGCTCGGGCCCCTGCCCCTCATAGCCGTGCGGCAGCAGCAGCACGAGGCCGTTGGCGCGCAGCCACTTGGCCTCGCCCGACGCGATGAACTGGTCGATCATGATCTGCGCGCCGTTCGCGAAATCGCCGAACTGCGCCTCCCACATCACCAGCGTCTTGGGGTCTGCGAGCGCATAGCCATATTCGAAGCCGAGCACGCCATATTCCGACAGCGGGCTGTCGAGCACCTCGAAGCGGCCATGCTCGACATGGCCAAGCGGCACATATTTGTGCTCGTCGACCTGATCGACCCAGACCGCATGGCGCTGCGAGAAGGTGCCGCGGCCGGAGTCCTGGCCCGACAGGCGCACGCCATAGCCCTCCGACAGCAACGCGCCGAACGCCAGCGCCTCGCCCGTCGCCCAGTCGAACCCTTCGCCGGTGTCGAACATCGCGCGCTTGGCGTCGAGCACGCGGCCGAGCGTCTTGTGCAGGTTGAGATCGGCCGGAATGGTGGTGAGGGTGCGGCCGAGCGCGGCGAACAGCTTGGGCTCGATGCCCGTCGGCACGTTGCGGCGCGCGGTCTCGGCGTCGGCGGGGGCATGGAGGCCCGACCAGCGGCCCGCGAACCAGTCCGCCTTGTTGGGCTTGTACGACGCGCCCGCCTCGAACTCGCCCTCCAGCAG
>NZ_CAXUEK010000149.1:0-2137 GCF_964250165.1 uncultured Sphingomonas sp. | reverse complement strand
TCCTTGAACTTGCCCTTGCCGCGGCCGCCGGCGTGGATCTGCGCCTTGACGACGTAGAGCGGCCCGGGCAGCTGGCCCGCGGCGGCCACCGCCTCGTCGACGCTCATCGCGGCGAAGCCGGCGGGCACCGGCACGCCGAACGTCGCCAGCAATTCCTTGGCCTGGTACTCGTGAATGTTCATGGGCGGGAGCGCGGCTTTCGAGGATCGGGAATGCCCGGCCTAAAGCATATCGCCCGCCGCGAATCCACCCTATATGCCGTAGGTGTCCTGGGCCGTCGGCATCCTCCTGTTCCTGTTCACCGTCGCCGCGATGGAGGGCGTCGCCTATGCGGCGCACCGCTGGGTGATGCACGGCGTCGGCTGGTTTCTCCACCGCAGTCACCACCGGCCGCGCCACGGGCGCTGGGAGTGGAACGACCTCTACGCCGTCATCTTTGCGGCGCCCTCGATCATCCTGCTGCTCGGCGGCCTGCAATGGGGCTGGTGGCCGGGCACGATCTGGATCGGGGCGGGGGTCGCCGCCTATGGCGCGATCTATTTCGGCTTCCACGACGTGATCGTCCACGAGCGGATCGCGACCCGCTACCTGCCGCGCTCTCCCTATATGAAGCGCATCGTGCAGGCGCACCGGCTGCACCATGTCGTGGAGACGCGGGGCGGAACGGTCAGCTTCGGCTTTCTCGTCGCCCCCCGGCCCGATGGGCTGAAGGCGGAGCTGAAGCGGCGCCGGCGCGCGGGCGTGCGCGGACCGGCTTTAGCCAAGGATTAACCAGAGCGGGCGCATGAGGCCCGCCCATGGACCAGCCGCGCTTCACGCTCCCCTTCTCGCCGGTCGTCGACGGGGACGAGCGCCGCGCGCTGCGCAGCGCGGTGAAGATGCGCGCGCACCTGCGCGACCGCGGCCAGACCCGATTCGAGATCGATGTGGTCGACCTGTCCCGCTCCGGCTTCCGCGCCGAGACCAGCTTTACGCTATGGCCGGGCACGATCGTGTGGCTGACGCTGCCGGGGCTGGCGCCGCTGGAGGCCATGGTCGCGTGGCGCGACAAGTACAGATATGGCTGCGCCTTCGCCCAGCCGCTGCACCCGGCGGTGTTCGATCACATCGTCGCGCTGGGGAACGGCTGAGGGAGGCGCGGCGGAGACGGGCGATGTACGCGATCCGGGTGGACCAGCAGCATGGCATCATCGAGGCGACGCTCGCCGGCATGATGACGCTGGACGAGGTCGCGTCGTACATTGCCGAGGTCAAACGCGTCTACGTCGTGCACAAGCTGCGTGGCTATTCGATGGTGATCGACGTGAGCGGCTGTCCCATCCAGCAGCAGGATATCATCCAGGCCATGGGCGCCCACATGGCGACGATGCCCAAAGCCAAGTCGCTCGCCGTCGTCACGGGCAGCTCTCTGGCGCGGATGCAGATTCGACGGCTCTTCACCCAGCCCTATGCGCGGATCGTCGCCACGGTCGATGAAGGCCGCGCATGGGTGATCGCAGGCACCGAGCCGACCGTCCAGTAAGTTCGGTCCGTTGTCGGGCTCGCGCACGATCTGTTGACGAGAGCCGCGGGCCGGCCTCTGCCCGACCTAATCGAACAGCGACGACACGCTCGTCTCGTCCGCGATCCGCTTGATCGCCTCGCCCAGCAGCGGCGCGATCGGCAGGTGGCGGATGCGCGCGGACGCGGCGACCGCCTCGCTGCCGATCGAATCGGTGATGGCCAGCTCGCTCAGCGCCGAGCCCTCCACCCGCGCCACCGCGCCGCCCGAGAGCACGCCGTGGGTGACATAGGCGACCACCTCTTCCGCGCCCGCCTCCTTCAGCGCGGCGGCGGCGTTGCACAGCGTGCCGGCCGAATCGACGATGTCGTCGACCAGGATGCAGAAGCGGCCCGCGACGTCGCCGATGATGTTCATCACCTCCGATTCGCCGGCCCGCTCGCGGCGCTTGTCGACGATCGCCAGCGGCGCGTTGTGGAGCCGCTTGGCGAGCACGCGCGCGCGCACCACGCCGCCGACGTCGGGCGAGACGACCATCAGGTTGCGGCCGCCCCACCGCGCCAGGATGTCCGCGCTCATCACCGGCGCGGCGTAGAGATTGTCGGTCGGGATATCGAAGAAGCCCTGGATCTGCCC
>NZ_CAXUEK010000148.1:0-2276 GCF_964250165.1 uncultured Sphingomonas sp. | reverse complement strand
CCAAGGAGATCGGCACGCTGATCCAGGCGATGGGCACCGGCATCGGCCGCGACGAGTTCAACGCCGACAAGCTGCGCTACCACAAGATCGTCATCATGACGGACGCCGACGTGGATGGCGCGCACATCCGCACGTTGCTGCTGACCTTCTTCTACCGGCAGATGCCCGAGCTGATCCAGCGCGGCCACCTCTTCATCGCCCAGCCGCCGCTCTACAAGGCGACCAAGGGCCGGTCGGAGGTGTATCTGAAGGACGAGCCCGCGCTGGACGCCTATCTGGTCGATGCGGGCGTGAACGCGGTCGTGTTCGAGACGCCGGGCGGCGCGCGGTCGGGCGCGGACCTGCGCGCGCTGGTCGAGCACGGGCGGCGCATGCGGACGCTGATGCGCTATGTGCCGCGCCGCTACGATGCGGCGATCGTCGAGGCGCTGGCGCTCGGCGGCGCGCTCGCGCCCGACCTCGGCCGGCCGGAGCGGGAGGTGGCGGTGGCGGGGGTCGTGCGGGGGCTCGATGCGGCGGACGAGGAAGCGCGCTGGATCGCGCGGTCGACCGAGGACGGCGGCGTGCATTTCGAGCGCTTCTGGCGCGGCGTCACCGACCATCACATCGTCGAGGCCTCATTCCTCGCCTCGGCCGAGGCGCGCAAGCTCCACACGCTCGCCGCCGAGCAGGCAGACGCCTTCACGCAGCCCGGCCGCGTCGTGCTGAGCAAGACGGCGGCGAAACCCGACCCGGACCTGTCGGCGCCGACGGCCGAGACCGACGAGCCGACCGACGAGGAAGGCCAGCCGACCACCACCCCGACGCGCGGTGAAACCCGGGTCTCACGCCCGTCGCAGCTGCTCGACGCGGTGCTCGCCGCCGGCCGCAAGGGGCTAGCGATCCAGCGCTACAAGGGGCTGGGCGAGATGAACGCCGAGCAGCTGTGGGAGACGACGCTCGATCCGACCAACCGCTCGATGCTGCGCGTCACCAGCGACGACGTGACCGCCGCCGACGAGACCTTCTCGCGCCTGATGGGCGAAGTGGTCGAGCCGCGCCGCGAGTTCATCCAGGACAATGCGCTCAACGTCGCCAACCTCGACGTGTGAGCATCGGCCTGCGGCACGGTTTCAGGAAATGGTGCTGCCGGTGAGGATTGAACTCACGACCTCAGCCTTACCAAGGATGCGCTCTACCACTGAGCTACGGCAGCAACCGGCCTGTTCGGCGAAGCGGGGGCTAGAGCGGAGGCGGCGCGTGTTGTCAAGGATGGGGGGCGGCGCGGGATGACGGCCAGGGAGGAGCGGGACGCGCGGCTGGCGGCGCAGCTCCGGGCCAATCTCCGACGCCGCAAGCAGGCGCCCGTGGAGGATGGAGCCCCCGAACCGCCGCTCGAGCCGCCGCCCGAGCCGCCGTCGGTCAGGCGATAGGCGCGCATTTCGTGGCGAGCCAGGCGCGCTCGTCGGCGTCGAGTTCGGGGCCGAGCTTCGCCAGCACCTGCGCATGATAGTCGTCGAGCCACGCGCGCTCGTCGCGCGTCAGCAGCGCCGGCTCGATCAGCTCGCGCTCGATCGGCGCCCAGGTCAGCGTCTCGAAGCCGAGCATCGCGCGATCGGGATCGCCGCCCACGATGGCGCGCGGCTCGACCAGCAGCAGGTTCTCGATGCGGATGCCGTATTCGCCGGGTTTGTAATAGCCGGGCTCGTTCGACAGCATCATGCCCGCGCGCAGCGGCTCCAGGCTGGCGCCGCCGGGGTAGTTGGGCGGGGCGATTCGTTGTGGCCCCTCATGCACCGCAAGGTAGCTGCCGATGCCGTGGCCGACGCCGTGCGCGAAATCGAGCCCTGCCGCCCACAGCGGACGGCGCGCGAACGCGTCGATCTGCGCGCCCTGGGTGCCGTCGGGGAAGACGGCGGTGGCGATGGCGATGTGGCCTTTCAGCACGCGGGTGAAGCGGTCGCGCATCTCGGAGGTCGGCGCGCCGACCGGCACGACGCGCGTCACGTCGGTGGTGCCGTCGCGATACTGGCCGCCGGAGTCGACCAGGTAGAGCTGGCCGGGCTCGATCGCCGCATTCGATTCCGCCGTCACGTGATAGTGCGGCAGCGCGCCGTGCGGGCCGGTGGCGGAGATGGTGGCGAAGCTGCTGTCGAGGTGCCGGCCGGTGGCCTCGCGGTATTCGAGCAGCTTCGCCGCCGCCGACAGCTCGGTCTCGCCGCCGCGCGGTAGCGCGTCCTCGGCCCAGCGCAGGAAGCGGGTCAGCGCCGCGCCGTCGCGGATCGAGGCGGCGCGGT
>NZ_CAXUEK010000147.1:0-2432 GCF_964250165.1 uncultured Sphingomonas sp. | reverse complement strand
TGGTGGTGACGAAGAAGCGATCCTCGGCGAAGCGCGTCGTCGTGCCGTCGTCCATGACGATGCCGTCCTCGCGCAGCATCACGCCGTAGCGCGCCTTGCCGACCGCCAGCGTCGAGAAGGTGTTGATGTAGAGCCGGTCGAGCAGCGCGCCCGCGTCCGGCCCCTGCACGTCGATCTTGCCGAGCGTCGAAACGTCGCAGATGCCGACGCCGGTGCGGGTCGCGGTCACCTCGCGGTTCACCGTCGCCTGCCAGTCCTCGCCGGCGCGCGGGAACCACTGCGCGCGCTTCCACTGGCCGGCATCGACGAAGCTCGCGCCCTGCTCGACCGCCCAGTCACGCCCGGCGGTGCGCCGCTCGGGACGGAAATGCTGCTCGCGGTGGTGCCCGGCGAACACGCCGATCGCGACCGGCAGATAGGGCGGGCGCGACAGGATCGTGCCGGCTTCGGCGATCGACTTGCCGGTCGCCGCCGCGAGCAGCGCGTGGCCGTTGAGCTGGCTGGTCTTCCCCTGGTCGGTCGCCATGCCGAGCGTGGTGTAGCGCTTCAAATGCTCGATCGAGACGAAGCCCTCGCGCGCGGCAAGTTCGACATCGGCATCGGTCACGTCATGCTGGAAATCGACGAAGGCCTTAGTGCGGCGCGTGCCGACATGCCACAACGGGGCGGAACCGGCAGGATCGTCGCTGGCGGCGAGCGGCGCGGCGGCGGGCAAGGCAAAGCCAAGATCGCCGGCCGCCTCGCCGGCGACGCGCGCGCCGTCGGCCAGCGCATCGCCGAGCGAGAAGCGCCCCGCCGCCGCGCCCGCCGGGACCAGGCCGGGCGGCCCGCCGTCGAGCACGAAGCTGTGGATCGCGTCCGACCAGACCGGCCGCGCGCCCATGTTGCTGCCGATCCCGATCGCCGGGTTCCACCCGCCCGAGACCGCCAGCAGATCGGCGGCGATGCGCCGCGTGCGGCCATCGGCGGTGCGGACGTCGACCGCCTTGACCGGGCTGCCGTGCACGTCGTCGACCACCGCGCCGAGCAGCGTCTCGACGCCCCGGCCGCGCAGCCGTTCGGCGACCGCTACCTCGGCGCGTGCGTCGACCACCGCCGCCACCTCGACGCCGGCGGCAAGCAGATCTTCGGCCGTCGCCCAGCCGCTGTCGCCGGTCGTGAACACCACCGCGCGGCGGCCGGGCGCGGCGGCGAAGCGGTTGAGATAGGTCGACACCGCCGAGGCCATCATCACGCCGGGCCGGTCGTTGCCGCCGAACACCAGCGGCCGCTCGATCGCGCCGGTCGCCAGCACCGCGCGTTTCGCGACGATCTTCCACAGCCGCTGCCGGGGCTGGCCGGCGTGGGCGTGCGCGAGATGGTCCGACACGCGCTCGACCGCGCCATATTCGCGCCCGTCATAGACGCCGAACACCGTGGTGCGCGTCAGCAGCCGCACATTGGGCAGCGCCGCCAGCTCGGCGGCGGCGGCGCGCGCCCAATCGGCGGCGGGGGCGTCGTCGATCGCCAGCCGCTCGGCGAGCAGCCGCCCGCCCGGCGTCGCGTCCTCGTCGGCGAGGATGACGCGCAGCCCCGCGCGCCCCGCCGTCAGCGCCGCCGCCAGCCCCGTCGCGCCGCCGCCGATCACCAGCAGATCACAGAAGCCGTGCTCGCGGTCGTAGCTGTCCGGATCGGGCAGCATCGACAGCTTGCCGAGACCTGCCGCGCGGCGGATCAGCGGCTCGTAGACCTTCTCCCAGAAGGCCGCCGGCCACATGAAGGTCTTGTAGTAGAAGCCCGCGACGAACAGCGGGGAGGCGAGCTGGTTGACCGAGAGCAGATCGAAGCCGAGGCTCGGCCAGCGGTTCTGGCTCACCGCCGCCAGCCCGTCGAACAGCTCGACCGTCGTCGCGCGGCAATTCGGCTCCGCCTGTGCGCCGGTCCGCAGCGTGACGAGCGCGTTGGGCTCCTCGCTGCCCGCCGTCAGGATTCCCCGCGGCCGGTGATATTTGAACGAACGGGCGACCAGCCGCACGTCGTTGGCGACCAGCGCCGAGGCGAGCGTGTCGCCCGCGAAGCCCGACAGCGCCTTGCCGTCGAAGCTGAACGACAGCGGTCGCGACCGGTCGATCAGTCCCCCCTGCGCCAGCCGGCTCATCGCGCCGCCTCCTTCGCAAGGACCGCACCCGAGATCGCGTGGGTGCGCGTGTCGCGCGTCACGACGATCCAGGTGCGGCAGCCCTGGGCGTGATACCAATGCTCGGCGAGCGGCCCGGCGGGATTGTCGCGTTCGTAGACATAGTTGTAGAAGCCGTCCTCGCCGTCCGGCCGCACGACCGAGGCGTCGCCGCGATAGACGAATTCCTGCGCGTCGCGCTCGCCGCAATAGGGGCAGGGAATGCGCATCAGTGCAGGTTCGCCTGGGCGCCCTGGCCCTTTTCGTCGATCAGGTG
>NZ_CAXUEK010000146.1:0-2661 GCF_964250165.1 uncultured Sphingomonas sp. | reverse complement strand
AGGCGTTGCGGCGCGGGTGGCCATAGGGCTGCGCGGCCGGCTTCACCGTCAGGAATACGCGCCCGCGCGGCGAGCGATAGTCGGAGCCGTAGCCGGCGACGATGCTCGGCGCGACCGTGTCGAGCAGTCCCATCGCCTGCACGGTGCGCAGTGTCTCGTCGTCGATCGAAACCGCGCGCGGCTCGCCGACGGTCGCGTCGTTCGCCTCGACCAGCAGCGTCGCGACCCCGGCCGCGCCGAGCAGGTTGGCGAGCGTCAGCCCGGTCGGCCCGGCGCCGACGATGACGACGTCGGTCATCGCGTCAGGCCGCCCGCGCGACCCCGTTCTCCAGCGTGCCGATGCCGTCGATCTCGACCTCGACCCGATCGCCGACGCGCAGGAACACCGGCGGCTCCCGCTTCGCGCCGACCCCGCCGGGCGTGCCCGAGACGATCACGTCGCCGGGCGCCAGCGGCGTGAAGGTTGAGCAATAGGCGATCAGCCGCGGAACGGAGAAGATCATGTCGGCGAGCAGCGCATCCTGCATCACTTCGCCGTTCAGCCGCGTCTGCAGCCGCTGGGGCCCGAGCGGACCCAGCTCGTCCGGGGTCACCAGCCACGGCCCGAAGGCGCCCGTCTGCGGCCAGTTCTTGCCCGGGGTGAATTGGATCGTGTGGTTCTGCCAGTCGCGCACCGAGCCGTCATTGTAGCAGCTGTAGCCCGCGACGTGCTCCAGCGCGCGTTCCTCCGGGATCGCGCGTCCGGGGCGGCCGATCACCACCGCCAGCTCGCCCTCATAGTCCAGCCGGTCAGACTCGGCGGGCATCAGGATCGGCGCGTGGTGCGCGGTCTGCGAATCGGCGAAGCGGGTGAAGATCGTGGGATGCGCCACCACGGCGCGCCCGGTTTCCTTGCGGTGATCCTCGTAGTTGAGCCCGACGCACAGGATCTTGCCGGGATGGGGGATCAGCGTGCCCCATTCGATCGCATCGATGGCCACCGTCGGCGCTTCGATCGCACCCGCTTCGGCCAGTGCATCGGCGGCGATCGCATCGCTCAGCGTCGGCCAGCGGTCATGAAGCAGCGTGACGTGGCGATCGCGCACCGCGCCCCAGCTCGCCCGGCCGTCTGTCGTAAAGCTCGCAAAGCGCATCATCTATTCCCATCCTGTGAGAAACCTAAGCCGACGGATGGGGGACGGCAAGGGTTAACGGCGACGTTCCGCGATGCGCCCGAGGCCTCGCTCCACCGCGCGGGCGGCGTCCACCACCTCGCTCAGCAGGCGCCGCGCCGCTGCTTCGGTCAACGCCGAGCGTGGTCCGGCCACGGTGACGGAGCCGAGCACGCCGGCAGCGACCACCGCCGCCGACACGCCGCGCATGCCGGCGTCGACCTCTCCGCTCGAAATGCACCCGCCCGCGTCCCGCTGGACGCGCAAGGCGGCGCGGACCGGCTCCCAGTCGTCGCCGAGCCCCGCCTTCGCGAAGCTTGCGGGCTCGCGTCGGTACAGCGCGCGCAACCGTCGCGGATCGAGGTGCGACAGGATGACACGGGAAGCCGACCCGGCGAACAGCGGCATCGGGCGACCGCGTTCGTAGCCGAGCGCGAACGGCGGGTCGGCGATCGCCACCTGGGCGACGCAGATCACCTGATCCCCGAACAGCCGGCACAGGAACGCCACCGATCGCCCGGGCAGCAGCCGCGCGAGGCGGTCGAGCTCGCTGCCCGCCGCGAGTACCAGCGGATCGGTCCGCCGGAGCTGCCGGTCGTAGCGGATCACCGTCGGCCCGAGCCCGTGCCGCCCGCTGCCCAGCGCGGTCAGCAGCCCGATGCGGCTCAGGCTGTTGAAGTAGCGATAGACGGTGCTGGTCGCGATGCCCAGCGCAGCCGCCGCCTCCTCGACCGCCCAGTCGGGCCGGTCCAGCGTGAACAGGTCGAGGATCGCCAGCAGCCGATCGGACGTGGACAACGCGGCAGCCTCCTTCCTGACCCGGAACGTCGTGTCATGCCCGTCTGCCCCGGGCAAGGAAGCGGTTTGCGGGCGCACGCTATGGGTGTATTCTCGCGAAACGAGAATGCAGTCTTCGGAGATGCCCAATGTCGATCCTTCGCCATGCCGCGCTCGATGCCTCGCTGCGCGAGCTTTCCCTGTGCTCGCCCGACCCGGCGGCGCTGGCGGACTATTATGCGCGGGCGCTCGGCTACCGCTTCGCCGATGACGGTCGCGGGTTGCTCGGCGTCGCCGCGGACCGACGGCTGCGGATCGTGCCGGGCCCGGCGCGGACACTGGATTATGCCGGCTATGCGCTGGCCGATGCCGCCGAAGCGGACGCGCTGCGCGCGCGGCTGGACGCCGCGGGCGTGCCGCTGCACGAGGCGCCGTGGCCGGGATATGCGGGCGAGGCGATCCGCTTCGGCGATCCCGACGGCAACGGCTTCGTGATGGGCGTGGCCGAGCCTGCGCCGCCCGCGCCGGAGGGGACGACGGCGGCGCGCGCCGCGCGGCTCCAGCATGTCGTCTTCGCCACCACCGACATCGACCGGCTGCTCGCCTTCCACCTCCACGTCACCGGCTTCGCGCTGTCGGACCGGGTCAGCGACGAGCATGGCGTGCTGCGGACCGCGTTCCTGCGCTGCAGCCACGAGCATCACAGCCTGGCGATGTTCCAGACCGCCGAGGC
>NZ_CAXUEK010000145.1:0-2695 GCF_964250165.1 uncultured Sphingomonas sp. | reverse complement strand
AGCTGATATTCTCGCCGCCGCGGATGATGATGTCCTTCTTGCGGTCGACGATGAAGAGATAGCCGTCGTCGTCCAGATAGCCGATGTCGCCGGTGCGGAAATAGCCGTCGGCGGTGAACGCCGCCGCCGTCGCGTCGGGCCGCCCCCAATATTCGGTGAAGTTCGCCGCCGTCCGGATCGCCACCTCGCCGCGCGCGCCCGTCGCCAACGGCCGCCCGGCATCGTCCAGGATCGCCAGGTCGACTAGCGGCGGCGAGGGCCGACCCGCCGAGGTCGGCTTGGCGAGGTAGTTCTCGCGCCAGTTGCCGGTGCCGACCGCATTGGTCTCGGTCAGGCCATAGCCGATCAGCGGCGCGCCCCCTCCATCTGGGCCGCCCATCTCCTCCTTGATCCGCTTGACGTGCTCGGCCGGGCGGGGCGCGCCGCCGGCGGCGAAGTCGGTCACGGTCGACAGGTCGTAGTCGGACCGGCGCGGATGGGTCAGGATCTCGAAGCTCATCAGCGGCACGCCGACGAAATAGCTGATCCGCTCCTGCTGGATCAGCCGCATCGCCTCCTCCGCATCCCATTTGGGCATCAGCACCAGCTTGCGCCCCATCGCGAAGCTCTGGAGGAAGACCGGGATCTCGGCGGTGACGTGGAACAGCGGCACGTTGAGCAGCGTGGAGGGCTGTTCCCCCGTCGCCGCGCCGTCCTCCATCGCCATGCCGAGCACGACCAGCGCCTGCGCCAGATAGTTGAGGATGGCCTGCAGCACCGCGCCGTGGGTGGAGATCGCGCCCTTGGACTGGCCCGTCGAGCCGGAAGTGAACAGGATCGTCGCCCGGTCCGCCGGCCCCAGCTCGGGCAACGCCGCGCCTTCGCCGGCCAACGGCGCGATCGCATCGGGGAGCGCCACCATGTCGTCCAGCTCGATCGCCGTCGGCAGCCCGTCGACCGCGCGCAATCGCGCCATGCGCGGCGCGTCGGCGACGATCAGCGAGCAGGTCACGTCATGCACGGCCGCGGCCAGCTCTTCGGCCTGCCACCAGCCGTTGAGCAGCGTCGCGACGCCCCCCGCGATCAGCACGCCCATATAGGTCGCGATCCAGGCCGGCGAGTTGCGCATCGCGATCCCGACCCGATCGCCCCGCCCCACCCCGCGCGCGACCAGCCCGTGAGCGACCCGCACCGCCTGCGCGTGGACCTCGGCGAAGGTCAGCCGTTCGGGGCCGGCGACCAGAAAGGTCTTGTCGCCATGCTCGGCCGCATAATGCGCCATGTAGTGCGCCAGGCTCGGCGGCGCGGCGGTGATGACCGGCAGGTCCACGCCCCAGCGCGACGGCGCCGTCCCCACCGGCAGCGGCCCGCCCGGCGCGGTCAGGCCCGCCATGGCTGCGTTCATCCGTTGATCGAGCGCGCTCGGCATCGCCCCTCTCCGCTTGGTTCTTTACGCCTCCCTCCTTATGCAGCCCGCCATGCCTGGGGAAAAGCCTTGATCCTGCCCGCCCTCCTCGCCGCCGCCGGTGACCCGGCCGGCCATCTCCGTTTCGCCGATCTGGGGCTGCACCCGGACGTGTTCCCGCGCTGGCACCCGTTCGGCTTCGCCCTGCGCTGGTACAGCCTCGCCTACATCACCGGCATCATCGTCGGCTGGTGGTATCTCCTGAAGCTGCTCGCCCAGCCGGGCGGGCCGATGGCCCGGCGGCATGCCGACGACCTGGTGTTCTACGCCACGCTCGGCATCATCCTGGGCGGCCGGATCGGCTATGTCCTGTTCTACGCGCCCGAGATGATCGCGCGCCCGCTCAGCATCCTGCGGCTGTGGGACGGCGGCATGAGCTTCCACGGCGGCGTGATCGGCACCTCGCTGGGGCTGATCCTGTTCGCGCGCAAGCACGGGCTGAATTGGCTGCGCGTCCACGATTACGTCGCATGCTGCGTGCCGTTCGGGCTGTTCTTCGGCCGGCTCGCCAATTTCGTGAACGGCGAGCTGTGGGGCAAGCCGTCGAACGCGGCGTGGGCGATCGTGTTCGAGCGCACGGTGACGAGCGACCTGCCCGAGCCCGCGCGTCATCCCAGCCAGCTCTACGAGGCGGGGCTGGAGGGCATCCTGCTCTTCGCGCTGCTGTGGTTCGCGTTCTGGCGCACGAAGGCGCGCTACGATCCGGGCAAGCTCGTCGGGCTATTCCTGCTCGGCTACGGCCTGTGCCGTTACCTAGTCGAGTTCTTCCGCGAGCCGGACCGGCAATATGCCACCGGCCTGCTCGGCACGGCCGGCACGCATATGGGCCAGCTGCTGTGCGTGCCGATGCTGCTCGGCGGCGCCTATCTGATCGCCACCGCCGCCGGCCGCCGCCAGCGGGTGGAGCCGACCTGGGGCACGGAGAGCGTGGCCTGACTTCCCCTTCCGCGAGCGGGAAAGGAGACGACGGCCCGCTCCCCGAACGCCTCGCCCGCGCGATCACGCTCGCCGGGCCGATCCCGCTCTCGCAGTTCATGGCCGCCGCCAACGCGCATTATTACGCCACGCGCGACCCGCTGGGCGCCGCCGGCGATTTCACCACCGCGCCGGAGATCAGCCAGATGTTCGGCGAGCTGGTCGGCCTGTGGGGCGCAGACCTGTGGGACCGGGCGGGGCGGCCCCGCCTTGCATGGGTGGAGCTCGGCCCCGGCCGCGGCACCCTCGCCGCCGACGCGCGCCGCGCGATGGCCA
>NZ_CAXUEK010000144.1:0-2739 GCF_964250165.1 uncultured Sphingomonas sp. | reverse complement strand
GATCGTCTGCGGCCACAGGCAGAAGGTGCAGCGGCTCTTGCAGCCGCGGCCGGTGTAGAACGACACATAGGGGTGGCGCAGATAGCCGCCGAAATATTTCTCGATCGTCAGATCGCGCTTGTAGACGGGCGAAACCATCGGCAGCGCGTCCATGTCCTCGATCATCGCGCGGTCGCGGTTGCGGACGAACGACCCGTCCGGCGCGCGCCAGGTAATGCCGTCGACCTCGGCGAGCGGCTTGCCCTCGGCAATCTCCAGGATCGTGAAATCATATTCCTCGCGCGCGACGAAATCGACATCGGGGGTGGCGGCAAGGCTCTTGTCCGGCTCGACCGCGACCTTGGCGCCGACGAAGCCGATCAGCGCCTGCGGGTTGCGCGCCTTGATCAGCGCGGCGGTGCGGATGTCCTGGTTGAAGCTGGGCGTAGAGGTGTGGAGGACTACCAGCTCCTTGCCGTCGACCTCGTGCGCGATGTCCTCCCAGCTCTGGTCGTGCGCGGGCGCGTCGATCAGGCGGCTGCCCGCCACCATCGCCGCGGGCTGGGCGAGCCAGGTGGGATACCAGAAGGAGCGGACCTCGCGCTTCATCTGGTAGCGTGCGCCGGCGCCACCGTCATAGCCGTCGAACGACGGCGCCTGGAGGAACAGCGTGCGCAGGGTCATTGGGGAAGCTCCGAGCCGGGGGCGATGCGGCCCCGCTGCGTTAACGTAAGCCGCGCGCCGCGCCAATCCACCCTGCGGACGGCGAACGATGCGAGGAAGACGCCGAACGACAGCAGGTCGCGGGCAGGCAGCATCCAGAGCGGCGCGGTGCGCGCCTCCGCCCAGCGATCGACCCGCCGCCACAGCAGCAGGCGGACGAGCAGCGCGGCGGCGAGCGCGGCGAGACCGGCGCGGGGCAGGACCAGACAGGCGAGCAGCGCGGGTGCGACCGGCTGGGTGAGCAGCAGGCCCGCATATTCCGGTCTCGACACGACATCGCGCACCGTCGCCGCCCAGCGCAGTTCTTGGCGCAGCAGCGCGGCGAGGCTCGGCTCGGTCGAGGCGTGGACGAGCAGCATGGGCGGGACAGCCACCGTCAGCCCCGTCGCGCGAACCGCCGCACCGAGCGCATGATCGTCCGCCAGCACGTCGGCGAAGGGGCGCAAGCCGCCGATCGCGGCGAGCGTCTCCCGCCGGAGTGCGATCGTCGAACCCATGCACACCCGCGCGTCGCCCAGCGACAGGCTGACGACAACGCTGGGCAGGAACCCGTACGAGACGGCCGCCGCCGCCAGCGTCGACCAGCCCCCCGCATCGCCACGGCCGCGATAGAGGCAGGTGACCGCGCCCACGCCGGGCTGCGCCAGCGCGGCGGCGACGCGGGCGAGGTAATCCGGTGCGACGCTCATGTCGCTGTCGCTGAGCACGAGCAGGTCGTGTTCGGCGGCGGGGAGCATGTTGACGAGGTTGCCGATCTTGGCGTTGGCGCCGTGCGCGGTCGCATCGACCACCGGGGTGACAGCCCGCCAAGGCCCCTGCGGCAGCGCGGTGGCGACGGCGATCGCGGGGTCGGCAGCGTCCGCCACGCCCGCGACCATCTGGACGGAGGCGGGCCAGTCCTGCGCGAGGAAGGTGGCGAGGTTGTCGGCCAGGCGCGGCTCCGGCCCATGGAGCGGCTTCAGCAGCGTGACGGGCTCGGCGGCGGCCGGCGGCGCGGGCGCGCGGCGGGCGAAACGGCCAACGGCGATCAGCGCGTGGATGCCATAGCCGATCCCAGCCGTTGCGAGGGCGAGCAGTGCCCAGCCGATGATCGTGCCCGCGGTCATGCGGTCGGTCTAGCGCCCGATCCGGTCGCGCTGAAGCCTGTCCTGCCGTATTGACTAGTGCCGGTTGTGACCAGTCCGGCTCGTCCGACCGCTCCTGTTCCGTCGCCCCGCGAAGGCGGAGAGCCAAGCTGATCCGCGCGATCCGAACACAGCATCTCGGCCCGCCTGGGTCGGGCTTGGATCCCGCCTGCGCGGGGATGACGCGGTGGGAGAAAGGCGACCAACGCGACCGGCTTCACCACTGGACCGGCCTCGGCTGCCCCGGGCTGATCGCAAACCGCTCTAAGGCCTGATCCAGCCGATTTGGATATAGCGCTTACCTACCCTCCCAAGTGGAGGACGGGGCCCGGTATCGAGGCATTCGCATCGGGACCCCGGCCTGCGTCGGGAGGCGAGCAAAAACATCAAAAAAGAAGCAGGCAGCGAGCCCAGGCGCCATCTACCTTGCGCAAAGGCAGTCGGGCATCGGGGCGATAGAGGCGTGAAGTCCGCGCCTCGGGTGGACTACTCCGCCGCGACCGGCACGATCGCAGCCACCGTCTCGCGGGCCTCGCGGGCATCGCGCATCGCCTCGGTCTTGCGGCTGCGGGTGGCCATCGCGGTCCAGGCGGCCTCGGCGCGCAGCGCGCGGTCGCGGACGTTGTCGAGGATCGCGTCGTCCGCCTCCTGGCGGCAGCGGCTGGCATGGGTGGTGAAGGTGTCGCTGTCGCGCATGGGCCGGCCTTGTTCGAGGAGGATACGACAGCATAGCGGGGACGTGCCGGAATGGCACGCCCCCGCCGCGCCGCTTATTCGGCGGGCTGAAGGTTGACCGCGCTCATCTTGCCGCGGCGATCCTCTTCCAGTTCGTAGCCGACGCGCTGATTCTGGTTCAGGGTGACCATGCCCGCGCGCTCGACGGCGGAGATGTGGACGAACGCGTCGTTGCCGC
>NZ_CAXUEK010000143.1:0-2788 GCF_964250165.1 uncultured Sphingomonas sp. | reverse complement strand
CGCCCACGCACCACGGCTCGCCGAGCAGCGCCGGCGCGACCGCGGTGGTCTTGCCCGCGCCCGGCGGCGCGACGAGCACGGCGTTCGGGCCGGCGCGCAGCGCGGCGAGCAGGTCGGGCAGCACGGCGATGATCGGCAGCGGCGCCATGCCGCCCCTTGCCACAGGGCAGGGCGCCGGGAACACCCATGCCGCCGCCCCGTTATCGCGCATGAGGAGAATCCAAAGCCATGAGCATACTCGACGGATTGCTGAACCAGCTCGGCGGCCACAGCCTGGATGGCCTGGCGGCGCGCGTCGGCCTGACGCCGGACCAGGTGCAGACGGCCCTGGGCGCGCTGCATCATGCCGCGCCGCAGCCCGGCGACACCGCGACCCAGGCCTCGGCCGAAACGGGCCTGCCGGTCGACGCGCTCCAGCAACTGCTCGCGCATATCGGCGGCGAGGGGCGGCTGGGCCAGCTGGCGGGCGCGTTCGGTGGCGGCGAGGGCGGGATCGGCGGCATGCTTGGCGGGATGCTGGGCCGCTCCTGATCGCTGGCGCAGTCCCCTGGCCGCCTGCTAGGGCCACCATCCATGGCGCACGGCCACTCTCACGCCCATGGGCACGATCACGGCCCTGAGCAGGGTCATGCGCACGGCCCTGAGCACGGTCACGCGCATGGTCACGCGCACGGCCATCACCACCATCCCGCGCCCGCCAATTTCGATCGCGCCTTCGCGATCGGGATCACGCTCAACCTGCTCTACGTGCTGGCCGAAGCCGGCGCGGGCCTCACCGTCCAGTCGGTCGCGCTGCTTGCCGACGCGGGGCACAACCTGTCGGACGTGCTGGGGCTGGCCGTGGCGTGGGGCGGCGCGGCGCTGGCGCGACGCCAGCCGTCCAAGCGCTTCACCTATGGGCTGAAGAGCTCCACGATCCTGGCGGCGCTGTCGAACGCGCTGTTGCTGCTGGTGGCGCTCGGCGCGATCGTGCTGGAGGCCGCGCAGCGGCTGGCGAACCCGCCGCCGGTACCGGGCCTGACCGTGGCGGCCGTGGCCGCGGTGGGCATCCTCGTCAACGCGTTCACGGCCTGGCTGTTCGCGCGCGGGCGCCGCGCCGACGTCAACATCCGCGGCGCCTATCTGCACATGGCGGCGGACGCCGTGGTGTCGGCCGGCGTGGTGGCGGCGGGTGTGGTGATCTGGGCGACGGGCTGGCGGTGGCTCGACCCGGCGGTCAGCCTCGTGCTGGCCGCCGTGATCGTGGTCCAGACCGTCGATCTGCTGCGCGAGACGGGCGAGATGGCGCTCGCGGCGGTGCCGCGCGGCATCGACTTCGATCAGGTGGAACAGGCGCTGGCGACGCTGCCCGGCGTTGCGCGGGTCCATGACCTGCATATCTGGCCGATGTCGACGACCGAGCCCGTGCTGACCGCGCACCTCGTCATGCCCGCGGGCAGCCCGGGCGACGACTTCCTGCGCCAGGCGGAGGCGATGCTGCACGCCCGCTTCGGGATCGGCCACGCGACCGTGCAGGTCGAGACCGCGGGCGACTGCGACCTGGCGAGCCCCGCCGTGGTGTAACGAGGGGAGCGCCGCTCAGGCGACGCTCCCCGCAGGGTCAGGCGAAGGCGATCGTCGCGCGCCGCCGGCGCATCGCCGCGCCCGCAAGGCCGAAGCCGCCGATCATCATCGCCCAAGTCGCCGGCTCCGGCACCGCGCCGGCCGCCCCCAGCGTCACCGTCCCAAGGCGGTCATCGCCATAGACGGACCCGCCGGCGACGTCATAGTTGAATGCTTGCGCGATGCGCAGCGTCAGCCGGCCGCCGATCGTGTCGAACTGCTGATTGTTGCCGAACTCGTAAATCGCACCCGGGACCGCGCCGGTAAACAGCGAATTGTCGAGCGAGAACTCCAGGCCCGTGCCGTCGGCGCTCCAGGCGAAGTTCAGCAAAGACGGCCCGAGATTCGCGTAAGTGGGAAACGGATCGCCGAACGCAAAGGCGCGGCGGTTCGTGATCTCGAAGCCGAGATCGGAGCCGTTGCCGTTGGCCGGGTCGAGATCGAAATACAGGTTGGCGAAATTGTAGGCGCTGTCACGAACGTCGGTCGTCGCCTGCAGGTAGCCGAAAACGGTCGTCGCATTGGTAGCAAGATAGATCGAATAGGCATTCGCCTCCCCGTACGGTCCATTCGCCGAGCTGAAATTAGGCGACGCCAACACGGGATTCAGCAAAACCACTGATTTGGCCACGCCATAAGAGGCGTCCCGGACACCGTCGACAGTTTGCGCCGCGGCAGGCGCGACGACGAAAATGGCGGCCGCAGCCGCTAGAAACTTGATCTTCATGGATATTCCCCCGGGACGATACACAATGGCCGGCCCCCCGGCCGACGCCACAACGAGACAGACTTGCTGACAAATTGTCAAGGAGTCTTAACGTGCGTTCACTGGGATTCCGGCGAGCCGTGCCGCCTGCGCGGCAGACGCCAGCGCCTCAATACGCCCGTGCCACCGCGAACTGCACCGCCTCGACCATCGCCGCCTTGGCGCGGCTGTCCGGAAAGCCGGCGATTGCATCGATCGCGCGGGCGCCGTAATGGCGCGCCCGGGCGAGCGTGTCGTCCACCGAGCGCGTGCGGCGGACCAGCTCGACCGCGTGCGCGAAGTCCTCGTCCGCGGCGCGACGGCCTTCCACCGCGTCCTTCCAGAACGCCCGGTCCTCGGCCGAGCCGCGGGCATGGGCGAGGATGACGGGCAGCGTCATCTTGCCCTCGCGGAAGTCGTCGCCCGCGTCCTTGCCCATGG
>NZ_CAXUEK010000142.1:0-2812 GCF_964250165.1 uncultured Sphingomonas sp. | reverse complement strand
CCGCGGCCAGCGCCTCGAGCGCCCGCACCTCATCCTCGTGCTCGTGCGACAGATATGTGATCGCGGTGCCGTCGGGCACGCACCAGCTCGGATAGTTCGGATAGGCGAAGGGGGCGACCGGGGGTTGCGCGCCGACCAGGATCAGGTCGGTCACCCCCGTCAGCGCGCGCACGGCATCCTCGGCGCGATACGGAACGCGGGGGATAGCCAGACGGCCGACGCCGCGCATGACCTTGCCCGTGGCCAGGTCCATCATCGGCCGGGCCCCCACGCGGGCGCAGATCCGTTCCAGCGCGTCCAGCCCGGCGATGTCCCCGGCCGCGCCACGGACGATGATGACGCTGCTGTCGCCGCGCGTCCGCAGAATCGACGCGACCCGCTCGACCGCGTCGGTGTCGACCGCGGCGGGAACTGCGGTCGGGAGAGGCGGACAGGGTCCGTCGGTAACGCCCCAGGCGGCATCGGCGGGGAGGATCAGCGTTGCGATCCGGCCCGGCTTTTCGAGCGCGGCGGCCACAGCGCGTGCCCCGTCCGCCGCGACCGTATGCGCGCTTGACGAAATGGTCAGCCAATCCGATGCCGGGCGCGCCAGCGCCGCGACGTCGGTCTTCAGCGGGCTGTCCCAGCGATTATGGTACGTGGCGTGATCCCCCACCACATTGACCACCGGGCTCCTCGCGCGCCGGGCGTTGTGCAGGTTGGCGATGCCGTTCGCGAAGCCCGGGCCGAGATGAAGCAGCGTGAGCGCCGGCACGCCGGAGATGCGGGCATAGCCGTCGGCCATGCCCGTTACCGCACCTTCGAACAATCCCAGCACGGGCCTGATCTCGGGCACCTTGTCCAGCGCCGCCAGGAAATGCATTTCGGACGTGCCGGGATTGGCGAAGCACAGCCGCACGCCGCAATCGGACACCGTTCGCAGCAGGCTTTCGGCGCCGGTCATAGTCGCGCGGTTGGCCCTCGGCCCGTGCATGACTTCGCTTTCCTTCAAATCTGGCGGCAAGCGGCGGCGCATCCGCGAACGCTCGGCGAACGGGTCTCGCTAGGCGCGCTTCGATCTCGCCGGCGTCGCATCAAATATTTTTCCCGCCAGGAAAGAAAGTTGCGCTAAACTCTTGCGTCGGGCGAAAGTTAGGCGATATATGTCGAGACCATCTTGCCTGCTTGCGACACCCGCAATTGTTGCAGCGAGACGGCAATGCAGGTTTTGACCATCACGCTGGCTCGAGCAAGGGTGCGACAAGATACCCTCAAGGCGTGAGGCAAGGAGATCGGGGAGACCACGCGATGATCGATTTCTCGACGGTCACGATGCGTCAGAACGAAGGGCGCGAGGCCTGGGGCGATCAGATCGCGGCGCTTTGCGGACGAGAGGCGTCTTTGCGCTTTTCAAGCGAAGGGTTCGAAGCCTCGATCAAGATGCGCGATGTCGGCGGCATCGGCATCGGTCATATCTTCCATAATGCGAGCGAGATCGCGCACGACAAGCGCGCGCTTGCCGGAGAGCGCTGCCGGCACATGATGCTGATCCTGCAGTTGAGCGGGCGCGCGATCGTGTCGCAGGGGAATACCGAGACCGAGATCGGCACGAACGACCTTGCCATCGTCGACACCTACCGGCCTTTCGTCTGCCGGTTCAGCGGCCGGACCCGGCAGCTTGCCGCCTATATTCCAGCGGCGGAGCTGATGACCCGTTGCCCGGCGAGCACGTTCGCACGCCCGCAACGATGGGCGGTGCGCGACGGCATCGGGGGGCTGGCACGTTCGACCCTGATAACGGTGGCACGCTCGATCGATCGCTTCGGTGACGGCGACGCCGTCCATGCGCGGCAGATGCTGATCGGCGTCGTCAAGCACATGATAGAGCGCGATCGCCTGCCGAAGGAGGATGCGCAGCATTTCCTGCCGGATCATCGCATCCGGGCGTTCATCGACGCCCATCTCGCGGACCCCGATTTGGGCCCGGCCCAGATCGCGGTCGGATGCGGCATCTCGATCAGGCGGCTGCACCGCTCCTTCGTCGATACCGAATGGTCGGTGTGCGAATGGATCCGCCATCGCCGGCTTGCAAGATGCCGGGAGGATCTGCTCGATCCGGTGAAAGACGGCTTGTCGATCACGCAGATCGCCTTCCGTTGGGGCTTTAACGACGCGGCGCATTTCAGCCGTTCGTTCCGCAGCGTTTACGATCAGTCGCCGCGTGACGTGAGGCGGCAACTCGCCGCATAGCAGCGGCGGCTCCCGCACCATTGTCGCGTGGCGACATCATGTCCGTCGCACGCAGGCAAGAGCCGGGGCGGAAAAGGATGCAATTGGCACCAGCGTCGTCCATCGGAGAGGCGCACGCGGCCAGCCGATCAAGCCGAGGTTTGTTGAGGAGGGGCTCGATGCACTTGCCATCACGCAGACGTGGGTTACGATCCAAGTGATGGGGGGCATGTGAACGCCGGCTATCTCGCGACGGTCGACGCGGTCCTGCGTCAGATCGAGCTGACGCCCGGTATCGATCGGCTGCGCGGCATCGACGGCGTTGACGACATGTTGAAGCCGGACATGATGGCGGCGATCCTTGAGCAGGCCAGCCGCTTTTCCACCGAACGTCTGACCCCCTTCGATCGTGCGGCCGACCGTGAGGGATGCGCGCTTCGGGATGGCCGCGTCGTGCTCGCTCCCGGACACGAGGAGGTCTGGGCGGACTTCCGCGATGCCGGCTGGGGCGCGGTCGATATCCCGGTCGCTTACGGCGGCCAGGGGCTTCCCGCGGCGCTCGCCATCCCCGTCCAGGAGATGTTCGATCGCGGCTCGGTGAGCT
>NZ_CAXUEK010000141.1:0-3134 GCF_964250165.1 uncultured Sphingomonas sp. | reverse complement strand
TCACCGGTACGCCGGCCGGCGTCGGCGGCGCGCGCAAGCCGCAGCGCTTCATGCGGCCGGGCGAGGTCTGCGAGATCGAGATCGAGGGTATCGGTATCCTGTCCAACCCGGTCGTGGCCGATGTCTGAGGCCGCCTCCGACCCGACCCGCGTCGGCGTCCATTCGCTCGACCATTTCACCCTTGCCGTGCCCGATCTGGCGGAGGCGGAGCGGTTCTACGCCGCGTTCGGCCTCGACGTCGAGCGGCGCGAGGATCGGCTGCTGCTGCGCACCGCGGACAGCGACCATGTCTGGGCCGACCTGCTCGGCGGTCCGGCCAAGAAGCTACTGTCGATCCGCTTCGGCATCTATGAGCGGGACCTGCCGGCGATCGCCGCGCGGCTGGCCGACGTGCGCGTCGAGAACCCCGACGCCGCGTCCAACGCGCTCTGGTGCCGCGCACCCGACGGGCTCCGCGTCGAGATCGCGGTGGCGCCGAAATCGTCGCCGGACGCGAAGAGCAGCTTCGATCCCCCTGCCCGCTTCCACGAGCATCGCGGCGCCGGCCCGCGCAGCCGCAACGTCAAGGTCCGCCCGCGGCGGTTGGCGCACCTCGCGCTCTACACCGGCGGGGTGCCTGCGGCGATGGGCTTCTACGGTGATCGACTGGGATTGCGATTGTCGGACCGCTCGGGCGACGATGTCGCGTTCATGCACGGTCCCTACGGCAGCGATCATCATCTGGTCGCGCTCGCCCGCTCGGACGGGCCGGGGATGCACCATTGCAGCTGGGACGTGGCCACGGTCGCCGAGGTCGGCCAGGGCGCGATGCAGATGGAGGCGGCGGGCTATGCCCGCGGCTGGGGGCTCGGCCGGCACGTGCTGGGATCGAACTACTTCCACTATGTCCGCGATCCGTGGGGCAGCTATGCCGAATATTCGGCGGACATGGACTTCATCCCGGCGACGATGGACTGGCCCGGCGCCGACCATCCGGGCGAGGATTCCTTCTACCAATGGGGGCCGCCTCCGCCCGAAGACTTCGTGCGCAATTACGAGACCGCGCCTGAGTGATCCCATGCGCCACGGCGCTCCTGCAAGGTACGCGAACCGACATGGACCAGAACTATGACACCGACGTGCTCGTCGTCGGGGCGGGGCCGGTCGGCCTGTCGCTGGCGCTCGAACTGGGTCTGCGCGGCGACGCGGTCATGCTGGTCGAGCGTGACGACACGCGCGGGCCGCAGCCGCGCGCCAAGACGCTCAACATGCGCTCGCTCGAGCACATGCGCCGCTGGGGCATCGCCGACGCGATCCGCGCCGCCTCGCCGAGCCCGCCCGACCTGCCGACCGACATCGTCTTCCAGACGCGGCTTTACGGCCACCACATCGCAACGCTGCCGAACATCTATTTCCGCGGCAACGAACGTGCGGACGATCCGCGCTTCTCCGAGCCGAGCGAGTGGATCCCGCAATATCTCGTCGAACGCGTGATGAAGGCCCGCGCGGAGACGATCCCCGGAGTCGCGTTCCGCTACGGCACCGAGCTGGTCGGCTTCGAGCAGGACGAAGTAGGCGTCACCGCCGAGCTGCGCACCACCGCCGGGGCGACCTCGTCGGTGCGCGCGCGCTATCTGGTCGGCGCGGACGGCGCGCGCAGCCCGGTGCGCGAGGCGATCGGCGCGACCATGACCGGCCGCCATGCCTATGGCGCCAATTACAACATGGTGCTCGACATCCCCGAGCTGAACGAAGACCCCCCGGTCCCGCGCGGGATCATGCACTGGACGCTGAACGCCGACAGCCCGGGCATCCTCGGCCCCATCGGGGACCTCTGGTACGCCGCCAAGAAGTTGCCCGAGGGCGTGAGCGGCATGAACGAGGACGAAATCCGCAGCTTCGTCACCGGCACGATCGGGCGCGACGTCGCCTTCCGGCTGGTCGCGGTCGATCCCTGGTATGCGCACGAGCTGATCGCCGACCGTTACCGCCGGGACCGCGTGTTCCTGGCGGGCGACGCGTGCCACCTGCACCCGCCGTTCGGGGGGTACGGCATGAACATGGGCATCGCCGACGCGGTCGACCTGGGCTGGAAGCTCGATGCGACGCTCCACGGCTGGGCGGGCGATGCGCTGCTGGACAGCTACGAATGGGAGCGCCGGCGCGTGCACCAGTGGACGATCGACGAATCGGTCGCGAACTATGCCGTGCTGAGCGCCAACATGGTCCGCCCCGACATGGAGGCCGACACGCCCGCCGGCGCGGCCGCACGCACGGAGCTCGCCCCGCATGTCGTCGAGCAGAAGCGGCGCGAGTTCCACACCATCGGCATGGTGCTCGGCTATCACTATAGCGGTTCCCCGGTGATCGCCTCCGACCATGTGCTGCCGCCCCCCTCGGCGGAGGAATATGATCCGGTCGCGCTGCCGGGCGCGCTCGCGCCGCACCTGTGGTTGGCGCCCGGCGTGTCGCTCTACGATCGCTTCGGCAAGGGCTTCACGCTGCTTGACCGCTCGAACAGTAACGCCGGCGCAGCCGCCTTCCGCGATGCGGCAGCGCGGCTGGGCGTGCCGTTCACCGTCCTGGCTCTGGATGGCGAGGGCGTCGCGGCGCTCTACCCGCACGCGCTCACACTGGTGCGCCCCGACGAGCATGTCGCCTGGACCGGGGACGGTGCCGATGCCCACGCGGCAACCGCCGTGCTTCAACGCGTGGCGGCGCGATGAAGCTCGCCAGCCGCAACGAGGGGCGCGACGGCCGCCTGCTGATCGTCTCGCGCGACCTGACGCGAGGCGTGCCGGCCGCGGCCGCGGCCACGTTGCAGGCAGCGCTCGACGACTGGGAGTCGATCGCGCCCGCGCTCGACGCGCAGTACCGCGCGCTCAACGACGGCGCCGCCGCCGGCGCCGCGCCGCTCGATCCGCCGAGCCTCGCCGCGGTGCTGCCGCGCGCCTGGCAGTTCCTCGACGCCTCGGCGTTCCTGGCGCACAACTTCATCCTCGCCGACGCCTGGGGCTATGAGCGGCGCACCCCCGCCGACCCGCCGCTGATCTATCAGGGCCTGTCCGATCGGTTCTACCCGCCGCACGGCGACGTGCCGTTCCGCTCGACCGACGACGCGATCGACTTCGAGGCGGAGTTCGGGGTGATCGTCG
>NZ_CAXUEK010000140.1:0-3246 GCF_964250165.1 uncultured Sphingomonas sp. | reverse complement strand
CGATCGGGATGCCGTGGATCGAACTCGGGTCGGCCACATAGTCGCGCGCGTAGCCGGCATAGATCGGTCCGGGCAGGAGGCTGTCGACCAGGATGTCGCGGGCGACGGCTTCGCTGATTCCGCCCGCGTGCAGGAAGGTGAACATCTCGCGCATGCTCTCCACCGCGGCATAGATCATGCTGTTGCCGATCAGCTTGACGAGCATGGCCTGTTCGGGCTCCGGGCCGACCCAGCGCGGCTTGCCGAGCAGCGCTAGGATCGGCCTTACCGCCTCGTAGACGTCCTGCTCGCCCGATGCGTTGACCAGGAGCTGCGCGGCTGTCGCCGCCTCGGGGCGCCCGAACACCGACGCTGCGAGATAGCGCTGGCCATGCGCCGCATGCGCGACGGACAGCTCGCGCGACATCGCCGGCGTGATCGTCGACATGGCGATGTGGATTGCGCCCGGCCGCAGCTTCACGATCATCGCGCCGGATCCGAAGGCGAGCGCGCGCGTGCCGGCATCCCCCGTGACCATGCTGATGACCACCGGCGCCGCGCATACCTCGTCGAGCGACCCCGCCGCACGCCCGCCTGCTTGGACGAGCGATTCGACCGCTTCGGGGCGCTGGTCCCAGCCGAGCACGTCGCGTCCCGAGGCCAGGATATGGCCGGCCATCACGGAACCCATCGCCCCGATGCCGACGAACCCGATGGGCGACAGGCTGGATTTGCTCGCCATCGTCACGCTCCGCTCACGCCGTAATAGCCATCCCAGAAGCGCATGCGATCGAGGTCGGGGATGTCCGCCATCGCCGCATCCTGACGCATCGCCATCACGCGCGGTCGCGCGGGATCGAAGCGCGGCCATTCCGGCAGGCCGTCGGCCGCGGGCCGGCCGGTGCGCGCGAACTGGACCCACGCCGCGATCATCGTCTCGGACAGGTGGCGATCCTCGGCGGTCCAGGCCCATTCCTCCCGGAGCGCGAAGCGGTCGAAACTGTAGAAGAGCGACGCGCCGTGAAAGGCCCCCAGCGGCCGTGGCAGCTGCTGCTGCGGATACCGGCCCGGCGGAACCGGCGGGACCTGCTCGAAGCGGTAATAATAGACGTCCGCGCCCGACCGGGCGTGCAGCCGTGCCCACGTCCAGTTCTGCCAGGTGAACAGCCGGTGCGCATTGGCCTTCAATCCGGAAACGACCGCCTGGACATCGTCCTGGGCCGGATAGAGTTCGAGGAACGCGTCCACCGCCGCGCCGTGTTCCTGCCGGGCCTGCGCGAGATAGGTGGCCAGGTCCGGCGCGAGATTGACGGTCGCCAGATCCTCGTTCGCCGCCGAACCGACCAGCAACGGCACCTTCGCCTGCCGCTGCGCCGCGAACACCGCATAGGACCCGGCGGCGATCGTCCTGCCGTCGACGATCGGCCGCGCCGCGTCGAACGCGCCCTGCCCGGCCTTCCGACTCGCCGCACTGGGCGCCATCACCACATGGCCGGCGAGCGCGCGCAGCTCTTCCAGCCGGGATGCGCCGACCCCCTCCGCCCACGCCGTCCCCGACCGCATCGCCGCGTCGAGCGTCTGCCAGCGATCGCCGACACCGGTCGTCTCGGCGACGGGGCCGAAGCTTCCCCCGCTCTCCGCGATCGCGCGATGGAAGAGGCCGGCGGCGCGCGACGAGGCCATCAGCAGGCTGACGCTCGACGCGCCAGAGGAAGAGCCGAAGATCGTCACGCAGTCGGGGTCGCCGCCGAACGCAGCGATATTGTCGCGCACCCATTCGAGCGCGGCGATCTGGTCGAGGAATCCGTAATTCCCGCAGACGCCGTCCGGGTCCTCGTCGCGAAGCGCCGCATGTGCCAGGAAGCCGAGCTTGCCGAGCCGGAAATTGAGCGTCACGAACACCGCGCCCGCCTTGGCCCAGCTCTGGCCGTGGTAGAAGGGCGCCGAGCCCGAGCCGAGCTGGAACGCGCCGAGATAGAACCACACGATGACCGGCCAGCCCGCGCCCTCGTCCGCCGCCGGCGTCCAGACGTTGAGATGCAGGCAATCCTCGCTTTGCGGCTCCTCGCGCGTCGGGAACAAGGATTCGCCGGTGAAGCGCTGCTGCACGGGCACCGGACCGAATTGCGTGCAGTCTCGCACCCCTTGCCACAATGCGGGCGGCTGGGGCGCCTGCCAGCGCAGCGGTCCCACCGGGGGCGCGGCGAACGGAAGGCCGCGGAAGCACGTCACGTCGTTCGCCAGGCGTTCGCCCCGCACCGCGCCGTTCCGGGTCGTGACGATTTCGCCTGCCGCCTGCGTCATGCCTCGCCTGTTTGCTTTCGTTTTTCGAAGCGCTTGATCGGCGGGGTTCTATGGCTTCGCCGGCCATGCTGCCAAACCGATTTCGTGGACGCTCGTTTTGCGACGTCGGAAGCCGGACTGCATGGAACGATCGTCCCGCATTTCGCGTGGCGGCACCTGCCCGCCTCGCCTAATCCGAGATGCGGGAATGACGCGTCGCCGGGGCGGCCGCGCGACCGGCGGGGAGGCTCGGCGATGGCCGCGGAAAGCATCGAGGCGCTGGCGCTGCGTGCGAGCGACGAACTCGCGATCATGCGCACCCTGGCGCGCGTGGCGCGTGCGCAGGACGATCTCGACCCCACGGCGTTCCGCGCGTGCTTCGCCAACACGGTCCTGCTGACCGCGACGGTCATGTTCGGCGACTGGGAGCCGAAGGAGATTTCCGCCGACGAATTCACGCGGATGACCTTCGAGCGATTGCGTCAGGCTGACGACGGCAGCAAACGCGCCGGTCACCACATGATCTTCAACCACCTGATCGATATCGATGGCGACACGGCGACCTGCGATGCGGACATGTACGCCTTGTCCGTCCGCGAAGACGCAAACGGCGCCAAGAGCGCGGCGGCGGGCGGCCGCTATCTGATGCGGCTGGTGCGCCGCGGGAACCACTGGCTGATCTGCGAGCGTTCGGTGAAGCTGCGCTACCGCTACGGCGACCTCGCCTTGTTCGGCCCGGCCGCCGCGCCGGCTCCGGTCGTGGAACGACCGTCGTAATCGTCATGCCTGTCCGGCCGAGGGAGCGGCGCGGCACGGGCGTCCTTCCCGATCGTCCGGAACGACGCGCCGACCGGTGCTGACCACGGCGTCGCCATCCGCGGCGGTGGCGCGGGGATCAGCGCCGCCGGTTCATGAAGGTGGTGACGCGCTCGATCATGTCCGGGCCCTGCCCCGGGCTGCTATGGACTTCGTGCGCCAGCCCGG
>NZ_CAXUEK010000139.1:0-3280 GCF_964250165.1 uncultured Sphingomonas sp. | reverse complement strand
CCGTCCGTGATCATGTGAGGGGCTCGAGCGGGGAGCATCTCGAGCCCCTCGATCGCCGGTGCCGAAGCACCGGCGACTGCCTCGCGCAGAGAGGAAGGGGCGGAACTGCGCGAGAACTCGGGAAGGGATTGGGTGTCGGAGTCCGGGCGGCTGGGCTCCAGGCGCCAGCCCGGCGCCTCGACCACTACGTGGACCGTGGCGGCGTCATGGAGGACCCCGCCGCATCGACATGGGCGGGCAGAAGGACGGCGAGCAACCGTTCGCCTGTTCGGGGTCCCATGCCGCCGCCGCGCGAAACTGCAGGCTGCCGGGCCGGCGCCACCGCCGAGGGTCCGCTGTCACGGCCGCTCAGGGCGGTAACGGCCTTCGCATCGATCTCCGTCATGGGAGCGCACGTCCCGGTTGGTGCACGGCAGGCGAAGTCGCCTTTGACGGTGCCGCCCAGGGTCGCGCAGCCGGAGAGGGAGCCGAGGAGCAGCAAGGCTGTCGGACAGCGGGTCATGCCGCACCTCCGGCGATGAACGCCTTGAGCGTTGCGGCCGGACGGAAGCCTTCGATCACCGCGCCGTCGCGCCGGATGATGACCGGCGTGCCGCCGAACCCGTGCCGCTTGGCGAATGCCTCGTTGCCGTCGAGGCCGGACGTGTCGCACTTGGCGCCGGTTGGAACCGGCTGATCGGCATAGGCGGCATGCAAAGCCGCAGCCGGATCTCGCGCGCAAAGCACCGCCTCGGCCTTCTTCCGGCTCTCCGGTCCGAAAATCGAGATCGGCCGCTCTTCGACCCGCAGGCCGAGGCTGGCGAGCTCGCCGGAGAGCTTGCGGCAGTATCCGCACGAGAAGTCGCTGAGCACGACGACCTTGGCACCGCCGGCGGGGCCCCAGTAGATCGCGCCGCCTTTGGGAAGCTCGGCGAGGTCGACCTTGCTGGCCTTGGCGGGTGCCGGCGCCTGCTCTTCGTCGGCGTCGGTCTGTTTGCGGCCGGCGGCGCCGGCTGCGATCAGATCGGGATTGAGCTCGAGCAGCCGCGCGGCCGTGACATCGCTGCGCGTTTCCATGTCGTACACCCGCCCGATCATCAGATAGCGTGCGGTCGGATCGACGTAGAACAATGTCGTGCCGGCGACGACCTCGCAGAGGCCACGCAGGCGCTGGCAGTCGATCGCGCCGATCGCGGTTCGCGGCAGCCTGAGCTTGAGCGCGGTCCGCACCAGATTGGTGTCGATCGCCACACCGGCAAGCGTTTCGGCATGAACGGCGTTGGCGGCGACGCCAGCGCCCATACCGAGACTGAGCGAGGCGCCGGCAAGCAGCGTCCAGAACGGGACGCCTTCAAGGCGCCGGAACCTGACCAGCTCCCGGCCAAGTCGAGAGTCAGCATTCATCATTGGGAGTTCCTCACATAGACGCCGTCGAGAAAGACGATTTCGACATCGATGCCGGTCGGCATCTCGATCACCGGCTGATATTGCTCGGCGCGTTCGATCAGATATTTGGAGACACTGTCCGCGGCGTCGCCGACGCCCTGACCAAAGCCGCCCTGGACGATGTCGCCGGCGGAAAGCGTCTGGCGCTTGCCATCGACGCCGGTGGCGAGCCCCGAGAACACGCCGTTCGCGTTGGCGGAGAAGCCGCGGCCGAAGCCGGCGACGATGCCGGCGATCAGGGCCTGGCTGACGAGGCTTCCCTCGCGGCTCACGACGCGGCCGCGTACGCCCGTCTTGCCGGCGAAGCTGATGAAGCCCTTGACCTCGCTGACCGCCACCCGTCCGCCGGGTTGGTCGCAGGTCATCTTCTGCAGCTTCACGTAGACCTTCTCGGCGCTGAGATCGCCCCGCGCCGCGCCATTGACGACGCAGCCCTCGAGCCGCGTGGTCAGGAGCTTGCCGTCCTTGACCACCGAGCGGGCGGGGCCCGTGATCCGCAGGACGACGGGTAGCGGGTCCGTCTGGCTGGCGACGCCTGCCGAGGCATCGACGCCGACGATCACGCGCGCGGGCGCATAGCTGTTGGGAGGCAGATAATCGGGGCTGTCCTCGATCTCGATCGCCGGCGCTTGTGGCCTTGATGAGCGCAGACCGCTCTTGACCGCGCCAGCACTCTCCGTGCTCGCGACGAACGACAGAGTCTTCACCTGCCGCTCCGCCGTTGTGGGCAGGGCAGCAGCGCCATCCGGCGTCGCGAGGTTCGGCGACAGCGGCGAACCCGACGGGATCGACGGGTCGCGCGCGGGCGAAGACGTCGCGGCGGATGGCGGCGGCGCGGACTGCGCACGTGCCAGTTCACCCTTCAGCGAGCTGTTCTCCTGCGTGAGCGCGTCGATCGTATGCGCGCCATCGGTACGCATCGCCTGGTTCTCGGCCGCGAGAGCGTCGAGCTTGGACTGGACATCGGGATTGACGGCTCGCGAGTCTTCCAAGGCCTTCAGCTGACGGGCCTGCGCGTCCAGGCGATTGCCGTAGATCGCGACGAATTCCTTTTGGCTCAGGTCGCGATTGACGATGCCGTCGGTCTCGATCCGCTCGGGCGCATCAGGAGCCGCGGAGGTGTGGTGCGGCGAGCCTCCCAGCACGAACCAGAGCCCGACCATCGCGACCGCACCGCCGCCGCCAAGCAGCAGCATCCGCTGACGCTGCCGCGTCTTGGCATTGAGGGCGCCGATCGCGTTTTCGGCGGTATCCGCCGCCCGGCCGTTCTGCGGAGTTGCGGGGGCGCTCATGCGCCCGCTCCATCGGTCTGCACGACATAGAGCGTGGTCGCGGCGTGAGGCGCGAGTTCGGATGCTCCGATGCTGACGGCGAGCGCATCGCCCGGAGCGATCACCTTGGGATCGAGCGTTGCCGTCTCGCTGCCGCGGTTTTCGACGCGAAGGACTTTTCCGAGAAGCCCCCCGCCCCGATATTGGGAGATCAGGCGGACGCTGAAGTCGCCGACGCGCAGTGGCGACGCCGCCGTCTGTCGAACCTGATAGCCCTTCGGCACGCCGCCGGTCGCCATCGACTGGACGAGGGCAAGCGCGGCATCCTGCGGCGTCGCGGTCGTGATTGACGGCTCGGGTGGCTGTGCGAGCGCGGGGTTGGTGATGAAGACCTGTTCGGCTTCACTGCCTCCGACAGTGCACGCGAACTTGTAGACGAAGCCCTTCCGCGTCGTCGCGAAGAAGCTCAGTCGACCCGGCGCAAAGCCTTCCGGCACCGAGAGATAGATGTCTCCCCGGACGGGCTCGTTGGTGACCGTGAAATCATTATAGGGGTAGCCCGTCGTGATCTTGCTGACGCTCGC
>NZ_CAXUEK010000138.1:0-3289 GCF_964250165.1 uncultured Sphingomonas sp. | reverse complement strand
ACTTCCTGTTCGACGGCCAGCTGCTCGCCCGCATCGCCGCAGTGCCGGGCGATCTCGCCGACGCCGAGGTGCTGGAGGTCGGCCCCGGCCCCGGCGGCCTCACCCGTGCATTGCTGGCGGCGGGAGCGCGCGTGACGGCGGTGGAGCGGGACCGGCGCTGCCTGCCCGCGCTGGCCGAGCTGGCGGACGCCTACCCGGGCCGGCTGCGCGTGATCGAAGGCGACGCGCTGGCGGAGGACCTGCCGGCGCTGTTTCCGGCCACGGACGGCGCGCGGCCGCACATCGTCTCCAACCTGCCCTACAATATCGGCACGGCGTTGCTGGTCGGCTGGCTGACGGCGGACTGGCCGCCCTGGTGGGCGTCGGCGACGCTGATGTTCCAGCGTGAGGTCGCCGACCGCATCGTCGCCGGGGCGGGCAGCGACGCCTATGGCCGGCTGGCCGTGCTGGCGCAGTGGCGGGCGACCGCGCGGATCGCGATGCCGGTCCACCGCTCCGCCTTCACCCCGCCGCCCAAGGTGATGTCGGCGGTGGTGCACCTCGTGCCCGGCGATGCGCCGGCCGGGGTGGCGGTCGGCACGCTGGAGCGCCTGACCGCCGCCGCCTTCGGCCAACGCCGCAAGATGGTGCGGCAGAGCCTGAAGGGCTTACCCGGCGCGCTGGCGGCGGCCGAAGCCATCGGGCTGGACCCGACGCGGCGGGCGGAGACGGTCAGCGTGCCGGAATGGGTCGCGCTGGCGCGGGTACTCGCTACCTGAACGTCACTCGGCCTTCGGCTTCACCGCCGTATCGGCCTGCGCCGTGGTCACCGGCGGGCCCTTGGCGATGACGGCCGCGAGCTGGTTCGCGTCGGGGCACGCGCCCTTGCACAGCGCCCTGATCTTGGCGAGGTTGACCTGCGCCTGGGCGAGCGCACCCTTCATCACCAGCGCCTCGCCCTGCCCGCGCAGCGCGGCGACATCGTTTGGCTCCAGCACCAGCGCCTCGCGATAGAGGCGGATCGCCTTGCCCGGCAGGCCGCGCGCCTCGGCGACCTGGGCGAGCAGGATGAACGCCTCGCGGTTGCGCGGATCGACCGCGGCGGCGGTCTCCAGCGTGTCGGTGGCGGCGCCGAGATTGCCGGCGGCGCGCTCGGCCCGACCCTGCTGGAGGAGCGCCTGCGAGCGCGCGTCGATCGGCGCAACGGGGCGCTGGCCGGCCAGCGACGTCGACAGGCACGCCAGCGTCAGCGCCGACGCAATGGCGAAAGGAAGGGCGCGCATCATCAACTCCAGGCGGGGCACGATCGGCAACCTGCTATCACGGCGCGGTGAAGCGCGCGACGAAAAAGCCGTCCGTGCCGTCGCTGGCCGGCGTCAGCCGCAGCCCCGGCCCGCGCGGGCTGCCGGCGGGGAGCGACAGCGCCGCGGGTGTCCAGCCGGTCTGGCGCGACGCGAAGGCGCCCGCCTGGTCCGCGCCTTCCTCGTCGAGCAGCGAGCAGACGACGTAGACCAGCGCGCCGCCGGGCCGGACCAGCGCCGCGCCGAGGTCGAGCAGCCGTGCCTGCATCGCCACGAGGCGGTCGATCCGCCCGGGCGTGAGCCGCCACCGCGCCTCGGGATTGCGCCGCCAGGTGCCCGTGCCCGAGCATGGCGCATCGATCAGCACCGTATCCGCCCTGCCCTGCCAGTCCGCCAGCAGCTCCAGCTCCCGACCGGGGTTCAGCAGCCGCGTCTCGGCGATCGTCACGCCGGCCTGCGCAGCGCGCGGCGACAGGCGCGAGAGGCGCCCGCGGTCCGTGTCGCAGGCCAGGATGTGGCCCTGTTCGCCCATCGCCGCGGCCAGCGCCAGCGTCTTGCCGCCGGCCCCGGCGCAGAGATCGACGATCTGCTGCCCCGGCTGCGGAGCGGCGGCGAGCGTCACGACCTGGCTGCCGGCGTCCTGCGGCTCGACCAGCCCGGCGAACGGCGCCAGGTCGGTTCCGGCGGGCAGGCGCAGGGCGTCGGGAAGGCCGGCGATCGGCTCGGCGGCCGCGATCTGCTCCGTGATCTGCGTGGGCGTCCCCTTGAGCCGATTGACCCGGATGTCGAGCGGCGCACGCCCGGCAAGCGCCCCCTGCTCCGCCGCGTCCAGCCCCGAGGCGGCGAGCCGTTCCGTCAGCCAAGCCGGCGCGACACCTGCCGCCGCGCGCGGCTCGTCGGCCGCGATCGGTGCCGGTCCGTGCGGCGAGCCGTCGAAGGTGGCGGCGAGGTCCGCGTCTTGGCCGGCGAGCAGCAGCATCGCCGCGCGGCCGCCCGCGGGGCGCTCGCCGCAGGCCCGGATCACGGCATAGACCAGCTCGCGCACGGCACGGCGGTCCTTCGATCCGGCGTAGCGACGCGCGGCGAAATAGCGTTGGATCAGCGTGTCGGCCGCGGGGCCGTTGTCGCGCGCGGCGATGATGACGGTGTCGAGCAGCTCGATCGCGGCCTGGGCGCGGGCAGCGGGGGTCATCAGCGGGCGAGCGGATCGGACATCGGCGCGCGATGGCTGTCGGTTCGGGCGAGAATGGAAGACATCTCGGCGGCTGTCGCATGGATAGCGCCATGAAGGACAGTAATGTTCGTCATGCCGGCCCTGTGCCGGCATCCACCCGCGTTCGCGCGAACCGGTTCGAGTTAAGCCCCGCCCGCAGGCACGGACGACGGAGGACCCCGGCACAAGGCCGGGGTGACGGTGGCTCGGACGACGGGCCGCGGTAGCGCGTCACGAATTGGTCGGCTGCGTCGAACGGGTCGGCAGGCCGACCCGCGGCGCGCTTGCGCGTCTCCAGCGTAGCTCCGCTACGCTGATGCGCGTCAGCGCGTCGGATAATTCGGCGCTTCCCTGGTGATCGTCACGTCGTGAACGTGGCTCTCCGTCAACCCGGCGCCGGTGATCTGGATGAAGCGGGCGCGTCGGCGCAGTTCGGTCAGCGTCGCCGCGCCGGTATAGCCCATCGCCGCCTTCACCCCGCCGACAAGCTGGTGGATCACCTCGCGCGCCGAGCCCTTGAACGGCACCTGACCCTCGATGCCTTCGGGCACCAGCTTCATCTGGTCCTTGATGTCGCCCTGGAAATAACGGTCGGCCGACCCGCGCCCCATCGCCCCGACCGAGCCCATGCCGCGATAGGATTTGTACGCGCGGCCCTGATAGAGGAACGTCTCGCCGGGCGCCTCGTCCGTTCCCGCCAGCAGCGAGCCGATCATCACCGTCGAAGCCCCCGCCGCCAGCGCCTTGGCGATGTCGCCCGAGGTACGGATGCCGCCATCGGCGATCACCGGCACGC
>NZ_CAXUEK010000137.1:0-3395 GCF_964250165.1 uncultured Sphingomonas sp. | reverse complement strand
GCGCTGGCGATGTTCGCGGCCATCCCGCCCGGCGTCGCCGACCGCGAGATCGCGACCGCAAAGAAGCTGCTTGCCGACTGGCCGGAAGACGCTTTCGCCGTCCGCGAGCTACCCGAGAGCCAGGGACCGGGGAACATCTTGCTGCTGGAAGCGGCGTTCGAGCAGGTGACGGAGGTGGTCAGCGGCTTCGGCAAGCTCGGCGTATCGGCGAAACGTGTCGCGCAGACCGCCGCAGGGCGCATGGCGGGCTATCTCGCCTCCGATGCGTTCGCTGGGCCGTACCTTGCGGATCAGCTGCTTCTCCCCTTCGCCATCGCCGGCGGTGGCAGCTTCACAACCGTAAAGCCGAGCCAGCATAGCTTGACCGCCGCGGCGGTGATCGCGCGGTTCCTGGATCGGCGTTGTGTCTTCACTCAACAGCCCACCGGCACTCACCTCGTGGAGGTGCGATGAACGACTCAATGCTCAATTGAACGAGCGGCACTGGCGAACGGCCGTTGGGTAGATAAGTCGTTAATTCCACGGACTCTGCATCTGACGGTGTCATATCGGGCGAGATGGGTGACGGTCGTCCGGTAATGCTCAGATCGAGGCTTCCGGCACCAGCCTTGCCGTTTTCGGATCGTAGATCATGCCTGCCAGCGTCACGTCGCCGATCCGGTCGACGATCTCGTCGATGATCGCCAGCGGAACGAGAAACCATTCGCGGGGGCGGACGGGCTTGCCGAAGCGGTCGGGGATTTCGACGTCGTAGCGGACGCGATTAAGGACGCGGTGGATGAGGGCTTCCAGCCGCGAGGGATGCACGTCGTGCAACGTGTAGGTCGCGATTACATCGACGTCGGCGAGGAGGTAGGTTGCGTCATCGGCGGCTCCGGCGATCCGGGTTTCCACCTTACCGCCGGTGATGCCGATCTTGTGGATCAGCTCGCGATGGGCCGCGATGGTCGGATGCATTGATCGGCTGCGCAGGACGTAGAGCGTGCCGGTCGGCAAGCGGTCGGGTTCGTCATCGGCACCGCCGCGGTCGCCGAATAGGGGGCCGGCGGTCGGTTCGCTGACGCGGCGGCCGCCCTCGTCCTTGTACAGGGCGCGCTGGAGCGAGCGGAGCAGCAGGTTACTTTCCGTGCCGTTCGAATGGACGACGCGCAGGCGGGCATCGACCTCGCCATTGGGTGCCGCGATCGGATCGCCCACGCTCGCCACGTACGCGATCTGCCCGCCGACGATGAAGAACTCGCCCTGTTTGATGTCGGCCTTCGACATGCCGAGGTCGCGAACGAAGGGGCGTGTCGTCCGGGTGCCGGCGTCGAGGTCGGCCTGGACCTGTTCGAAGCGCGGCTTGAAGATGGCGAAATCCTCGCAGCGGGTTGCGGCGGCGATCTCGTCGGCGGCGGATCGTTCGGCGTTCGAGCGGACGTTGCGCAACTGGGTGATGTCGTCGGGTGCTGGGGCCTCGATGCCCAGTTCGGCCAACAGTGCATTGTCGTCGAGGTCATCGATCGGCGCCTCGTCTGTCACACCGTCGAGCATGCCATGCACGTCCATGTCCGCTAGCAGGGCGCGGCAATCAGCCTGCGCGCGCAATTGGTCGAGGCGGACGGCGTAGAGCCGTTCGAAGATATCGCGGTCCTCACCGTGCTGCGGGGCACGGCCATGCTCGTCGCGGAACTTCACGATATCCTCGAAGCCGGCGATGATCCGTTCCTCGCGCGGGGTGCGGGCGCGCACCTTCTTGGACGTCAGATCGACGCCCAGTTCGGCGAGGATATCGTCGTCGGTCATGTCAGCCATTGGCGGCAGCTGCCTTCTGGCGGAAGCGGGCGAAGGCGGCGACGCCTTCCGCCAGCTGGCGCTCCCACGGATCCTGCGACGTCGCCTCGGGCGCGCGGCCGCGCTCGCGCTTCCACTGTACTGCGCGCACGGCGAAGGCGCGGGCCTCGTCCTCGGTCAGTGTGGCCTTGCGGGCGGAAATCGCCGCCTGCACCTGGCGCAGCGTGCACTCGTTCATCGCCTTGGCGAGAATCGCATAGGCGGCATCGAACGGGTTGATCCGGTCGATCAGGTCGATGTCCAGCTCGCGCACGTTCATGAACTTGCGCACGCCGTCGACGAAGGTGGTGTTGGCCTGCAGCTCGCCGCTGGCATCCTCGGTTGCCGTCTCGGTCACGATCTTCGCGGCCTGCTGGGTGATGTTGAGCGCGGCGATGGCGTGCTGGCGGATCGCCTCCTGATCGGTCTCGCTCATCTCGGGATAGCGATCGCGCACGATCTTGCCCATGCGGACCTGGGTCAGTTCCTCGGGCACGACCTCGGGGTCGAACATGCCCCGCTCGATCGCCTGTTTGTCCTGGATGAAGCTGGTGATGACCTCGTTGATGTCCTGCTCGCACACCCGGCGCGCCTCGGGCGTGGTCGGCTGCACCAGATCCTTCAGCTCGAAATGGAACTGGCCGCGTTCCTCGTTGAAGCCGACGTTGGTACGGCCCTCGACATAGCCGTCGGGGCCATAATCATAGCCATCCTTCGGCCCGGCGTCCTTGGGCGTGAACTCGAAGCGCGGCGCCAGCACCTGCTCCATCAACAGGCTGGCGGCGATCGCCTTGAGCGTATCGTTCACCGCCTCGGCCACCACGTCATCGGCGGCAGCCGGTTCGGCGATCAGGTTGGTGAAGCGGGCGACCGTCTTGCCGGGCGCGTCGCGGGTGGCGCGACCGATGATCTGGATGATCTCGGTCAGGCTGGAGCGATAGCCGACGGTCAGCGCATGTTCGCACCAGATCCAGTCGAAGCCTTCCTTCGCCATGCCCAGTGCGATGATAATATCGACATGGTCGCGATCGGTTCGCGCCGCTGGGCTTTTCAGCGCCGCCGCAACGCGGTCTCGCCGGACGGGATCGTCATCGACCAGATCGGCGACCTTGATCGTGCGTCCGTCGGCCGTCTCGATCAGGTGGAAACCGGTCGCCTGGTCGGTGCCCTTCCACTTGCCGAGGTGATCCATGATCTCCTCGACCTCGCGGTGCTTGTCCTTGGTGCTCTCCCGGCTGTTGACCGAGGGGATGTGGACGATCGTCTTCACCGCCGGATCGAGCAGCGTGTTGATCTTGTCGACATAGCGGCCGGTGTAGAAGCTGTACGCGATATCCAGCGTCTTGAGCCACTGATAGCCGTTGAGCTGCTCGTAATAGGTATAGCTGACCGTGACGAACCGCGCCTCGTCCTCGGGCGTCAGCACCGCGACGGAATCGCCGCGGAAATAGCTGCCGGTCATCGCGACCAGATGCACCTTGTCGCGCGCGATCAGCTGGCCCAGCTGCGCGCCGAGCCGGTTGTCGGGGTTGGCCGAGACGTGGTGGAACTCGTCCACCGCGATCAGCCGACCGTCGAAAGCC
>NZ_CAXUEK010000136.1:0-3570 GCF_964250165.1 uncultured Sphingomonas sp. | reverse complement strand
GATATGATCGACGTCGGGCTTCTGCATCAGCTCCAGGAACTGGCGCGCATAGGCGCTGAGCGACTCGACGTAGCGCCGCTGGCCCTCGGCATAGATGGTGTCGAAGGCGAGGCTGGACTTGCCCGAGCCGCTGAGGCCGGTGATCACCGTCAGCGTATCGCGCGGGATGTCGATGTCGACGCCCTTGAGGTTGTGCTCGCGCGCGCCGCGGACACTGATGTGACTCAGCATGGGGAACACCGATGCTGAGGGATGGAGGTCAGAGGCATGAGGCGGGTTCTACTTGTGTTCCGGTGACAGGGCCAGCGTCCAACATAGTCCAGTGGCCACGGGATTGCATCGCCCCGGCGGTGTCCTATGTCGACGATACACGAGTGCAGGAGTCGATGGATGGGCAAAAAGAAGGACAAGGCGGACAGGGCCGAAAAGGCCGGCCGCATCCCCAAGCGCATCGGCGGGGTGAAGCTGCCCAAGGAGCTTCGGCACAAGGGCGAGGCGCTGCTCGCCAGGGCGACGAGCCCGGAGGGTCGCGCGGCGCTCGCCAAGGGGCTGACGGTGGCGGCGACCTTCGCCAACCTCGCGGTCGAGCACGGCAAGACGGCTGCTCCCAAGCCGGCGGCGAGGCCCGACGCGGCCGCTGCGCCGGCCAACGACGCGGCGCCTGCGTCGCCAATCGATCCGCAAAAGGTCGCGGAGGCGGTGTCGACGGTGGCCAACGAAGTGCTCGGGCGGCTGTTCGGGGGCAAGAAGGCGTAGTTTAGCCGATTGCCGGACCGACAGGCGACGACTAGCCTCGCTGCTCCTGCCAGGAGCCGCGTCCATGACCACCCTCACCCGTCCCGATGCCGTGCCCGAGCCGGCGGACTTCCACCTGTCGCGGCGCATGGCCGTGTCGATGTTCTTCGCGGGCTACGCGCTCGCCGCCTGGTCGGCCGAGGCGGCACCGATCACCACGCCCGAGGGCGGGCTGGTGATCGACGAGGTGCTGATCCCCAATGGCGCCCCGCACCCGCTGCCCGCCTATGTCGCGCGGCCCAAGGCGAAGGGGCGGCACGCGGCGGTGATCGTGGCCAACGAGATCTTCGGCGTCCACGCCTATATCAAGGACATCTGCCGCCGGCTGGCGCGCGAGGGTTATGTCGCGATCGCGCCCGATTTCTTCTACCGCTCGGGCGTCAACCTGCCGGCGCTGACCGACATCAAGGCGATCTTGCCCGTCGTGCAGCAGGCCTCCGTCGAGCAGGTCGACGGCGACGTGCGCGCGACCTCCGCCTGGCTGAAGGCGCAGCCTTTCGCCAAGCCGGGCGCGATCGGCGTCACCGGCTTCTGCTGGGGCGGTGCGGTGGCGTGGCGCGCGGCGATGACCGACCCGGACGTCAAGGCCGCGGTCGCCTGGTATGGGCAGCTGAAGCCACTGGTCGCGCGCGCGGGCGAGCTGCACGCCCCGGTGCTGGGCCTGTACGGCGCGCTCGATCAGGGCATACCGCAAACCGATGTCGAGGCGATGCGCGCCGCGCTCAAGGCGGCAGGCAAGCCGGCCGAGATCGTGGTCTATCCGGACGCGCCGCACGGCTTCCACGCCGATTATCGCGACAGCTATCGCGAGGCGGACGCCAAGGACGGCTGGGCGCGGCTGCTGCGGCACTTCCGGGCGAACGGCGTGAGCTGAACGCGACGGCCGGCACGTCCGGCCTCCACCGCGCCGGCCGGCCGGCGCGCCTCGCGCCCGTCCGACGGCGCGGCTTTGCCGCGGCGGGCAGCGGATCCGGGCTCAAGGCCGGGGTTACGGGGCGTCGGTCGCTCGTTCGTCGCCCGGTCGCGGCGCGCGTGAACCGGTGCGATGCGACGCTAGCGGTCCCGCATCGCCGGCGGGCATCGGGTCCGCCGCGTCGTTTCAGGATCGTTCGCCATGACCCGCCTCGCCACCACCGCCGCGGCGCTGCTGCTGACGCTCACGAGTGCCAGCGTCGCGCTGCTCGCCGCTACCTCGCCCGCGCTCGCCCACGCCGCCTTTTGAGGCGCGTCGCCAGGCGAGGGATTGCCGATTGAGCTGGTGGAGATCCAATTCCCCGGCCGCCACCGCCTCCGCCATCGTCACCGCCGCCAGCAGCCGCGCGGTGGCGAGATGCCGATAAGCCGGGCACCCTGAGACGTGATCGTACCAGCACCCGCCGACCGCATGGTCGAGCAGGATGCGCTGGAAGCAATGGTCGGCGCGGACCGGCCAGCCACGCAGCGCGGCCAGCGCGGGCAGCTCCTCGCGCGTCAACCGGCGCCAGCGCGCCTCGATCGTGGCACGGTCCATGCGGCGGGAGCGCGTGGGCGGCCGGCGCGTTCCTTCGGCCATGTGCCTCCTGCTAGCCGTATTGCTCGCTGCCGCCGTTCCGTCGACCCTGCCGACCGACGGGCATCCCTTCGCCGCCTTGCCGATGGCGGGCGGCACGATCGTGTCGGTGACCGCCAACGGCCGGCCGGACAGCGCGACGGAACTGCGCGTGTTCGCGCCGGACGGGACGCCGCGCTGCTTCCAGCCGCTGCCGGCGGCGCAGGCGTTCGGGATGGCGGCGACGCCGGACGGGCGCGGGCTGCTGGTCGCGGCGGGCGACGCGGGGCTGGTGCTGCTCGACCTTGCACGGGCGATGAGCTGCCATGCGACGCCGGTGACGGTGCCGATCGGGCCGGCAGGCGGGCATGAGGGCAGCTTCGACGTGGCGGTGAGCGCGGACGGCCGCTTCGCCTTCGTCGCCGACGAGACCGGCATCGCCGGGCAGGATGCGGCAGGTAAGGACCTGCGCGGCGACGTCGGCGTGGTGGCGCTGTCGCCGGGCGCGGACGCGGCGCGCGTGGTGACGCGAATCCCGACGGGCGGCGACGCGGTGGCCGGGCTGGCGCTGTCGCCGGACGGGCGCCGGCTGTTCGTGACGAGCGAGGTGGCGCGACCGGGCGTGCGCGCGGGCGGGCTGAAGGACCGGCGGCTCGCGCATGGCGGCTGTCGGCAGGGCAATGGACCGGCAATGGCGTTCGGTCTGCTGTCGGTGATTGACGTCGCCAGGGCCGAGGCCGGGGCGGCGGACGCGGTGGTGAACGCGACGGCGGCGGGCTGCTCGCCGGTGCGCGTCGTCGCCTCGCCGGACGGGGCGACGGTCTGGGTCGCGGCGCGTGGGGACGATCGCGTGCTGGCATTCGATGCGCGCACGCTCGCGCTGCTCGGATCCGGCGACAGCGGCGGCAAGGCGCCGGTCGGGCTGGCGCTGTTCGCGGGCGGGACGCGGCTGGCGGTGGCGAACTCCAACCGCTTCGCGGGGCCTGGCGCGACGGGGAGCCTGGCGATCCTCGACGCGGCGCCGAGCGGCCCGCGCGTGCTGCGGAGCGTGCCGGCGGGTCACTTCCCGCGCTCGATCGGCGTGGGCGCGGACGGGCGGACGCTGTTCGTGACCGCGTTCAACGGCGGGGAGGTGGCGATGATGGATGGCGGGTGAGGTGGCGCCCGGCAGGTCAAGGCCGCTCGCCTCACTCGATGTCCGTTTGGTGGAGGCTGTGTGAGAACATCGTTGCCAGCGGCGGTCGTCA
>NZ_CAXUEK010000135.1:0-3573 GCF_964250165.1 uncultured Sphingomonas sp. | reverse complement strand
CGGGCAGGCCGACGAGCGCGCGATATTCGGAGGCGAAGGCGACATAGGCGTCGGTTTCCGCCATCACCGCCGGCTTGCACGAGATCGGATCGCGCACCACCGCAAAGCCGTTCTCGGTACCGACGACGAAGGTGAAGAAGCCGTCGAGATCGTCCAGCCCCGCTTCCAGCGCCTGGGCGAGCGTGGCGCCCTCGCGCATCTTCCAGGTGAGATAGCCGGCCGCGACCTCACTGTCGTTGTCGGTCTCGAAGCCGATCCCCTGCTTCACGAGCTCGCGACGCAGACTGGCGTGATTGGAGAGCGAGCCGTTGTGGACGAGGCACTGATCCGCGCCGGTGGAGAACGGATGCGCGCCCGCCGTCGTCACCGCCGACTCGGTCGCCATCCGGGTGTGGCCGATGCCGTGGCTGCCCGCCATGCCGGGCAGGCCGAAGCGGCGCGAGACGTCGGCGGGCAGGCCGACCTCCTTGTACAGCTCGATGCGCCGGCCGGCGCCGATGATCGCCAGATCGGGACGGTGTTCGGCGAGCCAGTCGCGAGCGTCGCCTTCCCGTGCCTCCGGCAGGGACAGCACCACATGCGTGTCGTGCAGGGCGGCGGTCACGGTGACGTCCAGCGCTGCGCTCAGCGCGATCCCGACATCGCCCGCCGTGCCGCGGACGGTCAGCTTGGCCTGCCCACGCGGGGCGTCGCTATAGATGGCGAAGCCGGCGCTGTCGGGGCCGCGATCGGTCATCACCTCGAGCATGCCCGCGAGCATCGCCCCGAGCCGCGGCTCCAGCGCAGGGTCCTTCAGGAACAGTCCGACGATTCCGCACATCCGCGCTGCCAAGCCTTTCTCGCCGCCAATCCTAGGTAACGCAGATCGACACTACCGGTCAATCAGAGAGAATACTTATTTCTTTTCAAGAAAACTCGCCGGCCTTGCACTTGCCTCGGCGTAGCTCGTCATGCGCTCCAGATACCAGTCGATGAACGCCATCACGAACCGCTCCGAGTCGGGAGCATAGGGCCCCGGCCGATAGCCCGCGCCGTTGACGCCGGCCTGATTGTTCTCGGCCAGCGCACGGTCCTGCCGGTTGGTCCGGTCCCAGACGTGGATCAGCCGATCGACCTCGTAATCCACCCCTTCGGCCGCGTCCTTATGCACCAGGAACTTGGTCGTCACGCGCGTGTGGAGCGTCGACACCGGCTCGACATTGACCATCACCGCGCAATCGCCGCTGGCGTGGCAGAAATTGGCCGGCTCGATCGCCCAGCGCAGCGAGCCGACATTGCCGTCGTTGCGATCGGTCAGCCGCTTCGCGACCAAGGGCGTGCCGTCCACCGAGTAGGACATGCAATCGTCGACGAACGGGATGCGGCCGATCTGCCACCAGTCGCGCTCGACCGAGGGCTGGTCGAGCCCGGCGGCCCGCATCTGTGCCAGGAACCCGCTCTCGCTATCGTCGGCGAACCCTTCCCCTTCGGCAAAATCGGACAGCGCGAAGACGTTCTTCAGCTCGGGATGGCAGGCCTCGCAGTGATTGCACTCGCGGCCGTTCTCCATCACCAGCTTCCAGTTGGCGACGTCGTCCATCACCTCGATGTGCGCCACCTTGCCGTCGCGCAGATTGTGCGGCAGCAGCGCCGGTTCGAGCGTCCGCCGGAACTCCGCGAAATCGGGCACGTCGTCGCTGAGCGCGGCATAGATGCACCCCGCCACGACCTCGACGCGGATCGGGATCAGGCCGTGTTCGGTGCGATCGAAATCCGGGCCCATGCGCGGCGCGGCGAGCAGACGGCCGTCGATGTCGTAGGTCCACTGATGATAGGGGCAGACGATCCGCGGGACGCGTCCGGTCCCGTCCCGGCAGAGCTTGGAACCGCGGTGCCGGCAGCTGTTGAAGAAGCCCACGATTGCATCGTTGCGATCGCGCAGCACCAGGATCGGGCTGCCCCCGACCGTTACCGCGATATAGGCGCCTGACCGGCCGAGCTCCGCCTCGAAGCCGACCATTGTCCAGCTGCGGTGAAAGATCGCCTGCATCTCCAGCGCGAAGATCTGATCGCTGACGTAGAAGGGCTGGGGCAAGCTGTGCCCGGGCTTGCGCGCCGCCAGCAACGCCGCGATGCCCGAACGTTGGATCGTGGAGTCGCTCACCGTCATTAGGCCGGGTCCTAATCCGCTTGCGCCGCAAAACGCGCCCGGGCCGCAAGGATCGGCGTGAGATTGTCCTCCGCCCAGCTCGTCAGCTGGCCGACAATCCCCGCCAGGCCCTGGCCGAGCGGCGTCACCGCATATTCGACCGTGACCGGAACGGTCGCAATCGCGGTACGCGTTATCAGCCCGTCGCGCTCCAGATTCTTGAGCGTCTGCGACAGCATCTTTTGCGAAATCCCGCCAATCTGCCGGCGCAGTGCGCTGAAGCGCTGCGGCCCCTCGGCGAGCCGGGTGACGATCAGCATCGCCCATTTGTCGCCGATTCGGTCGAGCACCAATCGCGCAGGGCATAGCGGGTTGAGCGTATCGCCGCGTTCGGAGGCAAGCATGGCGGTATCCTGAAGGTTAGCAGATGACGCGACGGTGCGTCCTTGTCATCCTGCTTTCCTTACGACATCTGGTATCCATTGGTCACCAACCCAAGGGCCCTAATCATGAAGATTGCTCTCATCGGCGCCACCGGCCGCGGCGGCTCGTGCATCTTGAAGGAACTGGTCGAGCGCGGCCATCAGGTCACCGCGATCGTGCGCCATCCCGAGAACGTCGCCGCGCTGCCCGGCGTGACGGCGCACTTTGGCGACGCGCTCGATGGCGCGGCGCTGAAGGGGCTTATCGCCGGCCATGATGCGGTCGTCAGCGCGGTGCAGTTCGTGCCGACCGATTCGGAGACGCTGATTGCCGCGGTGCGCGATTCGGGCGTGCCGCGCTTCATCGTAATGGGCGGCGCGGCGGGGCTGGAGACCGCGCCGGGCGTCAAGCTGATCGACAGCCCGCATTTCCCGCCCGAATACCGCGCGGAGGCGAGCAAGGCGATCGCGTTCCTCGCGCTGCTCAAGCAGGAGCCGGTGCTCGACTGGACGTTCGTCTCGCCCGCCGCGCTGATCGAGCATGGCGAGCGCACCACCAAGTTCCGCGTCGGCGGCGACCAGCTCCTGACCGATGCGGACGGCAACAGCCGCATCACGTTCGAGGATTATGCCATCGCGCTGGTCGACGAACTGGAGGGCCACGCGCATCCGCGCCAGCGCATCAGCGTCGCCTACTGAGGTGACGGTTCCGGACGACCTGCGCGCGCGGCTGGCGGGACCGGGCCTGTCGCTCGCCTGGTTCTCGCTCGGCTCGGTGCCGCTGGTCGAGATCGCCGCGCGCACCGGGTTCGATGCGGCGGTAATCGACCTGCAGCACGGGCTGTGGGACCGGATGTCGACGCACCTCGCGGTCAGCGCGCTCGGACCCGTGCCGGTGCTCGCGCGGGTCTCCGCGATCAGCGCGGCGGCAATCGGCGAGGCGCTCGACAGCGGCGCGGCGGGCGTGCTGGTGCCGCTGGTCGAGACCGCCGAGCAGGCGCGGCTGGCGGTCGCGGCGGCGCT
>NZ_CAXUEK010000134.1:0-3751 GCF_964250165.1 uncultured Sphingomonas sp. | reverse complement strand
CGCTGCGGCGACGAGCGACGGCGCGGCTTCACCACGTCGCGCCATCAGCTGCTTACTGGACGTTGCCCTTCGCCGCGCGCGCGTCATCCGCGACATTGCCTTTCGCATCTTCCAGCGCATCGGCCGCGTCCTGATACGCCGCCGCAGCGTTGCGATCGGCGGCGTTGTCGGCGGCCGCCTCCATCGCGTCGGCCTGGTTCTCCAGGCTGCTCTCGATCGCCGCGGCATTGTCCGCGACCGCCCTTTTCTCGGGCGACGCGTGGCAGGCGGACACCGCGAGCAGCGCGGCTGCGGCGAGCGGGACGGGTCTCATTTCATATTCCCAGAGCTGAGGACGCCTGGCACGAAAAGGCCGGCCGCACACCCAAGCGCGCGGCCGGCCGAAATTCGTCGAAGAGCCGGCGGGCTTACTTGCCCACGGCGTTCCCGGCGGCGACATTCGCCGCGGTGGCGGGATTGTCCGTCGAGCCGTTCTTGTCCGCGTCAGCGGCATTGTCCGCCGCCGCGTGGAGGTTGTCCGCCTCGTTCTGGATGATCGCCTGACCGTTGTCCGTCGTCGCGTTGTCGGCGGCGGCGTCGAGGTTGTCGGCAGCAGACTCCAGGTTGGTGCTGGCTTCGTTCTTCTGGCCGCACGCGCCGAGCGTCAGCAGGCCGGCAGCCGCAACCGCGGCGATCGCAATCTTCTTCATTCCAATGCTCCTGCGCATCAAGGCGACCGGCCCCCGAGCCGCCCGCTGGCGTAACGAAATAGCGGAAAGCCGAACGCCGTCAATTCCCAATCGGTTGATGGGAATATGTTTTGCCATCATTCCGCCTTATTTGCGCGGGGCGACGGGTCCGATCTCCTCGGGGGCATTCGCGACGATCGCCAGCATCGTCGTCCAGGCGGCGACGTTCTGGGCCAGCTGTGCCGGGTCGATTCGGTCGAGCGTGTCGTCGGGCGTGTGATGCGTGTCGAAATAGCGCGTACCATCCTGGTTGAGATCGACCGAGCCGACGCCGAGCGCGATGGTCGGGCCGACATCGGTGCCGTCGCCGCCCACGCCCGGCCCCTTGCCGATGCCGAGCGGCGCGAGGGCGGATTGCAGCCGGTCCGTGACGGAACTGGCGGCATCGGGGAGGTTGACCTCGAACCGCCAGACCCGGTCGGCGCCGAAGTCGCTTTCCTGCGCGGTCGCGTGCCGCTCGCGGCCATGGACGCGGGCGTATTCGCGCCCGCCGAAGCCGCCCGGTTCCTCCGCCCCGAACCAGACCACGCGGATCGTGCGTCGCGGGCGCGGGCCGTCGAGCAGGCGCTTGGCCGCGGCGGTGGTGATCGCGACGCCAGCGCCGTCGTCGATCGCGCCGGTGCCGAGATCCCAGCTGTCCAAATGGCCGCCGATCAGGACGATGCCGGCCTTGGGATCGCGGCCGGGCACCTCGGCGACGACATTGCCTGATTCGCCCTGGCCGGTGAAATGCGGGGTGAGGGTGAGGTGCAGCCGGATCGGGCCGCCGCGATCGGCGATACGCTCCAGCAGCTTGGCGTCGCTGACCGACAGCGCCGCGGCGGGGATCGGCTGCTGACCCGCGGGCCAGTTCGTGCCGCCGGTGTGCGGGTTGCGGTGCGCGTCCGTGCCGATCGAGCGGATCACGACTGCGAGGGCGCCCTTGCGCGCCGCCAGCGCCGGTCCGACGAACCGCCCGACGCCGTTCGCGCCATAGCTGGAGCCGTCCTGCGTCGGCTGCATGGCATTGCCGACATAGGCGATCTTGCCCGCCAGGCTGCCGTCGGGCGCATTGGCGAGGTCGCCATAGCTGCGGAAGATCGCCACCTCCGCCGTGATCCCCGCCGCGGGCGTCGCCCCCGAATTGCCGAGCGCCACCAGCTTCAGCCGTTGGGGAAACGGCGCGATCACCTCGGCCGTCTCCTCGCCGCGGACCCAGACGGGCATCTGATACGGCTCGACATGGACATTGCGGAAGCCGAGCGCCCTCAGCCGTGCGACCGCCCAGGTCCGCGCCCGCGCCTCGGCCTCCGTGCCCGCGAGGCGCTGGCCGACCTCCGTCGTCAGCCCTTCGACGATGTCATAGGCCAGCGTGTCCGTCAGCGCGGCGTCGCGCAGCTTCGCGACGACGTGGTCGACCGGCGCCGGCGTCGGCGGCGCCTGCCGCTGCGCGAGGGCGGGGGCGGGGGCGGCGAGCAGGGCGCCGGCGAGCAGCATCGGGCGGATCATGGCGTCGGACTAGGCCGCCGCCGCCGGTTTGCCAACGCCCGGAGCCAGCCCTACATGACGCCGTCAATCTGCCAGATATGAAACCGGAGCACGCGCGACCGCCATGGCCGTCCAATATACCTATGTCATGAAGGGTCTGACCAAGACCTTCCCGGGCGCGAACAAGCCCGTGCTCAGCAACATCCACCTCCAGTTCGTGCCGGGCGCCAAGATCGCGATCATCGGGCCGAACGGCTCGGGCAAGTCGACGCTGATGAAGATCATGGGCGGCATCGACACCGAATATCAGGGCGAGGCCTGGGCGGCGGACGGTGTCCGCGTCGGCTATCTGCCGCAGGAGCCGCAGCTCGATGCCGACAAGACGGTGATCGAGAACGTCCGGCTCGGCGCGGGGCCGGTGGCCGCCATGGTGGAACGCTTCAACGCGATCTCGGCCGAGATGGGCGATCCCCAGGACGACACCGATTTCGACGCGCTGATGAGCGAGATGGGCGAGCTCCAGGAGAAGATCGACGCGGCCGACGGCTGGTCGCTCGACAGCCAGCTGGAGCAGGCGATGGAGGCGCTGCGCTGCCCGCCGTCCGACAGCCCGGTCACCAATCTGTCGGGTGGCGAGAAGCGCCGCGTGGCGCTGGTCCGGCTGCTGCTGGAAAAGCCCGACATCCTGCTGCTCGACGAGCCGACCAACCATCTCGACGCCGAAAGCGTCGGCTGGCTGGAGAACTTCCTGAAGGATTATGCCGGCAACGTCATCCTCGTCACCCACGATCGCTACTTCCTCGACAACGTCGTCAACTGGGTGCTCGAGCTCGATCGCGGCCGCTACTACACGTACGAGAGCAACTATTCCGGCTACCTGGAGAAGAAGGCCAAGCGGCTGGAGCAGGAGGAGCGCGAGGAGGCCGGCAAGCAGCGCGCGATCGCCGACGAGCTGGCCTGGATGCGCCAGACTCCCAAGGCCCGCCAGACCAAGTCCAAGGCGCGCATCCGCGCCTTCGACGAGCTGATGGAGAAGCAGGAGAACCGTGTCGCCGGCAAGGCCGCGATCCTGATCCAGCTGCCCGAGCGATTGGGCGGCAAGGTCATCGAGGCCAAGGGGCTGACCAAGGCGTATGGCGACAAGCTGCTGTTCGACGGCCTGGACTTCACGCTGCCGCCGGGCGGCATCGTCGGGGTGATCGGCCCCAACGGCGCCGGCAAGTCGACCCTGTTCAAGCTCATCACCGGTCAGGAGCAGCCCGACGGCGGCACGATCGAGGTCGGCTCGACGGTGAAGCTCGGCTATGTCGACCAGTCCAGAGACCATCTCGATCCGAACAAGAACGTTTGGCAGGAGATCAGCGACGAGCTGGAGGTGTTCCGCTTCGGCAAGCAGGAGCTCGGCACCCGCGCCTATGTCGGCGCGTTCAACTTTCGCGGGCCGGACCAGCAGAAGAAGGTCGGCCAGCTCTCCGGCGGCGAGCGCAACCGCGTCCATATGGCCAAGATGCTCAAGGAGGGCGGCAACGTCCTGCTGCTCGACGAGCCGACCAACG
>NZ_CAXUEK010000133.1:0-3780 GCF_964250165.1 uncultured Sphingomonas sp. | reverse complement strand
CATTCGCTGATCGAGACGCGCTACGTGCCGCTCGGCGTGATCTGCGCGATCTCGCCGTGGAATTTTCCGGTCGCGCTGTCGATCTGGAAGATCGCGCCGGCGCTGGTCGCCGGCAACACGATGGTGATGAAGCCCTCGCCCTTCACGCCGCTCGCCATGCTCAAGGTGGGCGAGCTGCTCGCCAAGGTCTTCCCGCCCGGCGTGCTCAACGTCATCTCCGGCGGCGACCGGCTCGGTCCGCTGATGACGGCGCATCCGGGCTTCGCGAAGATCTCCTTCACCGGCTCGACCGCCACCGGCCGCAAGGTGATGGAGACCGCGTCGCGGGATCTGAAACGCCTGACGCTCGAGCTGGGCGGCAACGACGCCGCGATCGTGATGCCCGACGTCGATCTCGATCAGGTCGCGCAGACCATCTTTCACAGCGCCTTCTTCAATACCGGGCAGGTCTGCGTCGCGACCAAGCGCCTCTATGTCCACGAAGACGTGTACGACGGCCTGCGCGACCGGCTGGCGGCGATGGCCGCCAGCATCACGGTCGGCGACGGGGCCGAGCAGGGGTCGCAGCTCGGGCCGGTCCAGAACCGACGGCAGTATGACCGGGTGATCGAGCTGCTGGCCGATGCCAGGGCCAACGCACTGACGCTGATCGAAGGGTCGGCGGTCCCGGACAATGGCGGCTATTTCGTGCCGGTCACGATCGTCGACAACCCCCCCGAAGACTCGCGCGTCGTCCAGGAAGAGGCCTTTGGTCCCATCCTGCCGATGCTGAAGTTCACCGACGTCGACGCTGTCATCGCTCGCGTTAACGACAGCGATTACGGGCTCGCCGGTGCGGTGTTTTCCAGGGACATCGACCAGGCGACCGCGATCGCGCGGCGGATCGAGACCGGCTCGGTCGCCATCAACCAGGCGCTCGGCCTGCGGCCAGACACCATGTTCGCCGGGCGCAAGCAGAGCGGGTTCGGGGTCGAGAACGGCATGGAAGGACTGCTCGAATATATGGCGCCACAGTCGCTCTACATCGCGCGATAGGGAGAGAAGCATGTCCGACCTCGGCGGCAAATCGATCGTCATCACCGGTGCCGGCGATGGTCTCGGCGCGGCCTATGCCCGCGCGGCGGCTGCACTGGGCGCTGCTGTCGTCGTCAGCGACATCAATGCGGAATCATCCGAGCGCGTGGCTGCCGAGATCTGCGCGAAAGGCGGGCGGGCGGTCGCGCACCGCTGCGACGTTCGGGACTATGCAGCGACCGAAATGCTGATCCAGCGCTGCGTCGACGAGTTCGGGGCGATCACCGGGCTCGTCAACAATGCCGGCATCTACATCGCCGAAAACTTCGTCACATCAAGTGTCGAGCAGCTCCGCCGGCTGGTCGAGGTGAACGTGATCGGCGTGTACAATTGCGGACGCGCCGCGGTCGGGCCGATGCTTCGCCAAGGGGAGGGATCGATCGTCAACATCACGTCGGGCGCGCAGGCCGGCCATCCCACGCTCAGTTCTTACGGCGCGACCAAGGGGGCGGTAGCGTCGTTCACCTATGGTTGGGCGCTCGAACTGCGCGAGTCGGGCATCAGGGTGAACGGCGTGTCGCCGATGGCATCGACGCCGATGACCGGCCACGCCGCGTTCCTGCCGCCCGCCGACGTCAACAGCCCGCCGGTGCTGTTCTTCCTGTCGGATCGGTCGCGCGGCATCACCGGGCAGGTCATGCGGATCATCGGCGACAGCCTCAGCCTGATGTGCCACCCCGCCAACATCGCCCCGGTGCTGCAGCGCGAGACTTGGTCGCTCGACAGCGTCGCCGATGCCTTCGACGCGACGCTCGCGGCGAAGCAGGTGCCGGTCGGTGTCGCGACCTACGAGATCGGTTCGGTCCATGCCGAGAATCTCGCGATCGACCGACCGAAATAGCTCCTGGCGTCAGGCGAAGCTGGCCGTGGCGTGTCGACCCGTGCAGATACCGGGTTCGACGAAGTCGAGCCGGTACCCGTCGCGCCATCGGCGCAGGTAGCCGGCCGACGGCGCCGGGAAATGCATCGTGCAGATCAGCGTGTCGGTCTCGGCATAGCTTTCGAGGAACGCCCGCCGCGTGTCGACCGCGAGCGCCTGGTCGGCATCGAGGATCATCCGCATGCCCGGAAGCTGCATCTGGATCGGCGAATAGATCAGGTCGCCGGTGAAGACCGCGCGATCCCGGTCGCGACCGGCCCCGACCGCGACGTGGCCGGGCGTGTGCCCCGGCGTCGGGATCAATCGGAAATAGTCGTCGAGGACATGGGTCGCTTCGACGAAGTCGACCCGGCCGGCATCGACGATCGGCAGGATGCTCTGCTCCCACGCCGCGCGCCGCGACTGGGCAATCACCGACATGTCGTCGGCATGCTGCCGGACCCAGTCGCCGGTGAAGAGGTATTCCTCATCCACCATCAGATGCCGGGCGTTGGGAAAGGTCGAAACCCAGGCGCCGTTCACCAGGATCGTGTTCCAGCCGACATGGTCGGCATGGAGGTGCGTGCACAGGACATAGTCGACATCCTCGACCTTGAGCCCGGTCGCCGCGAATTCCTCCATCCACCGATTGTCGGTGCGTTTGTGCCAGCTCGGCGCCATCGGCAGGTTCTTGCCCTTGCCGATACAGCTGTCGATCAGCACGTTGTGGCGCGGCGTGCGCACCACATAGGCGTGATAGCTCATCAGCAGATTGCCGTTCGCCGGGTCGAGGCCCTGCGCGTCGAACCAGCCGCGATGCGGCGCGAGCAGCTCCCGGGGGGCATCGGGGAAGAAGAAATCGAACGGCCGCTCGCCGCGTTGATCCTCGACGATCCGGTGGATGACCATGTCATCCACTTGCCATCCGCCCGCCATCGCGCTCTCCCGTATCGGAGCCGTTGTGGCCCGGTCGGAGCTTTTCACCCGTGCCCGCATGCGCCAATCCTCAAATGTGGACGCTCGTACCGCGCGGCGAAGCCTTTCCCGCGGCGGACGGCCGTCCACAGCGCATCCTTGCTGTTGGACCTCGCGCTCCTTCACTGGCATGCGGTCAGATGAGCGGGAGGGATTAGGAGCATGAGCGACCTGGTGTTGCGCGAGGACGCCGATGGTCTTTCGACCCTGACGCTGAACCGACCGGACAAGATGAACGCGCTCAGCGTCGACCTGTTCGAGGTGCTGGCCGCGCACGTCGCCAGCATCGCGTCGAGCGCGGCGGTGCGCTGCGTGGTGCTGCGGGGGGCGGGCAAATGCTTCTCGACCGGCAACGACATGGGCGGCATCGCGGGCGGGGAGGGGCAGGCGCGCCCCGATTTCCAGTCGCACATCGTGCAGCAACTCGCGGCCTTGCCGCAGCCGGTGATCGTCGCGGTGCACGGGCATTGCTATACCGGCGCGCTCGAACTCGCGCTGGCCGGCGACCTCATCATCGCGGCGCAGTCGGCGAAGTTCGGCGACACCCATGCGCGCTTCTCGCTGGTGCCGATCTGGGGAATGACCCAGCGTCTGCCGCGCCGCGTCGGGACGTACAAGGCGCGCGAGATGATGTTCACCTGCCGGACCTATTCGGGCGAGGAAGCGGCGGCCATGGGTCTGGCGACCGCCTGCGTGGCCGACGCCGACTTCGACGCGGCGGTGGGCGTGCTGACCGGCACGATCCTCGCGCAGTCCAGCCACAGCCAGCGCGCGATCAAGCGGCTGCTCGCCGAGACCGACGGCCTGCCGCTGCCGGCCGGGCTGGCGCACGAAGTCCATAGCAGCCCGGGGCAGGGCCCGGACATGATCGA
>NZ_CAXUEK010000132.1:0-3853 GCF_964250165.1 uncultured Sphingomonas sp. | reverse complement strand
AGCAACGCACGCGGGCGGCGGCTTAGGCGCTGGACAGGCGCGGCTGTGCCCAGTTCCGCTTCCTAGCGGCGCTCGACCTCCTGAACGCTTCGGCAGCCTGTCATGCCCAGGCCCTGTACCAGTTCCGCCTGCATCGTGCCGAGGAAATCGACGATGCCCTGCTCGCCTTCGGCCGCCAGCGCCGCCACCCAGGCGCGGCCGAGGAAGATGCCGTCCGCGCCGAGCGTCAGCATCTTGAGCACGTCGATGCCCGAGCGCACCCCGCCGTCGACGAACACCGTGCAGCGGCCGGCGATGCGTTTGGCGACCGGCGGCAGCGCATCGACCGTCGCCACCGCGCCGTCGAGCTGGCGTCCGCCGTGGTTGGACACGACGATGGCGTCCGCCCCGACGCCCACCGCCTCCTCCGCATCGTCGGGATCGAGGATGCCCTTGATGACCAGCGGCTTCGTCCATTGCTCGCGGATCCAGGCCAGCTCGCGCCACGTGGTCGAAGGATCGATGTTGGCCGAGGTCCAATGGTGCGTGTCCTCGGGAATTTTGTGCGCATCGAGATAACGCTGGATGTTGCCGAGCCCGTGCGGGCGACCGCGCACGCCCACGTCCCAGCTCCACCCCGGGCGCGCCGCCGCCTGGAGGAAACGCATCGCGTGCCCGCGCAGCCCGGCCGGCGCGAACAGCCCGGTGCGATAGTCGCGGTAGCGCGTGCCGAGCACCGACAGATCGGCATTGAAGATCAGCGTGGAGCAATAGCGCGCCGCCTCGGCCAGCGTCTCCCGGATAAAGCCGCGATCCTTGAACATGTTGAGCTGGAACCAGAAGGGCGTCTTGATCGCCTCCCCCACCTCGGCGATCGGGCACAGCGAATAGGTCGACATGCAATAGGGGATGCCGATCCGCTTGGCCGCGCGCGCGGCCTTGATCTCGCCCCTGCGTGAGGTCATCCCCGCAAGCCCGACCGGGCTGAGCACGACCGGCATCGTGCAGCTTTCGCCGAGCAAGGTCGTCGCGGTGGTGATCTCGGACATGTCGCGCATTACGCGCTGGCGCAGCGTGATCTCCGCCAGGCGCGAGCGGTTGGCGCGCAGCGTGACCTCGTCGAATGTGCCGCCGTTGACATATTCGAACAGGAAATGCGGCAGGCGCCGGCGGCTGAGGCGCAGATAGTCTTCGAACTGCTTCATCACCAACCTCTGATGCCAGGCGCGGCCCCGCGCCGGTTCGCTTGTGTCCGCGGCCGCTCGGGCGCTCGCCCTTGCCGCCGAAATCTTGTTAGCACGTCGCCATGGGGGTGCGGTCTCGATCCTTCGTGCACGGCGCCGCGCTACCCGGCCGCCCCGGCCGCGCTAGCGGGCATGTGCCGATCGACGATCAGAAAGCCCAACAGCGCGATCAGGGCGAGGCTGCCCAGCACCATGAAGAACGGCAGCGTGCTCACCCCGTGCAGGGCGAGCAGCGCTCCGCCGGTCAAGGCGCCCAACACGCCGCCCAGACGGCCCACCATGATGCCGAAGCCGACGCCGCTGGCGCGCCCGGCAGCCGGGTAGGCATAAGCGAGCATGGCATAGATGATCGAGATGGCGGCGCCGTTGAAGCCGCCTTCGCCCGCGCCCGCGATCATCAGGATCCGCAGCGTGGACGCCGCCGGGCGCCGATCGGCCATCACGAGAGCCGCGGCCATCGCGCAGATGCAGACGACGATCCCGATGCAGCATATCACCAGCGGACGGCGCGAGCCGATCCGGCCGATGAAGAAGGAAATCCCGGTGCCCGCGGTAACCGCCGCCAGGTTGATCGCGAAGCTCACCGTGATCGCCTGCGGCAGGAGGAAGCCGGACATCGTGAGGAACACCGGAGTCCAGGCGGAGAATGCGTAGGCGAGGAACAGCACGCAGAAATATCCCGTCCACAGGCCGATGTTCAGCCGACGGAATTCCCTGGCGAAGATCAGGTCGCGCAGCGCGATGGGGGCACCGTCCTGGTGAGGAATCCGGTCATCGGCGCCGCTCGGCCCGACAGCCAGCGTGATCTCGCCGGAGATGGCGCGGCGGACGAGCCGCTGCGCCTTGGCCGCTCGGCCCTTCACGAGCAGATAGGCGGGCGATTCGGGCAGGGCGAGGATCATGGCCGCGCCCAGCAGCAGCGCGAGCGCGCCGCACGCAAGAAAGCAGCCGCGCCAGCCCCCTAAAGGGAGCAGCCACAGGACCGCGCCGGCGCCGACCAGCCCTCCGAACGGCGTCGCCACGGCGAGCAGCCCCACCACCGCGGACTGCGCGCGCCGTGGCAACCATTCGGAGGCCAGGGCGACTCCGTTGGGTGCCGCCGCGCCGAAGCCGAGACCGCTGACAAAGCGCAGCATCCCCAAAGTAGCGATATCATGCGTCATGCTGGCCGCCATGGTGCCGATGCCGAAGAGGAACGTCGCCGCGACGAGGATGGCCTTGCGCCCATGACGGTCGCCGAGCCAGCCACCGCAGCTGGCTCCCGCCGCCATGCCGATCAGCGCGGCCGCCATGGCCGGCCCGAACGCGGCTCTGCTCACCGCCCATTCCTTCAGGATCACGGGCGTCACGAGCGACAGGAGCTGGATGTCGAGCCCGTCGATCACGAGGGCGAGCATCACGAGCGCCACGATGAGGAGCTGGAAAGGCCGGATCGCGCGTGCGTCGAGTAGTGCCGCGATGCTCGTCTGCATTCCCAACCCTTGTCCAGCGCGTATCAGCGTGATGCCTCACCGAAGTGCGAGCATCGGCTTCGATCGAGATTTCCGTCGGAGCACGGTGTGTTGGCGGTCGGCGCCGCCTGGCCCTGATCAAGGCATCTCGGCATACAGGCGAATAAGCCGATGAAGATAGTCACGGCCGTCGTACAGCGATTTGACGCGGATATGCTCGTTCAGGCCGTGAATGCCGCCGCCGTCGTTCTCGTAGAGGATTCCGGGCACCCCGTAGGAGGGAATGCCGACCGCGGCCACATAGATCGAGTCGCTCGCGCCGGCCGACATGCTCAGGATCAGCGGCACCTTCGGATAGAGTTCGCGGCCGAGCGATGCCGCGGGTCCCACGATCGCCTCGCGCAAGGGCGCCGGACGCGACTTGGGCGCCTGTTGTCCCTGCACGCTCACCGATACCGCCGGATCGCCGATGACCTCGGCCAGCTTGCGCCGCACCTCTTCCACCGTCTCACCCGGAAAGATGCGGCAATTGATGTTCGCGGTGGCGCGCTGGGGGAGCGCGTTCGGAGCATGGCCGCCCGACAGCAGCGTGACGACGCACGTCGTGCGCAGCAGCGAATTGTAGCCCGGGTCACGGCCGAGCAAGGCTTCCGCCAGCCGGTCGTTCGGATTGGCTGCGATCGCGGTCATCGCCTGCCCCGCCACCGGCGAGACGACGGTCGCCATCTGCGTCCAGAACGCGCGCGTCGTCTCGTCGATCTTCACCGGAAACTTGTAGGCCTGCACCTTTATGAGCGCGGCGGCTAGCTCGTCGATCGCGTTATCCGCTCGCGGCAGCGAGGAATGGCCGCCCGGGTTGGTGACCTCCAGCGTGTAGTTCTGCGGGCTTTTCTCGCTGACCTGCATCGCAAAATAAAGCGGCTTGCCCTGCGGATCGAGCCGGCCGCCGCCGCCCTCGTTGAGCGCGAACTCGGCGTCGATCAGCGCGCGCCGGTTGTTGGCGAGCCACTCGGCGCCGTCGAACGGGCCATTATGCTCCTCGCCGCAGGTCAAGGCGAGCTTCACCGTCCGGCGCGGCCGCTTCTCGGCGCGAAGGCGGATCATCGTATCGGTGTAGATCGCCACCATCGCCTTGTCGTCGGACGCGCCGCGCGCGTAGAAGAAGCCGTTCTCCTCGAT
>NZ_CAXUEK010000131.1:0-4129 GCF_964250165.1 uncultured Sphingomonas sp. | reverse complement strand
TCTCGATGGGCAGCTGCGCCAATGGCGGCGGCTATTACCATTACAGCTATTCGGTGGTGCGCGGGTGCGACCGGATCGTGCCGGTCGACATCTATGTGCCGGGCTGCCCGCCGACGGCGGAGGCGTTGCTGTACGGGATCATGCAGCTACAGCGGAAGATCAGGCGTAGCGGGAGCATCGAGCGATGACCCGCGGGCGACGGGGCTGGGCCATATTCGCGGCGCTGCTGCCGCTGACGGTCATCAACCTGGTGAATGTCGCGCGCCAGCACGCCGACGTGGCAGCGGCATGGCCGATATGGCGCCCGATGGTCATCCAGCTCACTTTGGTGCTCGCCGGAGCGGTGCTGGTGGCGGCTTTGGCGTTCGGCGTGCAGGCGTGGCGCAAGGGCGCCGATGCGTAGCCCCGCGCCCGCCTATGCGGTCGACCTGAACGACGCGACGATCGACGCCGCGCGCGCGGCCCTGGGCGAGGCGCTGCTCGATGCGCGGGCGCGGGTCGGCGAGGTGCAGCTGTTCGTGGCGCGCGACAGCCTGGTGACGACGCTGACCGCGCTGCGCGACACGCCGGGGCTGGCGTATCAGCAGCTGATGGAGATCGCGGGCGTCGATTACCCGGATCGGGCCGAACGGTTCGACGTGGTCTATTGCTTGCTGTCGCTGACCCGCAATCACCGCATCCAGGTGCACGTCTCGACCGACGAGGAGCAGCCGATCCCGTCCGTCACCGGGCTGTGGCCGGTCGCGGGCTGGCTGGAGCGCGAGGTGTACGACCTGTTCGGCGTGCTGTTCGACGGCAATGCCGACCTGCGCCGTATCCTGACCGACTACGGCTTTCGCGGCCATCCGCTGCGCAAGGACTTCCCGCAGACCGGCTATACCGAGCTGCGCTACTCGGAAGAGGAGAAGCGCGTCGTCTACCAGCCGGTGCAGCTGGCGCAGGACTGGCGGACGTTCGACTTCCTCTCGCCCTGGGAGGGCGGCGCGTATCAGCTGCCCGGCGACGAGAAGGCGGCGCTGCCCGAGGCCAAGGGCGCGCAGACGCCGCTGCCGGCCGATGCGGTGCAGAAGGCCGGCGCGGCGCAGTCGGCAGCCAAGGCGCCGGCCGGGACGGACGGTACCTATGCGGCTGGCACGTCGTCGCAGGGGCAGGCCAAGGGCGGCAACGCCGCGGCCGACAAGCCGAAGGATCCCGATGTCGTGCCCGGCACGGGAGGGCAGAACCAGTGATGGCATGTCTCGCCAGGGAAGCGTTGGAGGTCGTCCGTGACTGATACCCTCACGGCCCCGGCCGACGCGCCGGCGCCCGCCACGACCGACGTCGACCCTTATGTCTCCGAGCTCCTCCACGAGCCGACGCCCGGCGAGGAGACGACCGGCGACGTCACGATCACCAACTACACGATCAACTTCGGGCCGCAGCACCCGGCGGCGCATGGCGTGCTCCGGCTCGTCATGGAGCTGGACGGCGAGCTGATCGAGCGGATCGATCCGCATGTCGGGCTGCTCCATCGCGGCACCGAGAAGCTGATCGAGTATCGCACCTATACGCAGAACATCCCGTATTTCGATCGACTCGATTACTGTTCGCCGCTGTGCATGGAGCATACGTTCGTGCTCGCGATCGAGAAGCTGCTCGATCTGGAGGTGCCGCTGCGCGCGCAATATCTGCGCGTGTTCTTCGCCGAGCTGACGCGGATCAGCAACCACATGCTCAACCTCGGGTCGCACGTCATGGACGTCGGCGCGATGACGCCGAACCTGTGGCTGTTCGAGATCCGCGAGGATTGCTACAATTTCTTCGAGCGCATGTCCGGCGCGCGGATGCATCACAACTACTTCCGCCCGGGCGGGGTGCATCAGGACGTGCCGCTCAAGCTCTTGACCGACATCGCCGACTGGCTCGACACGCGCCTGCCGCGGCTGTTCGAGGATGCGATCAGCCTGGTCGCGGACAACCGCATCTTCAAGCAGCGCAACGTCGACATCGCGACGGTGAGCCGGGAGGACGCGATCGCCTGGGGCTTTTCCGGCCCGATGATCCGCGCCGCCGGGTTGCCCTGGGACCTGCGCAAGTCGCAGCCCTATGACGTGTACGCGAAGATGGACTTCGACGTGCCGGTGGGGACGCGCGGCGACTGCTACGACCGCTTCATGGTGCGCGTCGAGGAGGTGCGGCAGTCGGCGCGGATCATGAAGCAATGCCTGGCCGAGATGCCCGAGGGGCCGGTGCAGAGCCTCGACCGCAAGGTGGTGCCGCCCAAGCGCGCGGACATGAAGCGATCGATGGAGGCGCTGATCCACCACTTCAAGCTCTACACCGAGGGCTATCACGTCCCCGCCGGTGAGGTCTATGTCGCGACCGAGAGCCCCAAGGGCGAGTTCGGCGTGTATCTGGTCGCGGACGGGACCAACAAGCCGTACCGCTGCAAGATCAGGCCGACCGCGTTCAGCCATCTGCAGGCGATGGACTTCATGAGCCGGGGGCATATGCTGGCCGACACGACGGCCATTCTGGGCGCGATGGATATCGTGTTCGGGGAGTGTGACCGGTGAGTATCATCGATCAACTGGCGCGAGGTCCAACGCTGTTCCCGCGCTGGCTTCGTGTCGCTTCGAACGTCGCGGCACCGATCTTGCTGCTCGGCTTCATCTATACGCAGATCGCCGGTTCGATGGCTGACCACAGAACGCTTGGATTGATGTTCATCATCGCCTTAGGCCTGTTGGGCATCGTGCAGCTTGGATATCGCGTCGGCTTTTCTCCGCGGACAGACATCTGATGGCTGAAGCCTCCAATATCCCCGACGAGGCCGAAGTCCGCGCGCGCTGGGGCGGGTTCGCGTGGACCGACGGGAACCAGCGCAAGGCGAACGAGGTGCTCGGGCGCTATCCCAAGGGGAGGGAGCAGTCGGCGTCGCTGCCGCTGCTCGACCTCGCCCAGCGGCAGGTGGGCGAGGAGACGCACACGCAGGGCTGGCTGCCCGTGCCCGTGATCGAGTTCGTCGCGCGCCAGATCGGCGTGCCCTATATGCGCGTGTTCGAAGTCGCGACCTTCTACACCATGTTCAACCTGGCGCCGGTCGGGCGCTACCATGTCCAGGTCTGCGGCACGACGCCGTGCCTGCTGGCGGGCTCCGACGACGTGCTCGCGGCGTGCAGGAACCACGGGCTGGCGAAGGGCCGCACGACCGCCGACGGGCTGTTCACGCTGACCGAGGTCGAGTGCCTGGGCGCGTGCGCCAACGCGCCGATGGTGCAGATCAACGACGATAATTACGAGGATCTGGACTACGACCGCACCACCGCCGTGCTGGAGGCGCTGACACGCGGCGAGCGGCTGCAGCCGGGCTCGACGACGGGGCGGCGCGACAGCTGCCCGGCGGGCGGCCCGACCACGCTGCGTGAGATGGTGGACGCGAACCATGATTATCGTGCGGCGTGGGGCGAGGTGGCGGTGCCGGCGGCGGTGACTTTGGACAAGGCCGGTGGCTGACTTCGACCCGCAACTCCTATTCGAAGTTCTCGGGCGTTTGCAGTCGGACGTGACGCAGCTTGGCGTTCGTCTGGACAAGGTCGACGCTCGTTTTGACCGCTTGGAAGGTCGCCTGACCCGGATCGAGGATAGGATGGAGCACCTGGAGAGCCGAGTGTCGGCGGTAAATCACCTGACTCAATCGGTTCTCGTCGAGATTACCGGTATCAACAAGCGCCTCGACAATCTCACAGCGGAGAGAGTCCAGATCGACCGACGGCTCAGTGCGCTGGAGGAGCGTGCTGATGCTCGCTGACAAGGACCGCATCTTCACCAACGTCTACGGGTTCCAACCCTGGGACCTCCCCGCCGCACGCGCGCGGGGAGATTGGGACAACACGGCCGCGCTGCTCGCGATCGGACAGGACGAGATCATCAACCGCATCAAGGCGAGCGGCCTGCGCGGGCGCGGCGGGGCGGGGTTTCCGACCGGCACGAAGTGGTCGTTCATGCCCAAGGAGCCGAAGCCGGACCGGCCCAACTTCCTGGTCATCAACGCCGACGAGTCCGAGCCCGGTTCGTGCAAGGACCGCGAGATCCTCCGCCACGATCCGCACAAGCTGATCGAGGGCGCGCTGGTCGCCGGCTTCGCGAT
>NZ_CAXUEK010000130.1:0-4226 GCF_964250165.1 uncultured Sphingomonas sp. | reverse complement strand
GGCAAGACCACCGCGGTCGCGCCGGCGCTGCTCGGCGAGCCGTGGTGCGTGGGCGAGGTGCTGCTGCTCAGCCCGCGTCGCCTCGCCGCGCGCGCCGCCGCCGAGCGGATGGCGGACCAGGCCGGCGAGCCCGTCGGCCGCACCTTCGGTTATGCGACGCGGCTGGACAGCCGGCGCTCGGCGGCGACCCGCGTGACGGTGGTGACGGAGGGCATCTTCGTCGCGCGCATCCAGGCCGATCCGGAGCTGGGGGGCGTCTCGGCCGTGCTGTTCGACGAGGTGCACGAGCGCAGCCTGGACGGCGATTTCGGGCTGGCGCTGGCGCTCGACGCGCAGGCGGGGCTGCGGCCGGACCTGCGGCTGCTGGCCATGTCGGCGACGCTCGACGGCGCGCGGTTCGCCGCGCTGATGGCTGCGCCGGTGATCGAGAGCGCCGGCCGCAGCCATCCGCTGACGCTGCGCCATCTCGGCCGCGCGGCGACGACGCGGATCGAGGATGCGATGGCTGCCGCGATCCGCCGCGCGCTGGCGGAGGAGGAAGGGGGCGTGCTCGCCTTCCTGCCCGGCGTCGCCGAGATCGAGCGCACCGCCGAGCGGCTGGTCGGCCTACCGCCCGAGGTCGTGCTCCATCGGCTGCACGGCCAGCTCGACCCCGCCGCGCAGCGCGCCGCGATCCGCACGGAAGCGGAGGGCCGCCGCAAGCTGGTGCTGGCGACCGGCATCGCCGAGACCAGCCTGACGCTGGACGGCGTGCGGGTCGTGATCGATTCGGGGCTGGCGCGGCGGCCGCGCTACGACCGCGGCGCGGGCATGACCCGCCTCGTCACCGAGCGCGCCAGTCAGGCGGCCGTCACCCAGCGCGCCGGCCGTGCCGCGCGGCAGGGGCCGGGCGTCGCCTATCGGCTGTGGGAAGAGGCGGCGACGGCCGGGCTGCCGCGGTTCGATCCGCCGGAGATCGGCGAGGCGGATCTGTCGGCGCTGGTGCTGGCGAGCGCGATCTGGGGCGTGGCCGATCCGCGCGCGCTGCGCTGGCTCGACCCGCCGCCGGAAGCCGCCGTCGCGGAGGCGCGCGCCCGGCTCGCGGCGCTGGCGGCGCTGGACGCGGAGGGCCGCCCGACCGCGCACGGCCGGGCGATCGCCGCCTTGCCGATGCCGCCGCGCCTCGCCCACATGCTGCTGCGCGCGGCCGAGCGTGGGCTGGCGCGCGCGGCGGCCGAGGCGGCGGTGCTGCTGTCGGAGCGCGGACTGGGCGGCAACGACCCCGATCTGGAGACCCGGCTGCGGCGCTGGCGGGCCGATCGCGGCCCGAAGGCGGAGGCGGCGCGCGGCCTGGCGCGACGGTGGACCGCCGCCATCCCGCTCCCACCGGCGGGAGGGGCTGGGGCAGGGCATGTCGAGTGCGGCGCCACAATCCCTCCCGTCAGCGGGATGGGCGTTGAAGGTCTGGCGATCGCGGTCGCGCTGGCGTTCCCGGATCGGCTCGCCCGCCGCCGCGACGCCTCGGGCGAAAGCTGGGCGTCGACGGGCGGCCGCGGCTTTCGGCTCGATCCGACATCGTCGCTCGCCCGGGCGGAATGGCTCGCGGTGGCCGAGACGCAGGGTGCGGCGAGCGGCGCTCGCATCCTCGCGGCGGTGCCGATCGAGCAGGCGGTGGTGGACTTGCTCTTCGCCGCCGATGTAATGGAGACGCGCGCGGCGGCGTTCGATCCCGCGACCGGCGGGGTGCAGGCCGTGCGCGAGCGCCGGCTCGGGGCGATCCGGCTCCAGTCCGGTGCCGACAGCACCGCCGATCCGCGCGCGATCGAAGCGGCGTTGCGCGAGGGCGTCCGCGCGCACGGGCTCGACCTGCTGCCGTGGAGCGACGCCGCCCGGGCGCTCCGGACCCGTGCGGCCTATGCCGGGATCGATCTCAGCGACGCGGCGCTGCTCGCCCGGCTCGACGACTGGATGCCGCTGCAGCTCGCCGGCAAGCGCCGCCTCGATCAGATCGACCCCGGTGCGCTGACCGAGGCGCTGCGCGGCATGATCGGCTGGGACGGGCAGCGCCTGCTCGACCGGCTCGCGCCGGCCGAGTTCGCGACCCCCGCCGGCTCGCATCACCCGATCGACTATGCCGCGCCCGCCGGCCCGACGGTGGAGGTCCGCGTCCAGGCGCTGTTCGGCCTCGCCGCGCACCCGAGCGTCGGGCAGAGCGGGACGCCGCTCGTCCTCAGCCTGCTGAACCCCGCGGGGCAGCCGATCCAGACCACCCGCGACCTTCCCGCCTTCTGGCGCGGCAGCTGGCGCGAGATCGCCAAGGAGATGCGCGGCCGCTATCCCAAGCATCCCTGGCCGGACGATCCCGCGGCGGCGGCGGCGACGCTGCGCACCAAAAAGGCGGATGCGCGTTCCGCTTCCACACGATAAGGCCCGATGCCATGCCCGTCGCCCGCATCTTCCAGCGCCCGAAAAGCTCCATGCAGTCGGGCCGCGCCAAGACCGACAGCTGGCAGCTCGAGTTCGAGCCGTCCGAGCCCAAGCGCCCCGATCCGCTCACCGGCTGGGCGGGCAGCGGCGACACGCGCGATCAGGTGCGGCTGCTGTTCCCGACGCTGGCGGCGGCGGTGGCGCATTGCGAGCGGCAGGGCTGGGAGCATGTCGTCGTGCCGGCGCCCGAGAAGACGCTGAAGCTGCAGGCCTACGCGGACAACTTCCGCTAGAGCTGGATGACGTTGACTTGACCCGGTTCCGTCATTCCCGCGCCGGCGGGAATCCATCGTCGCCGTCTTTCGGCACGACTCCCGAAAAGCCAGCCAGTATGGATCCCCGCCTGCGCGGGGATGACGGAACAGCATAGTGATCCAATGCGATCTTATTCGGTTCTAATCCTCCCTCGCCTGAGCGGGAACCGTGACCGAAGGGGTTAGCGTAGGAAAGTCCGGTCATTGAAGGTCAGACGATCGCCAGGAACAGCAGCAGCTTGGCGTCGATCCCCAGCCCCTCGCGCCGTTTCCGGTCCACCAGCACCGGCACCTCGGCGAGCGGTACGCGGTGGACGGTGATATCTTCCGATCCGACGCCGCCGCCCCCGCCGACCCGCGTCAGGCCGGTCGCGCGGACGATCGTGAAGCTTTCCGACGTCATGCCCGGCGAGGCGTAATAGCTGCCCAGCTCCTCGACGTGCGCCGGGCGCCAGCCGGTCTCCTCCTCCAGCTCGCGGGTGGCAGCCGCGGCGAGGGTCTCTTGGCCGTCCTCGTCGCCGACCAGCCCGGCGGGCAGCTCCAGGCAGCGGCGGCCGGCGGGAATGCGCTGCTGTTCGACCAGCAGCAGGTGGCCGTCGTCGATGGCGACGATCACCACCGCGGTCACGCCGCCCTTGCGCTCGGCATATTCCCAATGGCCCTCCTTGACGGCCGTTAGGTAATTGCCCTCCCAGACCGTCTCCTTCACGGCTCCACCAGCCGGTCGGGCAGCTCGTTCACGTCGTCCGCCTGGCGCGGGAAGTGCTCGGCGAGCACCTGGCCGACCTGCGCGATCGCCGCGACCAGCCCGTCGCCCGGCCGGCCGTCGCGCACGTCGGCCAGCAGCGAGGCCATGGCCGCGCCCCAGACGTCCGGCGCGACACGGTCATGGATGGCGGCGTCGGCGATGATCTCGGCGCGACGCTCGGCGAGCGACAGGTAGATGAGCACGCCGGTGCGCCCGACGGTGCGCCGCTCCGCGCCGATCCGAAACAGCGCCAGCGCCCGGCGGCGGACGCGCCGCGTCTTGGTCGCGCCCGGCGTCAGGGCGAGGCGCAGAGGCGTCCAGGCGAGCAGATAGCGGACGACCAGGAAGGCGAGGGTGACGAGCACCAGCGCCACCACGAACGGGGCACCCGCGGGCGGCGCCGACCAGGTGCCGGCCACCCATTCCCACAAGCGTGTGGCGAGCCACGGCTCGGCGGCGAGTACCGCCAGCACGCCCAGCATCGCCAGCACCGCATATTGCAGCGCCGCGTCGTGATAGGCGTCCGAGCGCTGCGCCACCGCCGGCACGATCTCGCCCGCCGTCGTCGCCTCCGCCGCGCGGATCGCCTCGCTCACGCGCGCGTGATCCTCCGGGCCGAGCCGCATCACCAGCCGCCCGACGCGCCGCCGCCGCCGCCGGAACCGCCGCCGCCGCCCGAAAAGCCGCCATCGCCCCAACCGCCGCCACCACCATCGCCGCCGCCCGAGCCGCCGTCCCAGCCGCCAAAGCCCCCGACC
>NZ_CAXUEK010000129.1:0-4515 GCF_964250165.1 uncultured Sphingomonas sp. | reverse complement strand
CGACCATTACGGCTCGTTCGACGCGGTTAAGGACGCGTTCGTCCAGTTCGTGGAGAACGTGCCCTTCTACGGCGCGGCGCTGATGTGTCTCGATTCCCCCGAGGTGCAGAACATCCTGCCGCGGCTGCGCGACCGGCGGATCGTCACCTACGGCTTTGCGGCGCAGGCGGACGTGCGGGGCGTGAACGTCACGCCGGTCGCGGGCGGCAACCGCTTCGAGGCGATCGTGCGTGAGCGCGACGGGCGCACGCGCTCGATCGAGGACATCGCGCTGCCGATGGCGGGCCGGCACAATGTCCAGAATGCGCTGGCGGCGATCGGCGTGGCGCTGGAGCTGGGGATCGACGACGCGACGATCCAGCGCGGCTTCGACACCTTCGGCGGGGTCAAGCGGCGCTTCACCCGGGTGGGCGAGGTGCCGCTCGCGGATGGCGTCGCCATCATCATCGACGATTACGGGCACCATCCGGTCGAGATCAGGGCGGTGCTGGCCGCCGCGCGGGAGAGCGCTCCATCGGGGTCGGGGGAGGGGCGGGTCATCGCCGTGGTGCAGCCGCACCGCTACTCGCGGCTCGGAAACCTGATGGGGGAGTTCCAGACCGCGTTCAACGACGCCGACCGGGTGCTGGTGACGCCGGTCTATGCGGCGGGCGAGGCCGCGGTCGAGGGCGTGTCGGCCGACGCGTTGGTCGAGGGACTGAAACGCCGCGGGCACCGCCAGGCGGAGACGGTGGCGGACGCGGACGCGCTGGCGACCGCGCTGGCGGAGGACCTGCGCGACGGCGACCAGGTGGTGTGCCTGGGAGCGGGGGACATCACCCGCTGGGCCGCCGGGCTGGCCGATGCGATCGCGGCGAAGCGGGTGGAGGTGGCGGCGTGAGCGGGGTCAGTCGCCCTCCCTATCCCTGCAGGGGAGAGGGACAGCCGCCACAGGCGGCAGGGAGAGGGCCGGACCCGTCGCACGCGCCCAGCCCCTCACCCCGGCGCGCCAGCGCGCCTGTCCCTCTCCCCTGCAGGGAGAGGGAGGAGGTGCGCGGCCGGCTCACCCCCGACGCCGCGCTCGCCCCGCTCGTCTGGTTCAAGACGGGCGGTGCGGCGCAGTGGCTGTTCGAGCCGGCGGACGCCGACGATCTCGCCGCCTTCGTTGCGGCGCTCGATCCGGCCGTGCCGGTGATGGCGCTCGGGCTCGGCTCCAACCTTATCGTGCGCGACGGCGGCGTGGCGGGGGTGGTGGTGCGACTCGGCAAGGCGTTCGCGCGCGTCGAGGCGCTGGACGCGACGACGCTCACCTGCGGCGGCGGCGCGAGCGGCATCCTGGTGTCCTCCACCGCGCGCGACGCGGGCATCGCGGGGGTGGAGTTCCTCCGCTCGATCCCCGGCACGGTCGGCGGCTTCGTGCGGATGAACGGCGGCGCTTATGATCGTGAGACGGCGGACGTGCTGGTCGACTGCGAGGTGGTGCTGCGCTCGGGCGAGCGGCGTGTGCTTCCGGCGGCGGAGCTCGGCTACACCTACCGCCATTCGGCGCTGCCGGACGGCTGCGTCGTCGTGAGCGCGACCTTGCGCGGCGCACCCGGCGCGCCGGCGGCCATTCAGGCGGAGATGGACCGTATCGCCGCCAGCCGCGAGGCGTCGCAGCCGCTCCGCTCGAAGACCGGCGGCTCGACCTTCAAGAACCCGCCGGGGAAGAAAGCCTGGGCGCTGGTCGACGCCGCCGGCTGTCGCGGGCTGCGCCACGGCGGCGCGCAGGTGAGCGAGAAGCACACCAATTTCCTGCTCAACACCGGTGAGGCGACCAGCGCCGACATCGAGGCGCTGGGCGAGGCGGTGCGCGCGCGCGTCAAGGCAGCGAGCGGTGTCGAGCTGGAATGGGAAATCCAGCGGGTGGGTCTCCCTCTCCCTGCAGGGGAGAGGGACAGGTCGCGCAGCGATCAGGGTGAGGGGCTGCACGGCCGCGGCAGGACGCCCGAACAGCTGTTGACCCGTTCGCGCGAACTCCGCACCCACCCGACCGAGGCGGAGGCGCGGCTATGGGAGCGGCTGCGCGGCGCGCGCCTGAACGGGCTGCGGTTCCGTCGGCAAGTGCCGTTGGGCAGCTACATCGTCGATTTCCTCTGCCCCGCGGCGAAGCTGGTGGTGGAGCTGGACGGCAGCCAGCATGTCGACCAGCAGGCTTACGACGCGCGCCGCACCAGCTTCCTCGAAGGCGAGGGGTATCGGGTGCTGCGGGTCTGGAACAATGACGTGCTCGCGCGGCCCGACGCGGTGCTGGAGGCGATCCTCGCGGCGGTGTCCCCTCTCCCTGGCCCTGCACGCCTGTCCCTCTCCCCTCAAGGGAGAGGGAGGTGAAGCCGCTCCACCTCGCGGTCCTGTGCGGCGGCTGGTCGGCCGAGCGGGCGGTGTCGTTGCTGTCCGGCGCGGGGGTGGCCGATGCGTTGGAGCGGCTCGGGCATCGCGTCACGCGCATCGACATGGGGCGCGACGTCGCCGCGCGGCTGGCCGAGGCGGCGCCCGACCTCGTGTTCAACGCGCTGCACGGCACCCCCGGCGAGGACGGCTCCGTCCAGGGCCTGATGGACCTGATGGGGGTGCGCTACACCCATTCGGGCATGGCGACCTCGGTCATCGCGGTCGACAAGCAGCTGACGAAGCAGGTGCTGGTCCCGCACGGCATCCCGATGCCCGGCGGCCGCATCGTCCGCTCGGCCGAGCTGTTCGCGGGCGATCCGCTGGCGCGGCCCTATGTGGTGAAGCCGGTCAACGAGGGCTCGTCGGTCGGCGTCGCGATCGTCACTGCCGAGGGCAATTACGGCGACCCGATCGGGCGCGACGTGGCCGGGCCGTGGCAGGATTTCGACGCGCTGCTGTGCGAGCCGTTCATCCGTGGCCGCGAGCTGACGACGGCGGTGCTGGGAGGCCCGACGGGACTGAGGGCATTCGGCGTCACCGAGCTGCGCCCGCGCGCCGGCTTCTACGACTACGACGCCAAATACACCGAGGGGATGACCGAGCACCTCTATCCCGCGCCGATCCCGGACAAGATCGCGCGCGCCTGCTGCAACGTCGCGCTGGAGGCGCACCGCCTGCTCGGCTGCAGGGGCGCGAGCCGCGCCGATTTCCGGTGGGACGACGAGCGCGGGGCGGACGGGCTGTTCCTGCTGGAGGTCAACACGCAGCCGGGCATGACGCCGCTCAGCCTCGTCCCGGAACAGGCGCGGCACCACGGGATGAGCTATGAGGAACTGGTCCAGGCGATCGTCGACGACGCCCTGCACGAAAGCGCGCTGACATGAGCACCCGCACCCTCAAGCGCGGCCAGGTCCCCCGCCGCCCCACCGTCAAGCGCCGCGGGCCGCCCAAGCCGTCGCGCATCGACCGGCTGCTGGCGAAGCTGCCGGTCGGCGAGACGACGCTGCGCCGGGCGGCGACCGGCGTCATGCTGACCGCGGGTGGCGTCGCGGCGGTGATCGGCGCGACCGCGCTCGGCGTCCCCGCCTGGGCCGGTGAGCAACTGGGCGAGGCGGCGGGGCGCGCGGGCTTCCGCGTCGAGCAGATCGAGATCACCGGCCTGCACCGGATGGACCGGATGAGCGTCTATGCCGTCGCGCTCGACCAGCGCTCGCGCGCGATGCCGCTGGTCGATCTGGCGGCCGTGCGCGACAAGCTGCTGCGCTATGGCTGGATTGCCGACGCGCACGTCTCGCGCCGGCTGCCCGACACGCTGCTGGTCGATATCGTCGAGCGCCAGCCGGCGGCGGTGTGGCAGGACCAGGGGCGGCTGACGCTGATCGACAGGGATGGCGTGCTGCTCGATCCCGTCGATCGCGATGCCCTGCCCGATCTGCCCCGGATCATCGGACCGGGCGCGGACAAGCGGCAGCCCGCCTATCAGGCGCTGCTCGCTGCCGCGCCATCGCTCCGGTCGCGCGTCCGGACCGCGACCTGGGTCGGCGACCGGCGCTGGGACCTTCAGTTCGCGTCGGGCGAGACGCTGAAGCTGCCCGAGGAGGGTGCCGGCGCGGCGCTGGCCGACTTCGCGCGGCGCGATGCGGCGCATCCGCTGCTCGGGCGCGGCTGGCTCAGCTTCGACCTGCGCGACCCGGCCAAGCTGGTCGCGCGCCGGCCCGATCCGGCGGCCGCGCGGCAGGTGGCGGACCCGGGCGATCATCAGGGGCCCGCCGCGCAGCCGGGCGGGGCGCCGCCGGGCGCCAGGGCGGCGGCGACTGTGGCAGGGGAGGGATAACATGGCCAAGGCAGCGCCCGACGGGCTCATCACCGCGCTCGACATCGGTTCGTCCAAGGTGTCGGCAATGATCGCGCAGCCCGGCGACGGGGGCGAGCTGATCGTGCTCGGCACCGGCCAGCGCGAGAGCCGCGGGGTCAAGCGCGGCTACATCGCCGACATGGCCGCGACGGAGGCGGCGGTGCGCGAGGCGGTGGAGCAGGCAGAGCGGATCGCGGGCCTGAACATCGAGAATGTCTGGGTCGGCTTCTCCGCCGGCGGGCTGGTCAGCG
>NZ_CAXUEK010000128.1:0-4586 GCF_964250165.1 uncultured Sphingomonas sp. | reverse complement strand
CTGGTGGAGATTGGCATAGCCCCCTTGCGCGAACGCGCGCAGCAGGTTGAGCGTCGCCGCGGACTGGTTGTAGGCCTTGACCATCCGCTGCGGATCGGGCGTGCGCGCCGCCGGCTCGAACGCGATGTCGTTGACGATGTCGCCGCGATAGCTCGGCAGCGAGACGCCGCCCTGCTCCTCGGTCGCGCCCGAGCGGGGCTTGGCGAACTGGCCGGCCATGCGGCCGAGCTTCACGATCGGCAGCTTCGAGGCATAGGTCAGCACCACCGCCATCTGCAGGATGACGCGGAACGTGTCGCGGATGTTGTTGGGGTGGAACTCGGCGAAGCTCTCCGCGCAGTCGCCGCCCTGGAGCAGGAAGGCGCGGCCGGCGGCGACCTCGGCCAGCGACGCGGTCAGGTTGCGCGCTTCCCCGGCGAAGACCAGCGGCGGAAAGGAGCGCAGCGTTTCCGTCGCGGCGTGGAGCGCCGCGGCATCGCGATAGTCTGGCTGCTGGCGCGCGTCGTGCGCGGTCCAGCTGTCGGGAGCCCAGGCGGGCATGGCGGGTCGTCCACTGGCGATGATCGACCCGCCATGCGCCAAAGCGCGCGCGGGCGCAATCAGGCGGCGGGCAGCCAGTTGCCGTGGAACCCCGGCGGCACGCGGTGCGGCAGCCGCACGCTCGCCACCGGCGGCCCGGCGATCGCCCGCGCGTCGAGGATGACGAGGTCGGTCACCTCGCGCGGCAGGTCGACGACCAGGCCGATCAGATAGCCTTCGTCTTCGCCGGCATCGGGACGGGCTGGCACGAAGACGAACTCGCCGGGATGGCGACCCGAGCCGAAGTCGTGCGTCTCGCGCGTCCCCGTGGCGAGGTCGTGCTTGTAGAGCGCGGTCGCGCCGACGAACTGCGCCTCCGGCTCGGTCGGCAGGGCGAGCGCGTAGGCGTAGCGGTAGGGCTGGCCCCAGCGACGCTCGTCGGGACGGGGAAACTCCTGCGGCGTGGCGTCCAGCGTGCGCCGCGCGACGGTGCGGGCGACGGGATCGACCGTCCACCGCTCCAGCCCGAGATTCTGCCCGTCCGGCCCGTGCCGGCCGTCCGCGAACATGGTGCGGTAGGCGACGACGTCGAGCACCACCGTTCCGTCGGCATCGTCATAGCTGTTGGCGAGATGGAAGACATAGGCCGGCTCCACCGGACACCAGATCACATCCTCGCCGTGGCCGGCGCGCGGCAGCAGGCCGATCCGCGCCTGGTGATCGGGATTCCAGCGATAGGGGAAGGAATGGCCGCCGATCATCGCCTTCATCGCGAAGGTGACGGGCAGGTCCAGGATGACCGCATAGCGCGCGGTGACGCCGCAATCATGGATCGAGGGGCCGTGCGCCACCGTGACCGGCTCCTCCCGGATCACCTGGCCGGCCGGCGACAGGACGACGTGGCGAATGGTGGTCGGATCGGTCGCCTCATAGGCGATGGCATGATGTTCGCCGGTGGCGGGGTCGCGATGCGGGTGGGCGCTGAACGAGCCGGCGAGCGTATCGTCGAAGGCATTGTAGGTCTGCTCGTCGAGCGTGTCGGCGAGCTCGACCGGATAGCTGCCCGCCTCCACCAGCGCCCAGGTGCGGCCGGCGACGCCGATGACGTTGGTGTTGACCGTGTCGAACCCGTGGCGCGGGCCGGGTGCCGCGCCGGCGGGGAGGTGCGCGCCGACTTTCGCCGAGCGGATCCAGCGGTTGCGATACCATTGCGCGCGGCCGTCCTTCAGCGCGATGCCGTGGACCATGCCGTCGCCCGTGAACCAGTGATAGCCGGCCGGGTCGGGCGCGATCGGGTTGGGCCCGATCCGCAGGTAGCGACCGTCGAACACCGGCGGGATGGTGCCGGTGACGGGCAGGTCGGTGAGCGTCAGCTCTTCCGTCATCGGCGCGTGGATGCCCGACAGGAACGGGTGCGGCGCGCCGCCGTCGTCCAGTCGCCGGCGGTTGAACTCGGCGACCTTGCCCAGCCCCTTGGCGACGGTGGAGCGGAGGACGGTTTCGATCGCGCTTGCCATGACGACTCACTCCTGCAATGTTTACAGCATCAACATAACGGCAAAGATAACAGTGTCAACATCGCGGACCTATCATCATGGCAGCCTGCGCGAGGCGCTGATCCAGGCCGCGCTGGCACAGATCGAGGCGGGCGAGCCGCTGTCGCTGCGAGAGGCGGCGCGGCGCGCGGGGGTCAGCGCGACAGCGGTCTATCGTCATTTTCCCGACAAGCAGGCGTTGCTCGGCGCAGTGGCGCGGGCCGGGCTGGCGCAGCTGGGCGCGGCGCAGCACGCCGCTTATGACGCGGCGGGCGGCGGGGCGGCAGGGTTCAACGCCACCGGGATCGCCTATGTCCGCTTCGCCCTGGCGCATCCGGCGCTGTTCCGGCTGATCTTCGGCCAGCCTGTCGGGGACGTGCTGGCCGCGGGAAGCGGCGACGACGCGATGACCTTCCTCCTCGCCAACGCCGCCGCGCTCGCGCCGCCCGGCGTCGAGGCGCGCGTGTTCGCGCTCCAGGCCTGGTCGATCGCGCACGGGTTGGCGATGCTGATGCTCGACGGCGCGGTGCCGGTCGACGAAGCGGTGATCGCACGCGTGGTCGACGCGCACGCGATGCTGGGGGCGGTCAGTCGCCGTCCACGGCATTGAGGATGGCGCGGCCATAGGCGGTTTTCTTGAGCGCTTCGCCGCGCGCGCGCGCCTGATCGGCGGAGATGAAGCCGCGCTCGAACGCGATCTCCTCCAGGCAGGCGACCTGGATGCCCTGGCGATGCTGGATGGTGCGGACGAACTCGCTCGCTTCCAGCAGGCTGTCATGCGTGCCGGTATCGAGCCAGGCATAGCCGCGCCCCATCTGCTCGACGTGGAGCTGCCCTTGTTCCATGTAGAGGCGGTTCAGGTCGGTAATCTCATATTCGCCGCGCGCCGAGGGGGCGAGATCGGCGGCGAGATCGAGGACGCGGTTGTCGTAGAAATAGAGGCCGGTGACGGCGCAGTTCGACTTCGGCTGCGCGGGCTTCTCCTCCAGGCTCAGCGCGCGGCCGTCGGCGGCGAGCTCGACGACGCCGTAGCGTTCGGGGTCCTCGACCCGGTAGCTGAACACGGTTGCCCCATGCTCGCGCGCCACCGCGCTCGCCAGCAGGTCGGTCAGGTGCGCGCCGAAGAAGATGTTGTCGCCCAGCACCAGCGCAACCCGGTCCGTCCCGACGAACTCGCGGCCGATGGTGAAGGCCTGCGCCAACCCCTCGGGGCGCGGCTGCTCGGCGTAGCTCACGGCGAGGCCCCAGTCGCTCCCGTCGCCGAACATGCGGCGATAATTGTCGAGGAACTCGGGGCTGGAGATGATCAGGATGTCTCGGATGCCGGCCAGCATCAGCACCGACAACGGGTAATAGATCATCGGCTTGTCATAGACCGGCAGCAGCTGCTTGTTGATCGCCAGCGTCGCCGGATGGAGGCGGGTGCCGGACCCGCCGGCGAGAATGATGCCCTTCATGCATGGGCTCCCAGGAGGTCGTCGAGGATGTCGTCCAGCGCCTCGCCCCAGGGCCGCGGCGTGATGCCGAACGTGGCGCGGATGGCGTCGTGGCTGAGCAGCGAATTGGCGGGGCGCCGCGCGGGCGTCGGGTAATCGGCGGTCGCGATCGGCTCGACCGTGACGGTCGGGCCGCCGCGCATCGCACCTTTCTCGAAGATCGCGCGCGCGAAGCCCGCCCAGGTCGTCGGCCCGGCGTTGCTGAAATGATAGGTGCCCGAGGGCAGGTCGGCGTCGTCGGCGAGGCGCGTTGCGATCGTCACCAGCGCGCGCGCGAGATCGGCGGCGGCGGTCGGACTGCCATGCTGGTCGTCGACGACGCGCAGCCGGCCCCGCTCGGCACCGACGCGGAGCATCGTCTTGACGAAGTTCGCCCCGTGCGCCGAGACCACCCAGGCGGTGCGGACGATCGCGTGGCGCGCGCCCGACGTGCGGACCGCCAGCTCGCCGCCAAGCTTCGACGCGCCATAGACGCCGAGCGGCCCGACCGGATCGTCGACCTCCCACGCGCCCTGCTTGTCGCCGTCGAACACGTAATCGGTCGAGACCTGCACCAGCGGAACGCCCGCTCGCGCGCAGGCCGCGCCGAACGCCGCGGGCGCGAGCGCGTTGACCTGCCAGGCGAGCACCTGGTCGCTCTCCGCCTTGTCGACCGCGGTATAGGCGGCGCCGTTGATGACGGCCGCCCAGGGGCGTTCCGCCACCTTCGCGGCGATCGCGGCGGTGTCGGTGAGGTCGAGGTCGGCGAGGTCGATCGCGACCACCTCCCAGCCGTCGGGCCAGGCGCAGCGCTGCAGCTCGGTGCCGAGCTGCCCGCCCGCGCCGGTGACGAGGACGTGCCTCATGCCGCGACCCCGCGCCGGGCGGCCGCGTTCGCCGCGACCAGCGGCCGCCACCACGCCTCGTTGTCGAGATACCAGCGCACCGTCTTCTCGATGCCGCTCTCGAACGTCTCCAGCGGCGTCCAGCCCAGCTCGGCGCCGATGCGGCTCGCGTCGATCGCGTAGCGCTTGTCGTGGCCGGGCCGATCGGCGAC
>NZ_CAXUEK010000127.1:0-4603 GCF_964250165.1 uncultured Sphingomonas sp. | reverse complement strand
CGCATGAAGCGCTGCGGCTTGCGCGCGCCGCCGACGCCGGCCGGCGTACCGGTGATGATGACGTCGCCCGGCTCCAGCGCCATCGCCTCGCTGATCGTGGCGATCAGCGTCGCCACGTCGAAGATCAGCTGGTCGGTCGTGGATTTCTGCATGACCTCGCCGTCGAGCCGGGTCTCGATCCTGAGGCCCGAGGCGCCCGGCGGCAGCGCGTCGGCGGTGACCATCACCGGCCCGAACGGGCCGGTGCCGTCGAAATTCTTGCCGATCGTCCATTGCGGGGTGCGCAGCTGGTAGTCGCGCAGGCTGACGTCGTTGAACGCGGCATAGCCCGCGACATGGTCGAGCGCGTCCGCCTTGGCGATGTAGCGTCCGGCGGTGCCGATGACGACCGCCAGCTCACCCTCGTAATCGAGCGCGGTCGAGACGCGCGGCAGGCGGATCGGCGCGCCCGGCGCCACCAGCGATGCGGCGAAGCGCGAGAACAGGGTCGGCACCTCGGGCACCGCCATGTTCGATTCGGCGGCGTGATCGGCATAGTTCAGCCCGACGCACAGGATCTTGCCCGGCAGCAGCGGCGGCAGCAGCGTCACCTGGGCGGGGTCCACCGGCTGGCCGTGCTCGCGCAGCGCCGCGCCGGCGGTAGCCAGCGCGTCGCCGCCCGCCTGGACCAGCGACAGCAAGGTGCCCGGATAGCGGGGGTGCCCCTCGACCACCCCGAGATATTCGTCGTCGGCGTCGACGGCGAGGCCCGCGCCTGAGTCGGTCCGGTAGCTCATGAACTTCACGATGGTTCTCCGGGTTTGAAGCGATGGATCAGCGGCTGAACTTCAGCTGGATCATGACGGTCCGGCTTTCCTCCGGCACGCCGAAGGCGGCACCGGGAATATTGGGCACGGCGGAGGCGAAGGAGATCGACGTGGCGTTGTTCAGGTTCCGCCCGATCAGCGAGAGCTCGACCCCCAGATCGCGATCCTTGACACCGATGCTGCCGTTGAGCGTCGTGAAGTCCTCGCCGAACGGCACCGCCGCCGGGTTCAGCTGATGCGAGATGCGCGAACGGTGGGTGACGTCGCCGCCGACGATCAGCCCGAACCGGTCGCTGAGCGTCCCGTCGTAGAAGAACGCGGCCTTGCCGGCGAGCCGCGGGGAGCGCGGCATGCGGTCGTCGAGCCCTGGCGTCTGGTCGAGGTTGCGGGCGCGCGCATAGGTCCCGTCGAGCGTGAAGCTCAGCGCTCGCGTCGCCTGCCACAGCGCGTCGAGTTCGGCGCCGTCCGAGGCGACGTGCAGGTTCTGCACCACGAACACCGAGCCGTTGAACAGGTTGTTCTGAAAGTTCTCGACGCGGGTGTGGAAATAGGCGGCGTTCAGATGCCACGCGCGCGCCGGTCCCTCCAGCTTGAAGCCCGCTTCGATCGTCCGCGCGACCTCCGCCGCATAGGGTGCGTTGCGGGGGATCGCGAAGTCGGAGAAACCGCCGCCCTTGGTGCCCTGGCCCCAGGATGCGTAGAGCATCAGCCGCGACATGGGCTTGTACTGGACCGTTCCCGAGCCGTCGAGCGAACCCTCGGTCCGCGACAGGTGCGTCAGCGCGTAAGGCGGATACTGGACGGTCGTGAAGCTGCCGGGAGCGACCAGCAGGCGCTGCATGTCGACGGCCTTCTTCTCGCTCGTGTAGCGGACGCCGCCGATGACGGTCAGATGTTCCCCAAGCCTGAGGCTGGGCTGGGCAAAGGCGGAATAGGTGTCGGTCGTCTGATCGAAGTAAGCCTGGAACGCGCCCTGCGGATTGACCGGATAGTGCACGCTTTCGGCGAGATCCTGATACAGCTTGTTGTGCACGTAGAGCCCGCCGACCAGATACTGGAACGCCGCGTCGCCGCTCGACGCCAGGCGAACCTCCTGGCTGATCTGGCTGCCGCGGATATAGGCGCGGTCGTCATAGTAATCGCCGGGGGTATAATCATAGTCGATGTAGCGGCGCTGCCTGAACTGCGAATAGCCGGTGATGGAGGTGATCGTGCCGAAGCCGAGGTCATAGTCGATCGTGCCGGTCGCGCGGTCGCTCCACTGACGCAGCCGTGTCGGTCCGTTGGCGTTGTAGGTCGCGTAGTGGTTGTCGAGATTGGTCTCGTATACGCTGGAATAGCCGGCCGCGGCGAACAGCGCGGCGGCAGCGGGGCTGCCGACGATGAACTCCGCCGGCAGGCCCGTGTTGCGCAGGAACTCGTGCGAGTAATTGGCGGTGACGGTCAGACCCGACGTCGGCTTCCACACCGCCGTGATGCGGCCGGCACCCTCGTTGGTCTGACGCGCGTCGCTCTCCGCCGGCGCCTTCTGCACGCGGTTGATGAGGTAGCCGCCCAGGTCCTGGAACTGGCCGGCGACGCGGATCGCCAGGGTCGAGCCCAGTGGTACGTCGATGCCGCCCGACAAGGTCGTCGAGTTGCGGCTGAACTCGTAGCTCGCGGTGCCATCGACCGCCAGCCGGTCGCCGGGCCGTCGGGTCTGGAGCGTGATCGCGCCGAGGCTGGTGTTCTTGCCGAGCACCGCGGCCTGGGTGCCCTTGACCACCTCGATCCGCTCGACATCGAACAGCGAGGAGAGGAAATCCGCGCCGCGCGCCGCGTAGACGCCGTCGACGAACAGCGCCACGCCCTGTTCGAACGACACCGGCCCCGGGGCGGTGCCGAGGCCACGGATGGTGGCGTTGGCGGTGTTGTTCGGCGGACGCTGGATGATGACGCCCGGGACGACCGTGCCGAGCTGCTCGATCGTCGCGATGCCCGAGCGCGTCAGCGTCTCGGCGGACACCACCGACACGGTCGCGGGCGTGTTCTGGACCGAGGATGTGCGCTTCAGCGCGGTGACGATGATTTCGCCGCCGGTCTGGTCGGCGCCCGCGACGGGCTGGCCTGACTGACTGCCCGGCAAATCCTGTGCGCCGCGCGGCTGGGCCGGGCTGACGCCCTGCTCGGCGGGGGTGCTATTGGGCGCCTGCTGTGCCCAGGCGGGCACGGCGATCCCCGCGAGCGCGGTCGTCGCGACCAGCCGTGCGAGCGTCATCGAACGAATGTGCATATCCCTTCCACCTCTCCATTCCGCCTCGGGTCGAGCGGTTGGCGGCATCATCGACGGGGGATATTATGTTGACCAATTGATACTGATCGGCTTTCACATTCACGAGGAATATATCGAAAGCTCTCCTATGGTGAACCTGCGGACGTTCGACCTCAACCTGCTGCGCATCTTTGAGGCGATCAACCGCGATGGCAGCGTCTCGAAGGCGGCGGATCATCTCGGCCTGTCGCAGCCCGCCGTCAGCAATGCGCTGAACCGGCTACGCCGCCAGTTCGACGACCCGCTGTTCGTGCGCACGCAGCGCGGCATGGAGCCGACGCCCAAGGCCGAACAGCTGGCGCTCGCGGTGGACCGCGGCATGACGACGATCCGCGCCGGCCTGAGCGCCGGCGTCGATTTCGATCCGGCCCGCTCCGAACGGCGCTTCACGCTGCTGATGACCGATGTCGGCGAGATCTCCTTCCTGCCGATCCTGCTGTCGGAGCTGCGCCGTCGCGCACCGGGCATCGACATCAACGTGGTCGAGTCCGGCCTCGCGGGCTACGAGGAGCTGCTCGAGAACGGCATGGCCGATCTCGCGATCGGCCGCATCCGGCTGGCCGACACGCTGTCGTCGGAGCTGATCCACACCAGCCCGTTCGTCGTCCTGCTCAGCCGCACGCATCCGCGGCTCGGCACGGCCCCGGACGGACGACTGACCCTCAGCTACGCGGACTATCTCGCCGCGCCGCACGTGCTGGTGCAGCCGCGGGGCGCCTCGGGCGACCCGATCCGCGAGGCGCTGGGCGAGGACGCGGCGAAGCGCCGCATCGGCCTGTCGATCCCGCACGCGACGGTGCTGCCGATGATTATCGGCGACACCGAGCTGATCGCCACGGTGCCCGCGGTCTGCGCACAGAACTTGATCGCCAGCGGCAAGCTCGCCCAGGTCGACGCGCCGTTTCCGATCGAGCCGAACTTCGTCTACCAATGGTGGCACAAGCGCAACACGCCCGACCCCGGGCACCGCTGGCTGCGCAGCATCTTCGCCGGCGCGGGGATCTGAAGGCACGGATCGCTTGGCAGGCGATCCCCTAGAACGATACCCGGTCGCCGCCCTTCAGCCCCAGCATCGCGCGCGCCTCGGCCGGCGTGGCGGGCTCATGGCCCATCTCGCGCAGGATGCGGACGATCTTGGCGACCTGTTCGGCGTTCGACGCGGCGAGCGTGCCGCGCGCGATCATCAGGCTGTCCTCCAGCCCGACGCGGACGTTCCCGCCCATCAGCGCCGCCTGGGTCAGGAACGGCATCTGGTGCCGCCCCGCCGCCAGGACGGACCATTGATACGTACCGCGTCCGAACAAGCGGTCGGCGGTCGCCTTCATGAAGGTCAGGTTCTCCAGATCGGGGCCGATCCCGCCCATGATCCCGAAGATCATCTGGATGAAGAACGGCGGCGTGACGAGCCCGGCATCGACGAAGTGCGCCAGGTTGTAGAGATGCCCGACATCGTAGCATTCATGCTCGAACTTGGTGCCGGACTCGG
>NZ_CAXUEK010000126.1:0-4644 GCF_964250165.1 uncultured Sphingomonas sp. | reverse complement strand
GAATAGCCCTCGCGCACCGCCGCCGCGGACGGCGCCTTGCCGGTCTTGTAGTCGACGATCGCCAGCCCGCCGTCGGCGCAGCGGTCGATCCGGTCATAGCGGCCGCGCAGCCGGACGCCGGCGATCGCGATCTCGCCCTGGCCCTCGGCGCTCACCACCTCGCGGCCCTCGGCGGCGTGATCGGCGACGGTCGCCGCGATCCAGCCGATCGCCTCCTCCAGCCGCGGCTGCCACAAGGCGCGCAGCAGCGGGTGGAACGCCGCGTCCGCCAGCATCGCGCGCGCGCGCGGCATCAGCGCGGCGGGGGCGCAGCGATCCTCCCGCCACCATGCTTCCAGGATCGCGTGAACCTTGTCGCCACGCCAGGCCGGGGTCGGATCCGCGTCCACCGCGTCCAGCGCGCGCAGGCCCAGTACCCGCCGGGCATAGAAGGCGAAGGGGTCGGCCTTCAGCCGGTCCACCTCGGTGACGGAGATTTCTTTCGGCCTGAGGGCCGCGGGCGGCAGCGGCGCGGGGCGGTTCGCCGGCAGGTGCTCGGCCGCGGCGTCGAGCGCGCGCGCCCATCCTTCCAGCGCCCTCGCGCGGCGGAAGCCCGGCCCGGCCATCGCCTCCAGCCGCAACCACAGCCGCGACGCCAGCGTCGGCGCCGACGCGTCGCGCCGCGCGCGGGTGATCAACACCTCCGGCGCGCCCAGCCCCTGCGCGAAATCGTGGCTCGCCACGCCGATCCGCCGCTCCAGCCCCGGCAGCCCCAGCGCGACCCGGATCGGCGGCGCCAGCCAGGGATCGGGCGCCGGTCGGCCCGGCCACGCGCCCTCGTTCAGCCCGCCGAGGATCATCAGGTCGGCGCTCTGCAGCCGCGCCTCGATCAGGCCGTAGATGGCGAGCCGCGGATGGCCGCCCTGCGGCGGGCGCACCGCGACCTCGTCCAGCAGCACGCGCAGCAGCGGCGCCAGCCCGTCCGGCGCCACCGTCGCCGGCCCATGCTCCGCTTCCGCCTCCAGGCTCGCCAGGAACTCGGCCGTCGCGCGGCCCGCGGGACCTGCCCACAGCGCCTCGCCGCACAGCGCCGCGGCCGCCTCGCGCAAGCAGGCGATCAGCCCCGCCAGCGGCTGTGGCCCTTGCGCGAACGCCCGCTCCACCGGCGCGAGCAGCACCTCGACCTCCACCCAGAACGCGTCCAGCCGCTCACCCAGCGCGCCCGCGATGCCGGCCAGCCCCGCCGGCGGCCGGGGACCGCGCAGCCGCCGATCGAGCGCGCGCACGCCGTCCAGCCAGGCGAGCCGATCGTCGCCCGCGCGCGCCAGCGGGTGCTTGAGCAGCGCCAGCAGTGCCAGCGGCGACCAGCGCTGCGCCGCCGCCTCGGCCAGCGCCAGCAGCAGCGTGCCCGGCGGCAGCGTCGCGAGCGGCCGGCCGGCGCTGTCGTCGATCGCGATCCGCCACCGCCCGAGATGCACCGCCACGCGGCGGGCCAACGCGCGGTCGGGCGTCACCAGCGCCGCCGTGCGCCCAGGCGTCTCCAGGGCTTCACGCAGTCTGAGCGCGATCGCCTGCGCCTCTTCGGCAGGGGTGGCCAGCTCCGCCGCTTCGACGCCGCCCAGCCGCCGCTCGGTCGCGGGAAGCGTCGTCCACTTGCCCGTGAAGGCGGCGGGCGCGAGCGCGTTGGCGATCGCCCGCGCGCGCGCCGGATCGGCGTCGCGGTCGCTGCCCTCGCCCCACATCGCCACTTCGCCTCGCCCGGTGCCGATCTGGTCGAGCAGCAGCTTGAGATGGAATTGCGGGTGGGTCTCGATCGCGCGCCGTCGTTCGTCGGGCGGAAACGGCCCGAGCGCGTCCCACTCCTCGTCCGGCATCGCCAGATCGAGCCCGGCGAACACCACCAGCCCCAGGGGCAGCTCGGCGACCCGGCGCAGCAACCGCGCCACCGCCGGCGCGGCGTCGGTCACACCCGCAGCGCAGACCAGTCCCTCCGGCGGCGTCGCCCGCCAGCGCGCCGCGACGCGGTCGAGCAGCCGCGCGCGCCGGTCCGCCGCGTCGATCCGGCCGAGCCGCGCCAGCTCCACCGGCCACCGGTCCAGCACCACCGAAAAGCTCGACAACGCGCGGGCCCAATGCTCCGACAGTGTTTCGGCCAGCTCCAGCCCGCGCAGCCGCGCCGGGGGGACGCCCTCCGCCAAGAGCTGATCGAGCGTCCGCGCCAGCTCGCCCGCCAGCCGGACCGCCTCGGCCGCGTCGACCGGCTGCCCGGCCGCCCGCCGCTCCTCCTCGACCAGCCGCGCCAGCGTCAGCCGGCGACGATACGGGTCGATCGCGGGCGGGATCGGCTCCTCATCGGCCGGGTCCAGCGCCGCCCCGATCGCCTCACCCGCCTCGGGGTCGCCCAGCGCGACCAGCCGCGGCAGCAACAGCCCGCCGCCGCTCGCGCGCACGAAGGCGTCGGTCACCGCGCGCGCCGCACGATCGTTGGGCAGCAGCACCGTCGCGCGGGCCAGCGCGAGCGGATCGTCGCCCGCCCGCCGCCGCAACCCCGCGACCAGCGCGTCCGCGAAGGCGCGGTGCGTGGGGATCGTGAAGAGCCTCAGGCGCTCACCCATCCGCCAGCAACGCCTCGGTCCGGCCGATCGAGGCGGGCGCGCCGACATCGAACCACAGGCCCTGATGCACCTGGCCATAGGCGCGCCCCACCTCGATCGCGCGGTTCCAGAACAGGTTGGTCGAAAACGGCCCATCGGGCGCGTCGGCGATCAGCGCAGGCGAGAGGATCTGCACCCCCGTCCATACGAACGGGGCCACCCGCCCCGGCCGCCGGCGGCCGCTGATCCGCCCGTCGGGCGCGAGGTGGAAATCGCCATGGCCGGGATGGTTGTGGGCGCGCGCCAGCGGCACCATCAGCAGCAGCGCATCCATCAGCGCCGGGTTCCAGCGCGAGGCGAGCAGCTTCAGCGCGTCGACCGGCCCGTCGACCCAGAGATTGTCGCTGTTGATGCACAGGAACGGCGCGTCGCCGATCAGCGGCAGCGCCTGCACCAGCCCGCCGCCCGTCTCCATCAGCCGCGCGCGCTCGTCGGAGACGACCACCTCCATGCCGCCGGCGATCCGCTGCAGGTGCGCCTCCAGCGCGTCGGCCAGGTAATGCACGTTGATGACGACGCGCCGCACCCCCGCCGCGCGCAGCCGGTCGAAGACATGGTCGATCAGCGGCTTGCCCGCGACCTCGACGAGCGGCTTGGGCCGGGTGGCCGTCAGGGGCCGCATCCGCTTGCCGAGCCCCGCCGCCATCACCATCGCGGTCGCCGGCACGCTGCCGCCCGGCTCCGGGCGGAGCGCGAGTTGCGGGCTCATGCCGTCCGGCTCTGGGCCAGCATCCGCGGGTCGCCGCGCAGTTCCGGCGGCACCTGCTCGTCGAACCAGGCGGCGACCGGTTCGAGCACGGGGTTCGACAGGTCGCGCTCCAGATACGCCCAGACGCGCGGGCACATGGCGGAATAGCGGGCCTTGCCGTCGCGCCGCCACAGGCGCGTGAAGACGCCCAGGATCTTCGCGTTCCGTTGCGCGCCGAGCACATGATAGGCGGCGAGGAAATCGTCCCCCTGGCCCGTCGCGGTTCGGTAGCGCGCCAGCATCGCCTCCTCGACATTGCCGTCCACGTCGCGCCGCGCATCCTGCAGCAGCGAGACGAGATCATAAGCGCGATGCCCCGCCAGCGCGTCCTGGAAATCGAGCAGCCCCAGCGCCCGCTCCGGCCCGACCAGCATGAGGTTCTCGGCATGATAGTCGCGCAGCACCGTCACCGGCGGGTCCGCCCGCGCGTGATCGAACACCGCGTCCCAGGCGGCGACATAGCCGTCGCGGTTCACGTCGAGACCGACGGCGGGACAATACCAGTCGACGAACACCGCCGCCTCGCGGTGCAGCGCGGCGGCATCGTAAGGTGCGAACGGCCCGGCGGGATGGCGGTGCAGCCCGATCAGCAGGTCCACCGCCGCCTCGTAATGCGCGATCGCGGCTGCGGGCGCCGCGTCCGCGGCCTCGCGCAGGCGATCGTCGCCGAAGTCCTCCAGCAGCACGAGGCCCTGGGCCGCGTCGACGGCATGGACCTGCGGCGCGGTGAAGCCCCGCTCCGCCAGCCAGGCGGCGACCGACAGGAATGGCGCGGTCTCCTCCTGCGGCGGCGGCGCGTCCATCAGCACGGCGCGGCGGTCGCCCTGGGTCACCCGAAAGTAGCGGCGGAACGAGGCGTCGCCCGCCAGCGGCACGATCGAGGCCCCGCCCCATCCGTGCTGCGCAAGGAACGCGGCGGCGCCCGCCGGCGGGGTCATATCGGCCATCGCCGCTCCCAAGCCGGGGGGACTTCGACTGTCAAGACGCGCCCGCCGTCCGCCCTCGCCGCCAGCGTCAGCACCAGCGCGTCGGGCCAGCGCCCGGGCGCGCGCTCGGGCCATTCGACCAGCAGCACCGCGTCGTTCCGCGCCTCGTCCAGCCCCAGCTCCGCCAGTTCGCCCGGGTGCTCGATCCGGTAGAGATCGACGTGCAGCACCGCGACGTCCACCTCGGGCGGCTGATAGGGCTGCACGATCGCGAAGCTCGGGCTCGGCGCCTCGCCCGCCAGCCCCAGCGCGGCGAGCAGCCCGCGCGCGATGCTCG
>NZ_CAXUEK010000125.1:0-4677 GCF_964250165.1 uncultured Sphingomonas sp. | reverse complement strand
AGACGATCTTCGAGAACCGCTACATGCACGTCTCCGAACTCGCGCGGATGGGCGCCGACATCCAGGTCGCGGGCCGGGCGGCGGTGGTGCGCGGCGTCGACCGGCTGGTCGGCGCGCCCGTGATGGCGACCGACCTGCGCGCGTCGATGAGCCTGATCCTGGCGGGGCTGGTGGCCGACGGCGAGACGCAGGTCAGCCGGGTGTACCATCTCGACCGGGGTTACGAACGGCTGGAGGAAAAGCTGTCGGCGGTGGGCGCGGATATCGAGCGGGTGAGCGACGGCTGAATGGGCGGCGGGGCCCGTTATGTACGTGTGCTCTGAGCAGGCTTGATCGCGGCGACGGCGGCGGGTCTGTCCGGGCCGGTGGAGGTGGGCCGCGCGGCGAGCGTGTCGAGGCTTCGCACCACATGGCGGTCCAGCGCATCCGCATAGTCCACCGCCCTGGCCGCGTCGAACAAGGGCAGCGGTGTCCCGCCCTTGCGCCGGTTGCACGGCGCGCAGCTGAAGACCAGGTTGTGCAGGTCGTCGGTCCCGTCCAACGCCACGGGACGCACATGATCCAGCGTGAACAGCCCGGCAGGGGCATCGACGGCCATCGGCTTGCCGCAATAGAAGCAGCTGCTGCCGTAGAGCCGATGCGCCGCCTTCATCGCGTTCAGCGCCCCTGCCTCTGTCTTGCCGACGCGGTAGACCGGCCTGGCTTGTCCATTGCGCCGATGAAAACGGATTGCGGTGTAAGGGGGCACGCGCAACGGGTGCTCTTCGAACGCAACGGCGGCAGTATCGTCCACGCGCCGATGCTAGCGGCATCCGGTTAAGGAGCGCCTGCTGCTGCTCCGCCGCTGTGTCTTACCAGAAGGCGGCCGGGTCCGGGCTCGGCGCGGTGCACGCGCGCTCGTGGCCGGCCTTGCACGCCGCGACCTGGGCGCGCCACGCGGCCATCGCGTCGGCATAGGCGCGCTGCTGGTGCCGCCAGTGCGCCTCGTCGGCCATCGTCGCGCGGTGTTGCGCGCGGACGGCGGCGTCGTAGGCGGCCAAGTCGGACGCATATTGCGCCTGCGCATCGGCGCCGGTGGTCTGCTGCGCGCCAGCGACGGCGCCGATCTGGTCGTTGGCGGCGGCGGTGGTCGGCGCGCTGCCCGCCGAAGCGGCATCATGCTCGGGCGTGTGCTGGGAGGTTTGGGCGAACGCCGGCGCGGCGGCCAGCGCGGCGGCGGCAAACAGCGGGAGGACACGCATGACGGTTGCTCCTGATCGTGAGCCGGGGAAACGTCGATACGGCTACGCCGTTCCGAGTCGCCGCGGTCAGGCCGTGTCGTCGGTCGTCGCTGCACGACGCCGGCCGGGCTTGCGCGGGCAGCGCCGATGTAGCCGCGCCCGCGCTGCGCCTCACACCACGGCCAACGCCTGTTCGAAGTCCGCGATCAGGTCGTCGGCGTCCTCCACGCCGATCGAGATGCGCACGAGATTGTCGGTGATGCCCAGCGCCTGCTTGCGCGCGTCCGGGACCGACAGGTGCGTCATGCCGGCGGGGTGGCTCGCCAGCGTTTCGGTGCCGCCGAGCGACACCGCGAGCTTGGCGATCTTCAGCGCGTCCAGGAAGCGGAACGCTTCCGCCTCGCCGCCCTTCAGATAGAGCGAGAAGGTGGAGCCGGCGCCGGTGCAGTGGCGGCGGTAGATGTCGGCCTGCCGCGCGTCCTCGCCGCCTTCCAGGAAGCCGAGATAGCCGACGCGCTCCACCTTGGGCTGGTCGCGCAGCCAGGCGCAGACCCTGGCGGCGTTCTCGCCGGCGCGGCTCATGCGCAGCTCCAGCGTCTCGAGCGAGCGCAGCAGCATCCAGGCGGTGTGCGGGTCGGTGATGGTGCCGATCGTGTTGCGCATCGAGCGGATCGTGTCGATGTGCGCCTTCGAGCCGAGCACGCCGCCCGCGACCAGGTCCGAATGGCCGCCGGCGTATTTTGTCAGCGAATAGACGACGATGTCGGCGCCCTGCCGCAGCGGCTGCGCCCAGAGCGGGCCGAGGAAGGTGTTGTCGATCGCGATCGGCGGCTTGGTCGTACCGGTGAAGATGGCGTCGCGGCTGGCGGCGACCGCCTCCACATCGACCAGCGCGTTGGTCGGATTGGCGGGCGATTCGAGATAGATCAGCGCGACGTTGCCCGATGCCGCCTTGGCCAGCACCGCGTCGATCTCCGCGCGCGTCGCGCCGGCCGGAAAATCGAGCCAGTGGATGCCGAACCGGCCTAGGATCCGCGCGATCAGCGTCTCGGTGGCGGCGTAGAGCGGGCCGGAATGGACGATGGTGTCGCCGGGCTTGACCATCGACAGGAACAGGGTGGCGATCGCCGACATGCCGCTGGAAAAGGCGAGCGCGTCCTCCGCCTCCTCCCAGACGGCGAGACGGTCCTCCAGTATCTCCTGGTTGGGGCCGTTGAAGCGCGAATAGACGAGCCCCTCCGCGCCACCCGGGCGCTTGCCGGTGACGCCCTCGAAATGGCGCTTGCCCGACGCCGCGTCCGGGAAGACGAAGGTGCTGGTCAGGAAGATCGGCGGCTTGAGCGAGCCTTCGGAGAGTGCGGGATCGAAGCCATGACCCATCATCAGCGTCGACGGCTTGAGCTTGCGGCCGCCGACCTGCCTGGGGGTGTCGTCCTTCGGCGCGGGCGCGGCGACGCCGGTCATGTCGGCTTCGGTCTCGTTCGGCGTATCGGGCATGGAATGTCTCCTTGGGCGATGCCCCTAGCCGATCCTCCCCGGGACGGGGAGGGGGACCGCGACGCGTAGCGGCGTGGTGGAGGGGGCTCTGGATTGGCGGTGTCCTAGCTGCGAAGCCCCCGCCACCACGGCCTGCGGCCGCGGTCCCCCTCCCCGCAAGCGGGAGGATCACCGCAGGCCGATCAGGCTGATCTGGCGGCCGTAATCCGCCTCGCCGCGATGGGTGGCGCGGCGATAGCTGTAGAAGCGGTCCGCGTCGGCATAGGTGTCGAGGCCGAGCGTCTCCACCCGGCCAACGCCGGCGGCGGCGAGGCGGTGGGCGACATAGGCCGCCAGGTCGAAGCGGCCATGGCCGGGGCCCCCATCGGCAAAGAAGCGCTCGTTGGCGGGATCGACTGCGGTGAAGCGGGCGCGGAAGCTGTCGTTCACCTCGTAGCTGGCGCGCGCGATGCACGGGCCGATCGCGGCGGCGATGCGCGCCCGGTCCGCGCCGAGCGCCGCCATCGCGGCGACGCAGGCGTCGGTGACGCCGGCGAGCGCGCCCTTCCAGCCGGCATGTGCCGCGCCGATCACGCCGGCCGTGCGGTCGGCCAGCAGCACGGGCGCGCAATCGGCGGTGAGGATGCCGAGCAGCAGGCCGGGCCGGTCGGTGACGAGCGCGTCGGCCTGGGGACGGGCGTCGTCGGGGAAGGGCGCCGACACCGTCGCCACGTCGGCGGAATGGATTTGATAGCAGGTAAGCAGCGTCGCGCCGGGCATCACCGCGGCGATCGCGCGGCGGCGGTTCTCCGCGAGTTCGGGGCTGATCTCGTCCTGACCGCGTCGCCCCATGTCGAGGCCGGCCATCAATCCCGTCGAGACGCCGCCGCGACGACCGAGAAAGCCGTGCGGGATGCCCGCAAGGGCGATGGCGCTGATCGGGTCGATCGGTTCGGGTAGGAGCATAAGGCCGGCTTACCTCGTCATGCCGGGCTTGTCCCGGCATCCACGCCAGGTCTCTCCTCGAGCTCGAATGAGGGTGCCGGTGCGGTGGTGGATGCCGGCACAGGGCCGGGATGACGGGGAACCTCGGCATACCGGCAAAGGGAGTGTCAGGGGCCGGCCTGGCGCGTCTTCGGCGCTATTCCGTTGCGCCGGTGCGCGCTGCGGCGAACCCCGCCGGCGCGGGCCAGCCCGGTGCGGTGACGGCGAGCACCTTGAACAGCCGGCCCATGTCGACCACCAGGCGCACGCGGGCGGCGGCGATCGCCTCGGCCCGGGCGGGCGTGGCGCGGGCGAGCGCGGCGGCGCGGGCGTCGATGCCGAGCCTCGCCAGCCATTCGCCCTGCTCGACCGGCCCCCACGCGACCGCGCCGCCGGCCTGCGCGGCGGCGGCGAGCGTGGTAAAATCGACCTGCGCGGTCAGGTCCTGCTCGCCGGGCGCGTCGTACGGGTTGGCATAGGCGTGGCCGCGTACCGCCTGCAGCGTGTCGCCGAGTGCCGGCCCTTCATGGCCATAGTCGACCACCAGCAGCGCGCCGCCCTGCGCCGCCAGCCGCGCGGCGAGGTCGCGCATCAGCTGCGCGGCGGCGGGGGCGGCCTCCAGCACCGCGCCGGGCGGGGCGTCGCGCAGGGTCGCCGGGATCACCGCGTCGGGCACCGGCCTGCCCGCGACGGGCAGGAACAGCGTGTCCTGGCAGGCGACCAGCCGCTCGCGCCAGGCGCCGTCTGGGTTTGACGGGCCGCGGACGAGCTGGCGGATCGGCAGCGCGTCGAAGAACTCGTTGGCCACCACCAGCAGCGGCAGGTCGGTCGGCAGCGTCGCCGGACCGGCGTGCCACGTCGCGTCCGGCACCCGCTCGGCCTGCGCGGCGCGGAGCACGGGGCTGGTCTCGACCAGGTGGATCGGCGGCGCGAGCCCCGCCTTGGCCATCGCGCGGCGCGCGTCGGCGGCGAGGGTGCCGCGGCCGGGGCCGAGCTC
>NZ_CAXUEK010000124.1:0-4740 GCF_964250165.1 uncultured Sphingomonas sp. | reverse complement strand
GCGGCGGCGGTGGTGGCGGCGGCTTCGGTGGCGGCGGCGGTAGTGGCGGGCGGATGCCTCCCCAGGTCGTCGGCGAAGGCACGGGCGTCGTCAAGTTCTTCAACGGGCAGAAGGGCTTCGGCTTCATCGTGCGCGACGACGGCGCCGAGGATGTGTTCGTCCACATCTCCGCGGTGGAGCAGGCAGGTCTGACGGCGCTGGCCGAAGGGCAGCCGCTCGGCTTCACGCTGGTGGATCGCGGCGGCCGCATCTCGGCCACCGAACTCAAGATCGACGGCGAGCCGATGCCCGTCACCGAACGCGCGCCGCGCGAGCCGCGTGAAGGCGGCGCCGGTGGCGGTTTCGGCGGTGGCGATCGCGGTCCGCGCCCCGGTGGCGGTGGCGGTGGCGGCGCCGGCGGTGGGTTCGGCGGCGAGCGGGGCGGCGCCCCACAGCGCCAGCTGACCGGCGAGAAGGCGACCGGCACAGTCAAGTTCTTCAACGCCATGAAGGGCTTCGGCTTCATCCAGCGCGATGACGGCCAGCCCGACGCGTTCGTCCACATCTCCGCCGTCGAGCGCGCCGGCATGAGCTCGCTCAACGAAGGCGACCGGCTCCAGTTCGAGCTGGAGGTCGACCGGCGCGGCAAATACGCGGCGGTGAACCTGCAGCAGGGCAGCTAGGCCGGGCGCAGAACCCAACGCGGTTACGACGGCCCGCCTGGCGCAAGCTCGGCGGGCCGTTTCGTCGTGGCTGCCATGCGGACTGGGGTTCTGCCAGGGTCAGCCTGGCCACCGTCGCGATACTTCGTTCGCGACGGCATGATGGCGCGACGGTGGATGCCGCACAAGGCCGGCATGACGGTAACGCTGCCACGCTCCGCCGGACGCCTGGGGACGCGCCAGGATCGTAGCCAAGATCAGGGTGACGGGATGGTGGAGCGTCGGGTGCGCGCGTAAGGCGTCGGTCGTGACCCGCCTTCTCGCCTTCGCCCCCCTCCTCCTGCTCGCCGCGCCGGTCGCGTCGCAGACCGCGTCGCCCGCCGTCCCCATCCTCGTGGCGCGGGTGGTCCATCGCTATCCGCACGATCCGCAGGCCTTCACCGAGGGCCTGCTGTGGCACGCGGGCGCGCTTTACGAATCGATCGGGCTGGAGGGGCGCTCCGAGGTGCGGCGCGTGCGGCTCGCCGACGGCCAGGTGACGGCGCGCGCGCGCATCCCGGCGAGCGAGTTCGGCGAGGGGCTCGCAGCCTGGGGCGGCCAGCTCGTCAGCCTCACCTGGCACGGCGGCGTCGCCCACCGCTGGGACATCCGGACGCTGAAGCCGGTCGGCGGCGGCCATTTCGTCGGCGAGGGCTGGGGGCTGACCAGCGACGGCGCTCAGCTGATCCATTCGGACGGCACGCCGACGCTGCGCTTCCTCGATCCCGCGACGCTGGCGGTGAAGCGGACGGTGTCGGTGACGCTGAACGGCAGGCCCGTGAACCAGGTCAACGAGCTGGAGGCGGTGGACGGCGCGGTGCTCGCCAACGTCTGGCATACGCCCTTTCTGCTCCGCATCGATCCGGCGAGCGGGCGCGTCACCGCGATCGTCGACCTGCGCCCGATCGTCGCGCAGGTTACGGTGAGCGACCCGGAGGCGGTGGCGAACGGCATCGCCTGGGATGCGAAGGGGCGGCGGCTGTTCGTGACGGGCAAGCTGTGGCCGGCGCTGTTCGAGATCGCGCTGGAGCCGGCGCCGCCCGCGCACTGACGGCCCCGCCTAGCCCGCCAGGATGAGCGCCGCCCCGGCGACGATGCCGCCGACCGCGAGCGCGCGGCGCGGCGTCACCGCCTCGTGCAGGAAGACGGCGGCGATGACGAGCGCGGTCACCATGCCGGTCTCGCGCAGCGCGGCCAGCGGCGCGGTCGGTCCGAGCGCCAGCGCCGCGAGCGCCAGGCCGTAGGTGACGATCGACAGCCCGCCCGCGATCGCGCCCGGCCGCCATTGCGCGGCGAGATCGCGGAACACGCGGCCGCGGGTCAGCAGCGCGAACAGCGCCACGCTCTCGCTCCCGATCAGCACGAAATCCCAGACGATGTAGCTCGCCGTCGACGGCGCGGCGCGGACGCCATGTGCGTCGGCGACGGTGTAGAGCGCGGTCATGCTGCCCGTCGTCAGCGCCCAGCCGAGCGCGGCGCGGCCGAGATGGCGCCCCGCGACGAGCAGGAAGATCGCCGTGCCGACCAGCGCGATCCCCACCAGGCCGGCCGTCGAGACGCGTTCCCCGAACAGCCCGACGCTGACCGCGGCGGCGAGCAGCGGCGCCGCGCCCCGCATCACCGGATAGGCGGCCGAGAAGTCGGCGGCGGCATAGGCGCGCACCATCGCGTAGAGATAGACGACATGCACTGCCGCGCTCGCCAGCAGCCATCCCCAGGCGCCGTCGGGGAGGGACACGGCCAGCGTCGCGGGCAGCAGGATGACCGCGCTGGCCCCGTCGGTCGACGCCCGCGCCGTCATCCGCGCACCCACCGCATCGCCGCCCGGCGCGGACCGCGGCCCCTTCACGATCGCGTTGACGACCGCGTGGATCGAGCCGGACGCGATCATCATCGCGGCGGGGAGCGCGAGGAGCATGGCAGCGGTGTACGTTGCCGCTCTGACCAGAGCTACTCATCGATCAGACGGACGTGCGCCTGTCACGGTGAGGTGCCGGTCCGCTTTGGCTCCAGCTAATTGGCAGCGGGCGAGAACGGGTCCGGTCCGCCCGTCGAAGCATGCCGCGTTGCCGCCTCGGTGATGAGCTGCGAAATGGCCGTCGTGATTTGAGCGACGGCGAACGGTTTTTGAACGAGCAGGCTGTTCGGAACGCCTTCGGCAGACCAATCATGCGCGCTGTCACCCGTCATGTACACGACGGGCATCTCTGCGCTTCGATGGCGGGCGACGCGAGCAACGTCCCAGCCCGTCACCCCGTCGCCGATGTTCACATCGGTGATGAGGCCCGCGAACTCGTGCTGGGGATCGTTGAGAGCCTCGATCGCCTCGGCTCCCGTCATGGCCTGAAAAGTGGAGAAGCCCCCGTCCTCCAAGGCGTCGTTCACCAGGTGAAGGATCAGGGCCTCGTCATCCACCAGGAGAAGGAGCGTCATACGTTCACCTGGCGGCGCGCGATCGTCAACCGGTCCTCGAACCGCAGTGTCTGGACGATGGCGCCTGCGGTATCCTCGGCGTCGATCCGCAGCGTTGGATCGAGGTGACCACCGATCGTATCGTGGCACATGAGATCGCGCGCGCCGGTAAGCATCCCGGCCGACAAGGCCTTTTCGTCGGCATAAGCGACCAGCTCATCACCGAAAGTATCTTCGGTTCCGCTTCGTAGATGAAGGGGTACGAGCATGTACAGCACTCCCGTTTGCAGGCGGGAGCGCGATGACTCTCAGTCGAGGGGGCCTGAAAACGAGCCCGCGATAACTCGCTCTTAAGCGACTTTACTCTTATAATACAGTGATATGGGTTAAGGTCGGGAATGGTCGGCAAAAACGTTGCCATGTCAAAACAGTCGGTTGTGACACCAAAAGGCCGCCCCGCTTCTCTGCGCCTTGAGGGTGTAACAACCGGGCGTCAGCAGCGTCCGCCCGCGGTTCCTAGGGTCATGCAATCGCCCTCGTGCTCCCAACCAGTCAGGCCCCATCCTTCGGGAACGGGATGGCCACCACCCGCGCCGGGCAGCGCTCGCCGAGTAGCGTCACCTCCAGCGCCGCGCCATCGGCCAGACCGGCCGCGTCGAGGAACGCCATCGCCAGCGCGTAGCCGACGGTGTGCCCATAGGCGCCCGAGCTGGTGTAGCCGACATAGCTATCGCCCAGCCACACCGGCTCCTCGCCGACCGGATCGGCGGTCTTCGTCTCGACGCGCAGGCCCACGAGCCGGTAGCGCGGCGTCTCCGCGAGCGAGGCGAGCGCGCCGGCGCGGCCGATATAATCGTCGCGCCCCCTGTCCAGCAGATGGTCGTAGCCGCATTCCGCCACGGTATGATCCTGCGAGATCTCGCGCAGCGTCGCGCCGGGCGCGTGCTCCATCGCTAGGCTGCCGAGCGCGCGGATGCCCACGTCGCGGATGCCGAACGCCGCGCCCGCCGCCAGCACCTGCTCATACAGGCCGTAAAGGTAGGCGGCGGGGGTGTAGAGCTCGAACCCCGCCTCGCCGGTCGTGCCCGACGCGATCACATGGCACGGCGCATACCCCACCGCCGCGTCCGCCGTCGCGCCGGCGGCCAGCGTGCTGCCGATCCGGTAACGGCTGGTCAGCGCATCGATCACGGCGGGCGCGTTCGGGCCGATCACGGACAGCGCGCCAAATTGTTCGGACACGTTTTCGATCGTCACCGCCAGCCCGGCGGCATGCTGCCCGAACCAGCGCAGGTAGATCGCCTGCATGTAGACCGCAGCCGTTAGCAGCCAGCGGCCGTCCGCCAGCCGCGTGACGGTCACGTCGCCGAGCATCTTCCCCGTCGCCGCCAGCATCAGCGCCGACACCGAGCGACCGGGCGCGGGCAGCGGCGAGGCGATCACCCTGCGCAGGAACGCCTCGGCTTCGGGGCCGTGGACGAGATATTTCGACCCCGACGAGATGTCGACGACGCCGACACGGTCGCGCACCGCGCGCGCCTCGTCGCCAATGATCGAAAAGGCATTCGAGCGACCGAAGGTCGGGATTTCGCGAAACGCCTCTCCCACCGGCGCGAAATAAGCCGGGCCCTCATAGCCGTAGCTGCTG
>NZ_CAXUEK010000123.1:0-4776 GCF_964250165.1 uncultured Sphingomonas sp. | reverse complement strand
ATCGGCTACAGCTCGAACGAGGGCAAGATGCTGACGCTGGCGATGGTCGACGAGGCGTTCGCCGCGCCGGGGACGCAGGTGACGCTGCTCTGGGGCGAGCCCGACGGCGGCACACGCAAGCCGACGGTCGAACGGCACGTCCAGACCGAAATCCGCGCCACCGTCAGCCCGGCGCCCTATTCGGAAGTGGCGCGCGACAGCTACGCCGACAGCTGGCGGACGCGCCAGACGGCGTGATCGCTCGAGGGGCGGCCGCGGCCGCTCCTCAGCCCATGGCGGCAAGCAGGCCGGCGGTGCGCGTCAGCAGGTCGGCGGCGCGACGTTCGACCTCGGCGTCGCACCGGACGACGGGGATCGCGACGCTGAACGCGCCGACCATCTCGCCGTCGATCGTCGCGATGCGGCCCAGTCCGACGATGCCCGGCGTATGCTCCTCGCGCGTCACGGCGACGCCCGTCGCCCGGATGCGCGCGAGCTCGGCACGCAACGGCGCTTCGCCGGTGATGGTCGTGGCGGTGAAAGCCTCCCGGTCGGCTTCGGCGAAATAGCGCGCCAAGTCCGCCTCGCCCAACGCCGCGAGCAGCGCCTTGCCGCCCGAAAAGGCGTGGAGCGGGGCACGGGCGCCGGTCTGCACGGCATAGCGCAGCGCGTGATCGCTCGGTTCGGTGACCAGTGCCTCGACGGTCCACCCGCGCCGGATGAAGAAGGACGCGGTCTCGTTCAGCTGGATGCGCAGCGACCGGACCAGGGGGGCGACCCGATCGGCCAGCGTGAACACGCGGTCGCGCGCCTGCAGCCGCTCCAGGCCCGGCCCCGCGGCATAGCGTCGCCCCGTGCGCGCCAGATAGCCGCGCTCGACCAGGGTGCCCAGCAGATAGGACAGGCTGCTGACCGGAATCTGCAGCGCGGCGGCGATCTCCTGGGCGATGATCGGCTGCCCGCGCGACACGACATATTCGATGATGTCCAGCGTGCGGGTCGCGGATTTGACGGTCGCGGGCGGCGGCGGATCGGCCATCGCCGCTATGGGTAGGGCATCATGGCGCGAAGTCGAGCGACCCGCGCCGTGCGGCGAAGCGCCACCCCTCGTTGGTCAGCACGAAGCGGTCCTCGAATCCCCCGACCAGCGGGGTCGGGCCGCCGGTGAACAGCAGCATCGCGCTGCGCCCGCGCGCCGCCGTGGCGCTGTCGACGTCGATCACGATGTTGGCGCAGACGTGGCGCGTCGTGCGCGGCGGGCGCGCGGTGAACGCCGCCAGGATCGCGGCGCGGCCGACGACCGGCGCATCGGGCGCCGTCGGCCGGGTCATCAGCCCGTCCTCGGCATAGAGCGCCGCCACCTCCGGCCAGCGCGCCGCGTCGTTGAGGTTGGCGTACAGGTTGATGAGCCGCGCGCAGTCTGCCTCGATCGCGCGGCGGCCGTCGTCGGACAGCCCTGTCATGCAGGCTCCAGCACGAGATGGCCGACCGCGGTGTTCGAGGCCGGCACGTGATAGAAGCGATGCCGCTCGATCACGTCCCGGCCGAGCGCGCCGCGCATGATCAGCCACATGATCAGCTCGATTCCTTCCGATCCCGCCTCGCGCAGATAGTCCAGCCGCGTGATGCGGCGCAGCGCCTCGGGGTCGGCGGTCAGCTTGTCCAGGAAATCGCGGTCGAACGCGCTGTTGATAAGTCCCGCGCGCGGGCCCTGCAGCTGGTGGCTCATGCCCCCGGTGCCCCACACCTGCACGTTCAGATCCTCGGGAAAGCTGGCCACCGCGCGCGCCAGCGCCTCGCCCAGCCGCCAGCAGCGATCGCCCGATGGCGGCGGATATTGCGTGACGTTGACCATCAGGGGCACGACGCGCACCGGCCAGGCGTCGACTTCGCCGAACAGCAGCGACAGCGGCACCGTCAGCCCGTGGTCGACGTCCATGTCGTTGAGGATCGTCATGTCGAATTCGTCGATGATCAGGCTCTCGGCGATATGCGCGGCGAGCTCGGGATGGCCCTCGACCACCGGCACCGGCCGCGCGCCCCAGCCTTCGTCGGCGGGCTTGTAGCGGTCGGCGCAGCCGATCGCGAAGGTCGGCACGACCTCCAGCATCAGGCTGGTCGCATGATCGTTGAAGACCAGCACCACGACGTCCGGCTTGGCGGCGCGCTCCCACGCGCGGCTTGCGGCATAGCCGGCGAGGACGGGCGCCCAATAGGGCTCGGCGGTCTTGCCGAGGTCGATCGCGGCCCCGATTGCGGGGACGTGGCTGGTAGCCACGCCGGCGGTGATGCGCGCCATGTCAGAAGCCTCCTGTGTTGGCGTCGCCGGCCGCGCCGGCGGCGTTGGCCTTGATCGAACGATTGCCCTGCGGCGTCCGGCCGCCGGCCACCATCATCGCGCCATATTCCTCCGCGCTCAGGCCCGACATGCTGCCGACCGCCCGCTGCACGCTCCAGCCGTCGGTGTTCGAGATCTTGACGAGGAAATAGATGTTGCCGCCGGTGGCGATCAGCGCGTTGAAATCGCGATCGAGCACCGCCTGCCGCTGCGCCGGCGTCATCGGGAAACGATCGAGATAGGCGCCCTCGTCGGCCTTGAACGCCGCGCGGTTGTCCGCCTGCATCAGCGACATGCAGAAGCGATGCAGGTGATACGCCTGGCGAGAGCGCGCCGTGGTGAAGATCGTCGTGCCCGGGATGTCGTCCAGGTCCACGGCGTCGAATCCACGCCTGCCGTCCTGCTCTGTGGACATGCTCTTCTCCTTAGGTCGACAGGCAATACTAGGAAGACGCGTCGGCGGAAAGATCATTCTCGTATGCGAAACGTTCAACGGACGGAACTGGGGCGAAGGCCGCTCGGCAAGACCGACGGCGCGGTGGCGTCCTACTGCACCCCCGCGGACTGCCGCCGTTCCGCGCTGGGGGGCTTGCCGTATCGCGCGACATAGACGCGGGAAAAGTGGCTGCTGCTCTTGAAGCCGCAGGCCAGGCCCACGCTGGTGATCGGCATCCGCGTCGTCCGCAGTAGCTGACGCGCACTGGTCAGCCGGATGCGGACATAATGCCGGCCGAGCGTCTCCCCGGTCAGGCGGGCGAACAGCCGTTCCAGCTGCCGCACCGAGGTGCCGGCGATCTGTGCCAGCGCGGCCGGCGATACCGGGTCCTCGACCGACGCCTCCATCGCCGCCAGCACGCGCAGCACGCGGTCGTCGGCGATGGCGTAGCGCGCGCGCAGCGTCAGCCGCTGCGGCGCGTCCGCCTCGCGCGGTTCGCGCTGGAGGAACCAGTCGCCGATCTGCGCGGCGAGCGCATGGCCCTGCTCGCGCTCGATCAGGTCGACGGCGAGATCCAGCCCGGCGATGCCGCCGGCGCACGTCACCCGCCGCCGGTCGATGACGTAGAGGCCGGGATCGGGGGTGACCTGCGGGAAGGCTTCGACGAACGCCGGCCGGTGCTCCCAATGAACGGTTGCGCGATAGCCGTCGAGCAGTCCGGCGCGCGCGAGCAGATAGGGGCCGGCGGAAATGCCGGCGATCACCGTGCCGCCGAGTGCCGCGTGGCGCAGCCAGGCGAACACCGCCGGATTGATCGGGCGGTTCGGGTCGCCGGCGGCGAAGACGAACAGCGTATCGCAGGCGACGGCCTCGCCGACGCGCCGGTCGGCGATGATCGTCGCGCCGTTCGACGCGCGCGCCGGCTGCCCGTCGGGCGAGATATGGACCCAGCGGTAGAGCGCGCGCCCGGCCAGCACGTTGGCGGCGCGGTACGGCTCGATCACCGAGGCGTAGGACATCAGCGCGAAGCCGTCGATCAGCAGCAGGCCGAGCGTGCGGGTTTCGTCGGCGATGTCGTTGACGGCCATGTACGTGGCATTCCTGGGCAAGCCAGTACCCGGATAGCCGCTACGCTGCGATTGAGCAAAGCCCCTCTTCGGCGCCGGCACCATGAAGCATTTCTCGTTTCTCAGTCTCGCGAAGAACGCCATGTCCGGCCACAAGGCGTGGTCGCCGACATGGCGCGACGCGGCGCCGCGCGACGGCTACGACATCGTCGTCATCGGCGGCGGCGGGCATGGGCTCGCCACCGCCTTCTACCTCGCCAAGGTGCACGGCATCACCAACGTCGCGGTAATTGAGAAGGGCTGGATCGGCGGCGGCAATGTCGGCCGCAACACGACGATCATCCGCTCCAATTACGGCCTGCCCGGCAACGAGCCGTTCTACGAATGGTCGATGAAGCTGTGGGAGGGGCTGGAGCAGGAGCTCAACTACAACGCGATGGTCAGCCAGCGCGGGGTGCTCAACCTCTATCATTCGGACGGCCAGCGCGACGCCTTCGCGCGGCGCGGCAACGCGATGCGGCTGCACGGCGTCGATGCCGAACTGCTCGACCGCGACGCGGTGCGCAAGATGGCCCCGTTCCTGAATTTCGACCAGGCGCGCTTTCCCATCCAGGGCGGGCTTTATCAGGCGCGCGGCGGCACCGCGCGGCACGACGCGGTCGCCTGGGGCTATGCGCGCGGCGCGTCCGACCGGGGCGTCGACATCATCCAGAATTGCGAGGTGACGGGCTTCCTGCGCGATGCGTCGGGCGCGGTGACGGGCGTCGAGACCAACCGGGGCGCGATCCGCGCCGGCAAGGTCGGCATGGCGGTGGCGGGCATGTCGTCGCGCGTCGCGGCGCTGGCCGGCCTGCGGCTGCCGATCGAGAGCCATGTCCTCCAGGCATTCGTCAGCGAGGGGCTCAAGCCCGTCATCCCCGGCGTCATCACCTATGGCGCGGGACATTTCTACATCA
>NZ_CAXUEK010000122.1:0-4806 GCF_964250165.1 uncultured Sphingomonas sp. | reverse complement strand
AGCCACGTCCAGTCGGTGGTGGAGCGGCGCAACACCATCCCGATCCTGTCCAACGTGCTGCTGGAGGCGACCGCCGAGGGCGCGCTGCGCCTGATGGCGACCGACCTCGACCTCCAGATCAACGACCAGATCGCGGCCGCGGTCGACCAGGCCGGCGCCACCACGGTCTCCGCGCACACGCTGTTCGACATCGCGCGCAAGCTGCCCGAGGGCAGCCAGGTGTCGCTGGCGGCGGCCGAGGGCCGGATGGCGATCCGCGCGGGCCGCTTTAATTCGTCCTTGCCGACGCTGCCGCGCGACGACTTTCCCGTCATCGCCGAGGGCGAGCTGCCGACCCGGTTCGAGCTGCCCGCCGAAGCGCTCAAGCAGATCATCGACAAGACCCGCTTCGCCATCTCCACCGAGGAGACGCGTTATTACCTCAACGGCATCTTCCTTCATGCCAGCGAGGACGGCGGCAGGCGGGTGCTGAAGGCGGCGGCCACCGACGGCCATCGGCTCGCCCGCGTCACGGTCGAGCTGCCCGACGGCGCGGCGGGGATGCCGGACGTGATCGTACCGCGCAAATGCGTGGCGGAACTGCGCAAGCTGCTCGACGAGATCGACGGCTCGGTCGGCGTGTCGCTGTCGGCGAGCAAGGTGCGCTTCGATCTCGGCCAGGCGATCCTCACCTCCAAGCTGATCGACGGCACCTTCCCCGACTATTCGCGCGTGATCCCGACCGGCAACGACAAGATCCTGAAGATCGATCCGCGCGGCTTCGAGGAGGGCGTCGACCGCGTCTCCACCATCGCCAGCGAGAAGACCCGCGCGGTCAAGATGGCGCTCGACCGCGACCGCATCACGCTGTCGGTGACCAGCCCGGAGAACGGCACGGCGGCGGAGGAGGTGCCCGGCGAATATGCCGCCCAGGGGTTCGAGATCGGCTTCAACAGCCGCTACCTGCTCGACATTCTCGGCCAGATCGACGGCGACACGGTGGAGGTCCACCTCGCCGACGCTGCCGCCCCGACGCTGATCCGCGAGAACGACAAGGCGGCGGCGCTGTACGTGCTGATGCCGATGCGGGTGTAGTTGTGCCCGACCGGTGACCGCGCTAAGCAGGTCAGGTTGTTGGTCAGGAGCCCGCTATGAGCTACAATATCGCCGAGGCGAAGGCACAGTTCAGCGAGCTGATCGGGCGTGCCGAGGCGGGCGAAACGGTGGAGATCACCCGACGGGGAAGGCCGGTGGCCAGGCTAATGCCCGCCATTGCGCCGCGGCCGCCGATCGACCTGGCCCAACTCCGCGCGCTGACGGACAGCCTGCCGCCGCAGCGGCAGACCGCGCAAGAACTGATCCGGGAACTGCGCGACGCGGCGCGTTACTGATGATCTACTGCGACACGTCGCTGCTCGTTTCCGCCCTGCTGTTCAGCGAACCGCGCAGCCACGCGTCGCAGATCTGGCTTGCGGATCATTCCGCCGACGGGCTGGCGATCAGTGCCTGGGTTCAGACCGAGTTCGCCATCGCCATCGCCCTGCGCGCGCGACGGCGCGATCTTGACGACGCGGCGAAGGCGCGGGTGCTGCGCACCTGGGCCGTATTGCTATCGTCCTTCGAACCGCTCCGACTGGAACAGCGGCATTTCGAGGCTGCTGCGGGCTACGTGCTCGAGGCCGGTTCGCGCCTGCGCGCGGGCGACGCGGTGCACCTCGCGGTGGCGCTCGATCACCACTGCACGCTCGCCACCCTCGATCGCGACCTCGACGACGAGGCCGCGCGACGAGGGATCAGCGAAAAGCTGCTGGCCGGCGATGCTTGACAGCTGATCTTCGCCGTTGCTATTAACACCCTTGTCAGTAAGGAGCATTGCCGCGATGGCCGCCACGCTACCCCCTTTCCCCGGCACGACCGGCCGCCGCGACTGGCGGACCGCGTTCGACGCCATCCGCAAGCTGCTGGCGAACGGCGACGACACCACGCAGGTGTTCCGCATCATGCGCGCCCTCAACGTCGGCTCGGGGCCGGCCGGCTATGCGCGGCTGATCGCGACCAGCGAGGGCGGCCGGCTCGCCACCGAGCAGGTCGAACTGGCGCAGCGGTTCACCGACCGCGCCTGGCTGACGAGCTTCGCGCCCGGCACCGTCGGCGCCGCCTATCGCCATTTCCTCGACGCCACCGGCTATTCGGCCGACGGGCTGGTCGAGGTCAGCCGCATCAACAACGAGGAGGACGTGCGGCACCCCTATGCCTGGTTCGGTCGCCGCACCCGCGACCTGCACGACATCTGGCATGTGCTGACCGGCTACCAGGCCGACGAGAGCCTGGGCGAGGCGGCGCTGGTCGCCTTCTCCTATGCGCAGGTCGGCGGGCTCGGCTGGGCGTTCATTGCCGGTGCGGCATCGCTCAAGAGCCTCAAGGTCACCGGCAATCGCCTGTTCGCCAAGGCGGTGTGGGAGGGGTATCGCCACGGCCGCAAGGCGAAGTGGCTCGCCGGCGAGGACTATGAGGCGCTGATGCACGAGCCGATCGACGCGGCGCGGCGGCGGCTGAACATCCCGGAGCCGGTGCTCTACCGCAAGGCGCAGCGCGAGCTCGGGCCGGCGATGGCATCGTATCTCAGCGCGCAGAAGGAGCAGAAGCCCGCGCCTGCGCCGGAGAAGCTGGCGGCCTGACGTCAGCCCGGCCTTGTGCCGGGGTCCACTCCAGAGCTGGCCCTGCCGCTGGGAGCTAGCGCGAAACGCCGGGACGGACCTGGCGTGGATGCCGGCACCAGGCCGGCATGACGCAGTGGCGCGAAATCTCCTAAGCTCGCCACCATGCTGACCCGCCTGGTCCTCACCGATTTCCGCAACCATGCCGCGTTCGGCCTCGCGCCGGGGCCGGGCTTCGTCATCCTCACCGGCGAGAACGGCGCGGGCAAGACGAACGTGCTGGAGGCGGTGTCACTGCTCGCGCCGGGCCGCGGCCTGCGCCGCGCGCCGCTCGGGCAGATGGCGCGGCAGGGCGGGCCGGGCGGGTTCGGCGTGGCCGCGATGCTGGGGGACGGTGTCGAGATCGCCACCGGCGCCCTCGCCGCCGCGCCCGAGCGCCGCGTGCTCCGCATCCAGGGCGCGCCGGCCGCGACCACCGCGCTTGCCGAGCGGCTGACGGTGCTGTGGCTCACCCCGGCGATGGACCGCCTGTTCGTCGAGACGGCGGGCGGCAGGCGACGCTTCCTCGATCGCCTCGCGCTCGCGCTCGCGCCCGGTCATGCACATCATGCGCAGCGCTACGAGGCGGCGATGCGCGCGCGCAACCGCCTGCTCGCCGAGGCCGCCGCGCCCGATCCCGTCTGGCTCGATGCGCTCGAGGCGCAGCTGGCCGAGCATGGCGCCGCGATCGATGCCGCCCGACGCGACACGGTGGTGCTGCTGGCCGCGCGCCTCGCCGCCCAGCCCACCGGTCCCTTTGCGCGCGCCGCCCTCGCGCTCGACGGCTGGACCGGCGACGCCGCGCAGCTCGCTGCCGAGCTCCGCGGCGGTCGTGCCCGCGACGCCGCCGCCGGCCGCGCGCTCGCCGGCCCGCACCGCGCGGACCTGCGCGTCAGCCATGTCGACAAGGACCAGGCCGCCGCGCTCGCCTCCACCGGCGAGCAGAAGGCGCTGCTCCTCACCATCGTCCTCGCCCATGCCGAGCTGGTCGCCGAACGCGTCGGCCGCGCGCCCGTGCTGCTGCTGGACGAGGTCGCCGCGCATCTGGACGCCACCCGCCGCGCCGCCCTGTTCGCCCGGCTCGGCGGGGGCGGGCAGGTGTGGATGACGGGAACCGACGCCGGCCTGTTCGCCGACGCCGGCGCGGGCACGCGCGTCGCCCTGCCGCGCTGAGACTCGCAGATTCGGGCCATTTCGCTTCCGAAACCGCTCCCGACTCCCTATACCCTGGCCATGAGCGATGCCCCCCAGGACTCCGTCGAGAACCCCAACGCCAACGAATATGGCGCGTCCTCGATCAAGGTGCTGAAGGGCCTGGACGCGGTGCGCAAGCGCCCGGGCATGTATATCGGCGACACCGACGACGGCTCGGGCCTGCATCACATGGTGTTCGAGGTCAGCGACAACGCCATCGACGAGGCGCTTGCCGGCCATTGCGACCGCATCGACATCCAGCTGAACGCGGACGGCTCGGTCAGCGTCACCGACAACGGCCGCGGCATCCCGACCGGCATCCACCCCGAAGAGGGCGTCTCCGCGGCGGAGGTCATCATGACCCAGCTGCACGCGGGCGGCAAGTTCGAGAACACGTCGGACGACAACGCCTACAAGGTCTCGGGCGGCCTGCACGGCGTCGGCGTATCCGTCGTCAATGCGCTCAGCGAATGGCTGGACCTCACCATCTGGCGCGACGGCGAGGAGCATTTCATGCGCTTCGCCCATGGCGACGCGGTCGCGCCGCTGGCGCGGGTCGGCGAGGCGATCGGGAAGAAGGGCACGCGCGTCACCTTCCTGCCCTCGCCCGCCACCTTCAAGATCATCGAGTTCGATTTCGAGAAGCTGGAGCACCGCTACCGCGAGCTCGCCTTCCTCAATTCGGGCGTGCGGCTGTTCCTCACCGATGCGCGCCACGACGAGCCCAGGACGATCGAGCTGTTCTACGAGGGCGGCATCGCGGCGTTCGTGAAGTGGCTCGATCGCTCCAAGACCGCGCTGTTCCCCGAGCCGATCGCCATCTCCGGTCAGCGCGACCAGATCGGCATCGACGTCGCGCTGGAGTGGAACGACAGCTACTATGAGAACGTCCTCGCCTTCACCAACAACATCCCGCAGCGCGACGGCGGCACGCACA
>NZ_CAXUEK010000121.1:0-5228 GCF_964250165.1 uncultured Sphingomonas sp. | reverse complement strand
AAGACAGCAACGTCCGCCAAGGTTATGCGCGTCGGTTCATCGACAAGGTCGTGGTTGCGCCGGGCACGATCACGATCACAGGCTCGATCAAACCGCTGGAACTCGCCGCCAACGACGACACCAATCAGAGAGCACCTATGGTGCCCTCTCTTGATCGGGAGTGGTGCCCAGAAGAGGACTCGAACCTCCACGGCCTTGCGACCGCCAGCACCTGAAGCTGGTGCGTCTACCAATTCCGCCATCTGGGCACGGGGTAGGCGCGGGCCTGTAGAGAAGCGGCGGGAGCCTTGTCAACGGGCGCGCGGCCGGGCAGGGCCGCGGGCCGGTCGCGGACGAGGTTGGACGCATGGAAGGCAGATTGGTCACGCTGTTCGGGGGCGCCGGCTTTCTCGGCCGCTACGCCGCGCAGGCGCTGCTCCGGGCGGGCGCGCGGGTGCGCTTCGCCGAGCGTGATCCCCGGCGCGCGTTCTTCCTGAAGCCGCTCGGCGGCCTCGGCCAGACGCAATTCGTCGCGGCCGACATCCTGCGCGCCGATACCGTGCGCCGCGCGGTCGAGGGCGCGCACGGGGTGGTCAACCTCGTCGGCACCTTCGGCGCGGGCATGGAGCGCGTCCATGTCGACGGGGCACGCGCCGTCGCCGAGGCGGCGGCGGGGGCCGGAGTCGAGGCACTCGTCCATGTCTCCGCGATCGGCGCGGATTCGTCCTCGCCGTCCCGCTACGGCAAATCCAAGGCGGGCGGCGAAGCGGCGGTGCACGCCGCTTTTCCCGGGGCGACCATCCTGCGCCCCTCAGTGGTGTTCGGGCAGGAGGACCAGTTCCTCAACCGCTTCGCCCAGCTGATCGCGCGCACGCCGGTGGTGCCGGTGGTGCGCGGCGGCGCGCGCTTCCAGCCCGTGTTCGTCGCCGACGTGGCCGATGCGATCCGCTTCGCCGTGACCGAGCCTGGGCGGTATGCCGGGCTGACCGCGGAGCTGGGCGGGCCGGACGTCCTCACCATGGGCGCGCTGCTGCGCTGGATCGCCGCCACCATTCACCGCCGCCCCGCCTTCCTCAATCTGCCCGACGCCGCGGGGGCGCTGATCGCCCGCGCCGGCGCACTGCCGGGCGCGCCGCTGACGTGGGACCAGTGGCTCATGCTCCAGCAGGACAATGTGGTCGGCAGCGAGGCGGCGGGGCTCGCCGCGTTCGGCGTGCCGGCGACGCCGATGGCGGGCGTCGCGCCGGCCTGGCTGGTGCGCTACCGCCGCCAGGGCCGCTTCTCCGAGCGCGCGATCGAGCTGGCGAGCACGCGGTGAGCGATCTTCTTACCGCCGCGATCCTCGGCGTGGTCGAGGGCGTGACCGAGTTCCTGCCCGTCTCCTCCACCGGCCACCTGATCCTGGCGACGCGCCTGCTCGGCTATGACGCGGCGCGCTGGGCGGTGTTCAACGTCGTCATCCAGCTCGGCGCGATCGCGGCGATCGTGGTGCTCTATTGGCGGACCTTCGCGACGGTGCTGGGCGGGCTGGCGCGGTGGCAGCCGGGCGCGATCCGCTTCGTGCGCAACCTGCTGGTCGCCTTCCTGCCCGCCGCGGTGATCGGCCTGGCGCTCCACAAGCGGGTGGAGGCGCTGCTCGCCAACGCGCAGGTGGTGGCGGTGGCCTTGATCGTCGGCGGCGTCGCGATCCTGCTCGTCGAGCGGCTCGCCCGGCCCGGCAAGGTCCGCGGCGTCGCCGACGTGCCACTGCCGACCGTGGCGGGCATCGGCCTCATCCAGTGCCTGGCGATGGTGCCCGGGGTCAGCCGCTCGGGCGCGACGATCCTGGGCGGGGTGGCGCTGGGCGTGGAGCGGCGGACCGCGGCGGAATTCTCCTTCTTCCTCGCGATCCCGACCATGCTCGGCGCGAGCGCGGTGGAGCTGCTGAAGAATCGGCAGGCGCTGGCGAGCGGCGGCGGCGTCGGCTGGGCGGCGATCGGCGTGGGCGCGCTCGTCGCGTTCGTCGTCGCGCTCCTTGTGGTGCGAGGGTTCGTCACCTTCGTGGGCCGGCGTGGTTTCGCCCCGTTCGCCTGGTACCGGATCGCGGCGGGCGCTGTCGCTCTGATCGCTCTTCATTCCGTATAGAGCCGTTTCGGCTTTATCCATTTCCTGAAAGCTGCGCGAGGGGTCGAAAGCACTGCAATTTACATCTGTTTAGGTCAGCGTTACTTACTAGCTATGCCGATGGTCACCTATTAAGGAGATGAACGTCATCAACTTGCGCGTGTGAGACTTATGGCCGTCGACACCATGCAGCAGTTCGTCGGCCGGGATCAGGCCTATCCCAGCAAGCGCGTGGCGGGCGAGCGCGCGGCCGACTTCGCCGAGATCGCGGCGCGCTACGCGGTCCCGGACGCGGAAGATCAGGCCGGGCGCTGCTCGCAATGCGGCGTGCCCTACTGCACGGTGCATTGCCCGCTCCACAACCACATCCCGGACTGGCTGCGCCTGACCGCCGAGGGCCGGCTGCGCGAGGCGTATGAGCTGTCCAATGCCACCTCCTCGATGCCCGAGATCTGCGGCCGCATCTGCCCGCAGGACCGGCTGTGCGAAGGCAATTGCGTGATCGAGTTCGCCGGCCACGGCGCGGTGACGATCGGCGCGGTGGAGAAGTTCATCACCGACACGGCCTGGGCGGAAGGCTGGGTGGAGCCGCTCGTCCCCGGCCCGGGGCGCGGCCAGTCGGTGGGCGTGATCGGCGCCGGCCCCGCCGGGCTGACGACCGCCGAGCAGCTGCGGCTCGCCGGCTACGAGGTCCATGTCTACGACCGGCACGATCGTGCGGGCGGACTGCTGACCTATGGCATTCCCGGCTTCAAGCTGGAGAAGCCGGTGGTGATGCGTCGGGTCGAGCGGCTGGCGGCGGGCGGGATCGTGTTCCACCAGGGCTTTGCGGTCGGGCGCGACGCGACGCTCGATCAGTTGCGGCAGCGCCACGATGCGCTGCTGATCGCCACCGGCGTCTATCGCGCCCGTGCAGTCGATGTCGCGGGCGATGAGCGTGACGGCGTGGTGGAGGCGATCGATTATCTCACCGCCTCCAATCGCAAGGGCTTCGGCGACGCGGTGCCCGCCTTCGACGACGGATCGCTGGACGCGCGCGGGCGCCGGGTGGTGGTGATCGGCGGCGGCGACACCGCGATGGATTGCGTGCGCACCGCCGTCCGCCAGGGCGCGGCGAGCGTCACCTGCCTGTATCGCCGGGACCGCGCCAACATGCCGGGCTCGCAGCGCGAGGTGGCCAATGCCGAGGAAGAGGGCGTCCGCTTCGAATGGCTGGCCGCACCGGCGGAGATCGCGGGAGACGAGCGGGTGACGGACGTGCGCTACCGCCGGATGCGGCTCGGCGCGCCCGACGCGAGCGGCCGCCGCGCGCCCGAGCCCGAGCCTGGCGAGCCGCTCGATGCGCCCGCCGACCTCGTCGTCCGGGCGCTCGGCTTCGATGCGGAGCCGCTGCCGCAGCTGTGGGACGCGCCCGGGCTCGACGTCAGCCGCTGGGGCACGGTGCTGGTCGACGGCAAGACGCTGATGACGAGCCTGGAGGGCGTGTTCGCCGCCGGCGACATCGTGCGCGGCGCCAGCCTGGTGGTCTGGGCCATCCGCGACGGCCGCGACGCCGCGGCGGCGATGCACCGCTGGCTCCGCGCCAGAGCGGCGAGCGAGAGACTGGCGGCGTGATGGGCATAGATAGGCGATCGCTAGCATTGGCCGCTGTGGCTTCCGCTTTGATCCATTTGCCAGCGCTTGCACTGGCTCCTGTGCAACAAGGTGCATCAAATACTGTCGAACCCGACGCACTTGGGACGCAACTCGCATCGCTGCTTCAAAGCCGCGAGCGCGTAGAGAAGCTCGACCGAGCCGCAATCCCACCCAGGTTCGAGGCCAATCTTCGGAACCAGCCCGATGTCGTGCGGCTCGATCGATCCCATCCCGGCCTGATCTCGGCTATGGTGAATGCCGGCGTTGATGCCGTCATCCATGTGACTAACGACCATCTTAGGGCGAACTGGATTGCAAAGGGGCAGATTTATTCCGCCTCGCTGTCAGACGATGAATTGCGACAAGCAGTGACATTCTATTCAAGTCCGGTGGGGCAACGTTTTATAGAAAAGTATAGCAGCGGACCGGCCACCCGCCGTTTGACAGCCACTGAGGATATTCCTCCTTCAACGGTTTCGGAGCTGAGGGAGTTTGCAGACGTAAATTCCAAGTCTGCAGACACGACTATGTCGGCAAAAGATATGGCTGCGCTTGCCGATTTTATGGAAAGCTCTGCCGGCCAGAAGATACAGAATATTCGCGAGAAACTCCTCGATCGCATGAGCGTCGAGGCGCAACAGCTCGACCGAGATGCGGAACCGCACGTAAAGATGGCTATGCAGGCCGCTGCGACCCGGTTTCTTGCCTCGTCTGGATCGCCGCGGAAAATGACCGGAACAGGAAGGAAGCGCTAATGCTCCCGACGTTGTCAGGCCTAGACGCCGCGCACGCCCACCTCGCCGAGCACGGCATGTATCGCCCCGAGTTCGAGACGGACGCATGCGGCGTCGGCATGATCGCCGCGACGGACGGCAAGCCCTCGCGCCGCGTCGTGCGCGCGGGCATCGAGGCGCTGAAGGCGGTATGGCACCGCGGCGCGGTCGATGCGGACGGCAAGACCGGCGACGGCGCCGGTCTGCACCTCGACCTGCCGCAAGGCTTCTTCGACGACGCGATCGCGGCCGCCGGCCACCGCCCCAAGCCCAACCGGCTGGCCGTCGGCATGATCTTCCTGCCGCGCACCGACCTCTCCGCGCAGGAAAGCTGCCGCACCATCGTCGAGAGCGTCATCATCGAGGCCGGCTTCACCATCTATGGCTGGCGGCAGGTGCCCGTCGACGTCTCGGTGATCGGGCTGAAGGCGCAGACGACCCGGCCCGAGATCGAGCAGATCATGATCGCCGGCCCGCTGCCCGATGCGGCGACGGCCGCGGAGTTCGAGAAGACGCTCTATCTCGTCCGCCGGCGCATCGAGAAGCGGGTGATCGCGGCGCAGATCCAGGGCTTCTACATCTGCTCGCTGTCGTGCCGCTCGATCGTCTACAAGGGCCTGTTCCTCGCCGAGAGCCTGTCGGACTTCTACCCGGACCTGCAGGATACACGTTTCGAGAGCCGGGTCGCGATCTTCCACCAGCGTTATTCCACCAACACCTTCCCGCAATGGTGGCTGG
>NZ_CAXUEK010000120.1:0-5253 GCF_964250165.1 uncultured Sphingomonas sp. | reverse complement strand
ATGAACCGGATCCGCCGGATGGACGCGTCCGCCGGACTGGCGATGGCGGAGGCCGGGGTGATCCTGGCCGACCTGCACGATGCCGCCCATGCGGCGGGCGCGCGCTTTCCGCTGACGCTCGGCGCACGCGGCAGCGCCACCATCGGCGGGCTGGCCTCCACCAACGCCGGCGGCACGCAGGTGCTGCGCTGGGGCACGATGCGCGGGCTGGTCGCGGGCGTCGAGGCGGTGCTGCCGGACGGCTCGGTCCACGACGGCCTCGCCGCGCTCAAGAAGGACAATCGCGGCTATGACGTGAAGGAGCTGCTGGTCGGCGCGGAGGGGACGCTGGGCGTCATCACCGCCGCCGCGCTGCGTCTCGCGCCCGCGATCGCCGCGCGCGCGGTCGCCTGGCTCGGGGTCGCCGACCCCCAGACGGCCTTGACGCTGCTGCGGCGGCTGGAGGCCGAGACCGATACGATCGAGAGCTTCGAGCTGCTCCCCGCCGGCTCGCTGGCCGCGGTGCTCGCGCACCTGCCCGCCGCGCGCGCGCCGCTGGCGGGCGAGCATCCCTGGCATGTGCTGGTCGAGGCGGTCGCGTCCTCGCCCGCCGACGAGCCGCCCGCGGCGCTGCTGGAACGCCTGCTTGCGGATGCGCTGGCGCAGGGTCTCGCCCGGGATGCCGTGATCGCCGCCAGCGAGGGTCAGGCCGAGGCGTTCTGGACCATCCGGGACTCCATCTCGGCCGGCGAGCGCGCGCAGGGCCCGGCGACGCAGCATGACATCTCGGTGCCGGTCGAGGCGATGCCGCGCTTCCTTGTCGAGGCTGCCGCCGCCTGCGAAGCGCGGTTTCCGGGCACGCACGCCTCGGGCTTCGGCCATCTCGGCGACGGCAACGTCCACTTCCACGTCCGCGCGCCGGCCGGCGCGGTGCCCGAGCGCTGGTATGCGGAGGACGCTCCGGTCGCGACCCGCTTCGTCCACGATCTCGTCGTCGACGCCGGCGGCTCGATCTCCGCCGAGCACGGCATCGGCCAGATGAAGCGGGACGAGCTTGCCCGCCTGTCCTCGCCGGCGCGCATGGCGGTGCTGTACGGCGTCAAGCAGGCGCTCGATCCGCAGGGCCTCATGAACCCCGACAAGCTGGTCGCCCTTGCGTCCGCGCGCGCCGCTCCATAAACCGGTCACCTGGCGGGCAGCCGCGCCCGCCGCCTCACTCTTCTCCTGACGTGTCGGAGCGACCTCATGGCCAGCGCCCCCCAGCTTCCGCTTTTCTACAATGGCCTGGAGCCGCTCTCCAGCGAGCGGCACGCAGACTATCGTATGCGCATGCAGGACACCGCGCCCTTCCTGATCGGGCAGCACGCCATTCCGATCACGGTAGAGGAGTTTCCGCTGGTCCAGCGCTACATGCCGATCGTCTTTTCGATCGGCGACGACGCGATCCCGCTGGCGCTCATGGGCCTCCACGAGAACGTCAACGTGTTCGTCGACGACGCCGGCAAGATCAACGAGACCAGCTTCTACGTTCCCGCCTATGTCCGGCGCTATCCGTTCATGCTGGCCAAGCTCAGGCCCGACGCCGAAGAGCTGTCGCTGTGCTTCGATCCCACCGCGCAGGCGATCGGCGTGTTCGAGGACGGTGATCCGCTGTTCGCCGACGGCCAGCCCACCGAGCTGACCCGCAACATCCTGGGCTTTGCCGAGCAGTTCGAGCAGGCCGGCCAGCGCACCCAGAACTTCATGCGCGAGCTGCGCGATTACGGACTGCTGATGGAGGGCGACGTCTCGATAGAGCTGGAGGGCGCGCAGCAGCCCTTCGTCTATCGCGGCTTCCAGATGGTCAACGAAGAGAAGCTGCGTGAGCTGCGCGGCGACCAGCTCCGCAAGATCTCGCAATCGGGCATGCTGCCGCTGGTCTATGCGCATCTGTTCTCGCTGTCGCTGATGCGCGATATCTTCGGCCGTCAGGCGCAGCAGGGGAAGGCACCACAACCCATGTTACAGCCCGTCGCCTGAAGCGTCCGAGTAGCCGAAAATAGTTAATTTGCGACGCGTCGGCCTTGAACCATACGCCCGCCCGTCCATTTAGCGGGGGTGCGGCGCCCATGCCCCCCTTTCGTGGGTGCGCACGGCGGGCACCCGGGCCATGCTCGGGTGCACGTCTCCTCCCTGAACCTTAGCCACCTCGTGGGTTTCCCCGCGGGGTGGTTTTTTATTCGGCCGCCCGGCGGCTCGCATGAGCGAGCGCCTCGTCGGCCAGCGCCGCCAGCATCGCGCGCACGATTGCCGCCATCCGCGCCAGCCCCGGGCCGGGCCGGTCGAGCGCCGGATCGAGATACAGCGAGCGGTCGAGTTCGAGCTGCAGGGCATGGACGCCCGCCGCGGGCCGTCCGTGGCGGTCCAGGATGTGGCCGCCGGCATAGGGCGCGTTGAGCTTCGCCGGCAGGCCCGCCGCCGCCGCGACCGCTTCCGCCCGTGCGACGAAGCGTGATCCCGCCGATCGCCCGAACCGGTCGCCCAGCACCAGCCGCACCCCGCGGGCGGCGCCGGTCAGCGGTGGCATCGAGTGCAGATCGAGCAGTACGGCCGCGCCCCACCGCGCCCGCGCCGCGGCGAGCGCCCCGGCGAGCGCCGCGTGGAAGGGCCGGTGATCGCTCGCGATCCGCGCCGCGACCTCGTCATCGGTCAACCGCCGCCCCCATAGCTCCACGGTGCCCGATCGCCGTGGCACCAGTCCCAGGCCGTTGGCGACCTTGGCGGTGGAGGCCACATCCGTCCGCGCGCCCTCGTCGGCGCACGGATCGCGCTCGTTCTCGGCGCGGTTGAGGTCGATCCAGGCGCGCGCGCGCCGCTGGACGATCAGCGTTTCGGCCCCGCGCGCCGCCAGCGCCACTGCGTCGACGTGACGATCCTCCATCGCCACCGCGGCGGCCAGCGGCGCGCGCAGCGCCGCCCGCAGCGCGCGCGGGTAATTCCGTCCCGCATGGGGCACCGAGATCACCACGGGGCTGGCCGGCGTCGCCTCTCCCCAGGTCTCGAAGCTGTCCGCGTCCATCGCTGAGGCCTACCCGCGTCGTCGCGCCCCGGCAACGCTCTGGAAATCTTAACCGCCTTCGGCGTAGGACGCGGTCGACGGAAAGGGCGTTGCGCGGAATGTATCGAATCCTGCTGGCCGAGGACGACCAGGTGATGCGCGAGTATCTGACGCGCGCCCTGGAACGCTCGGGCTATCTCGTGACGGCCGTGGATCGCGGCACGGCGGCGCTGCCGCTGCTGGAGGCCGAGCCGTTCGACCTGCTTCTGACCGACATCGTCATGCCGGAGATGGACGGCATCGAGCTCGCCCAGCGCGCCGGCGCGCTTTCGCCTGACCTGCGCGTGATGTTCATCACCGGCTTCGCGGCGGTGACGCTGAAGGCGGGCAAGGCGGTGCCCAACGCGCGCGTCCTCTCCAAGCCCTTCCACCTGCGCGATCTGGTGCTGGAGGTCGACCGCCTGTTTCAGGGTGCCAGCTTCGGCGAGCTCTGACCAGCTTGCCTCCCCCGCCATGCGCCGCTAGGAACGCCGATTAAGTGGGCGTGTAGCTCAGTGGTAGAGCACTGTGTTGACATCGCAGGGGTCGCAAGTTCAATCCTTGCCACGCCCACCATAAAAAAGCCCGCCTTCTCAGTGAGATGGCGGGCTTTTTCATGCCCGTGGAAGGTCGCTGAACCCGGCCTCATTCCCAGGATTTGCCCAGAAGATTTGGGCAAATCGCCCATCCGTTGGGCAAATTCTGGGCACGCGAATACCCTCGAATCTCCCTTTTCGGAGGCTCGCTTGGCGGATCGCCGGCCTCCGCCTATAATAACGGCAGGCGCTCCGCTCGTTCGCGTGCGGGGAGGCCGGCTCGACGGTCATGAGGAAACTTCGCGTGTGCGGGTCTCCGGCCGCCGTTGGGTGCTAGGCCGGGGACCCGTGCGCGCCGACGAACGGGTTTCCCGCATGTCGATTAAAGAACCTGCACCGGGGGCGGCCAGCCCAGCCGATGCAGTGGTGCCGCGAGGGCCGCAGGCCAGAGCACCGAAGGCTGGCGCGACGCGAACCGCGTCGCCCGAGACCGGCGCGTCCCCGCCGCCGTCCGTTGGCATCGCCGCGGCCGATGGGGCGCGTGCGCCACCGAATGCGCTCGGCCTCGCCCCCGGCGAAACCCTTCTCACGCCCCAGACCATTCTCGCTCGGCTGGCGATGACCAGCACCGATCCCGCGAAATGGATGCGGCGAACCTTCAAGAAACACGGCGTGCCCTTCGTGCACGCGTGCGGGAAACTGCGCGCGACCGAGGCTCAATACCGTATGCTGCTGGAAAAGATCACATGCTCTCCATCCGAACCCGTGGGAAGAACGGCATTTACTATATCAGAGGCTCGGTCGCTCTCGGCGACAAGAAACTCGACGTCAAAGAATTCAGTTCAGGAACGAGTGACGCAGATGCTGCGTCGCACCTGATGGCGGAATACGAGACGAAGCTGCGCCATCAGCTGATGTTCGGTCCTGCCGCGATCGTGGCGCAGGGTACCATCGCCGACGCTTTCGGCAGCTATCTGTCGAAGGCCAAGCTGCCGTGCGCGGCCGACGTCCTGCGCATCGGCAAGCTCAACGGCTTGATCGGTGACCATCCCCTTCGCGAGCCGAAACAGGCGTGGGAGCAGTTCCGCCGGGCCTATCTGACGGGTCACGACCCGGCCGGTCAGGATCGCTACCGCGCGGTGTTCCAGGCAGCGGTCAACGTGCATTACGACCTGCACGATCTCCCGCCGATCAAGATCAAGGCGATCCCGTTCGACAACGAGCGGGTGCGCTGGTTGAATAAGGGAGACCGCGACCGGCTAATCGATGCTTACGCGCCACATACGCAGCCGATCATCACGCTGCTCGCCTTCCACGGCCCCCGGGTCCAGACGGCGTTGCAGATGCCGTGGGGCGTCACCGGCGTCGATATGGAGCAGGGAGCGATCCGGCTGAACCACACGAAAAACGCGGTGATCCAGTCCGTCCCTATGCATCCGCGCGTAAAGACGATGCTACTGCCGCTGTGGGAAGCGGCGGGCTGCCCCTCGAAGGGGCACGTGTTCCTGAACAAGCACGGCCAGCCGTATCAGGACACCCGGATCGCCACGATCCCGGGTGGAAACCCGCTGAAGAGCGTGCACAAGACGGCGTGCAAGCGCGCCGAAATCGAGGACTTCATGGTCCACGACTGGCGCCACCACTGGGCATCGCACTGCGTGA
>NZ_CAXUEK010000119.1:0-5333 GCF_964250165.1 uncultured Sphingomonas sp. | reverse complement strand
CCGAGCCGGTGCCGCCCGAGATGACGATGTTGAAGCGGCTGGCGCCCGCGATCTTCAGCGCGGTCGCCATCTTCGGGCTCATGCTGCCGAAGCCCGCCATCATGTCCAGCGTGATCGGCTTGGCGGAAAACTTGCGGATGGAAATCGCCGTCCCACGGAGGCTCAGGGGCGGCACGATGACGTTAACGCGGCTGCCGTCCTTCAGGCGCGCGTCGGCGAGCGGGGTGGTCTGGTCGACGCGACGGCCGACCGAGTTGACGATGCGCTGCGCGATCTGGAACAGGTGCTCCTCGTCGCGGAACTGGATCTGCGCCAGCTCCAGCCGGCCCTTGCGCTCGACATAGGTCTGGTCGGGGCCGTTGACCATGATGTCCGAGATCGACGGGTCGGCGAGCAGCTCCTCCAGCGGTCCTAGCCCGAGCAGCTCGTCGACCAGCACTTTCTCCAGGGCGAACTGCTCGCGGCGGTTGAGCGTCAGCTTCAGCTCGGCGAGCACCTCGCCGATGATCGGGCGGAACTCCTCGGCCAGCTCGTCCTTGCCCAGCGTCGCGGCCGCCTCGGGATCGACGCGCTCCAGCAGGCGGGGAAGGACCTGTTCCTTGATCTTGTGGATCGACGCCTCGAACCCTTCGCCGCGGCTGGTGCCCGCGTCCCCGGACGCCGCCTGGCGGTCGGCCAGGCGCTGCATCGCATCGACGGGGACGCCGTCGCCCTCGCGCGCGATCGGCGCGAGCGCGTCGAGCGGCGGGAACTGCGCGCCGGCCTCGGCGTCCGCCTTGCCGCCGCCACCCTGCATCGGGCGCGCCACGCCGAAGGCGGGCCGCGTCCCTCCCGTCATGCCGCTGCGGCGCCCGAACGCACTCATGGCTACACCCTCGTCTTTACGCGTCGGGGTAGGGGGCAGACGTTTAGATTCGGCTAAGCACGGCGCGGCGCGGGCGTGGCGACGCGCGTGCTCCACGCGCCAGCCCGGCCGAAGCCGACGCCGCCCGCCTCGCCCGGGCGCAGGCGGCGATCCGCGCCGCGCTGCCGGGCCTGCCCAACGAGAAGCTCAGCTACGCCTGCGTGCCGGCGCGTTGAGCATCGCCGCCTCGCGCGCCAGCAGCGCCGCCTTGCGCTCCAGCCCCCAGGCATAACCGCCGGGCGAGCCGTCGCCCCGCCGGGCCCGATGACAGGGCGTCACCACCGCCAGCGGATTGGCTCCGCAGGCGCTGCCCGCGGCGCGGACCGCACCGGGCCGACCGGCGCGCGCGGCGAGTTCGGCGTAGCTCAGCGTCGCACCCGGCGGGATCGAGCGCAGCGCCTGCCAGACGGCCTCCTGGAACGCGGTGCCGCGCACATCGGCCGGAAGCTCGGCGTCGCGCGCGGGCGATTCGACCTGCGCCACGACCTGTGCGGCAAGGTCGGTCAGGGCCGCCCCGCCCGCGGCGATCGCGGCGCGGGGGAAACGGCGGGCAAGCGCGTCCGCATCCTCGTCGAACGCGATGCGGCACAGCCCCTTGTCGGTGGCCGCGATCAGCAGCGGCCCCAGGCTGGTTGGGGCCACGGTCCAGCGGATCGTGACGCCATCACCGCCACGCGCCCAGGCACTCGGCGTCATGCCGAGCCGCGCGCCCGCGCCCTCGTAGAACCGGCTCGGAGCCGCATAGCCCGCCGCGTAGATCGCCTCCGTCACGGTGCCTTCCTCCGTCAGCGCCTCGCCGGCCCGGGCCGCGCGCCGCGCGCGGGCATAGGCCGCCGGCGTCAGGCCGGTCGCGCGCTTGAACAGCCGATGGAAATGATGCGGCGCATAGCCGACCCGCGCCGCCAGTGCGTCGAGCGCCGAAGCCTCGCCCGCGTCGAGCAGCCGCACGGCCTCGGCAACCGCGACCCGATCCCGCCCCACCGCGTCCGGCCGGCAGCGCAGACAGGCGCGATACCCTGCCGCGCGCGCCGCTTCCGGCGTGGCGTGGAAGCTGACATTCTCCCGCTTGGGATGGCGCGCCGCGCAGCTCGGCTTGCAGTAGATGCCGGTCGTCCGCACGGCGACGACGAACCGCCCGTCCGCGGTGCGGTCGCGCTGCGCGAAAGCGGTCCAGGCCTGGTCTTGCGTGATGTCCATGCAGGTGATGTATGCCGCCATGCGCTTGCCCGCATCCCGCGGCTTGCGGCCAAAGCCATCTTGATCCGACCAGTTGCGTAACCTCTCGACAGGTCATGACGGAACCTCTCCTCGCCGGTGCCGGCGTCAGCATCTCCGATCTCAAGAAGAGCCCCTCCGCCGTGATCGACGCGGCGGGTGGCTTTCCGGTGGTAGTGCTCAACCGCAACACGCCGGCGGCCTAGTCGGTGCCTGCCAAGGCGTGGGAAGAGCTGACGGACCGGCTGGAGGACATCGAGCTCGCCGAGATCGTCCGCGCCCGGGCGGATCAGCCGCGCACGCGGGTCAGCTTCGACGACGTATGAACTCGACTTCCTGGAGGACGCGCTGAAGGAATGGCGCGGTCTGGGCGGGAACGTCCGCGCGCAATTCAGGAAGGAGCTCGCGGAACGCGCGTCAGCCCGCGCATCGCGTCGGCCCGGCTGTCCGGCATGAAGGACTGTTGCAAGATCAGGCTGCGCCCGGCAGGCTACCGGTTGATCTATCGGGTCGAGGACGAGGCATTGGTGATCCTCGTCGTGGCGGTCGGTCGGCGCGACCGCAACCTCGTGTACAAGCTCGCCGCGGGTCGGCCTTAATCCCCGTTGGCCCTGAACAGGGCCAGCGTGCGCTCCTTCGCCAGCTCGGCGGAGGGCGCATGATAGTCCTTGCGCCGGTCGGAGTTGAAGCCGTGCCCGGCCTCGTAGACATGCACTTGGGCGAGCGGCCATCCCTTGGCGATCACCGTCTCGACGCCGTCCATCGGGATGCTGCGGTCGTAGCGGCCGAAATGGAGGACCACCGGCACCTTCGGCTCCTCGTCGGCGGCGCCCGGCACCTGCCCGCCATAATAGCCTGACGCAGCGGCGACACCATGCATCCGGGTGGCGGCGAACCACGCGACCGAGCCGCCATAGCAATAGCCGACCACGAACACGGGCCCCCCGGGCGACAGCGCGTCCACGCAGGTCTGGACGTCGGCGAGGCTGAGCGCGAACGGGTGCGCGTCGCGCGCCAGCCGGACCCCCTCGGCGAGCCCTTCGCCGCCGTAATCCGCCGCGAAATCGGGATGCTCGCGATCGAACAGGGCAGGGGCGAGCACCTCGTAACCGTCCTCGGCATAGTCCTCCGCCATCTCGCGGATGTGCTCGGTGACCCCGAAAATCTCTTGCACCAGCACCACGCCGCCGCGGCGCTCGCCGGCGGGCGTCGCGCGATAGACGGCGATGTCCGCGCCGTCGCTCATCGTCATCCGCTCGAACTGACCCATCGTGTCTTCCCCATGCCCGGCGGCCGGCTTGCGCTCCCGCCCCCCCGATGCTAACCGCCCGCCAGCCCAACGGATAGCGCGTTTCCGCGCGGTCCTTTCCCATGGGCGCGAATCATCTGACGACAGGGGCGTGGAACTCGCGTGGAGGCATCCGGCGGTATTATGGGCGGCGAGATCGGTGCGGGCGTGCAGGCGAGCCTGGGCGGCCGCTACGCGCTGGCGCTGTTCGAGCTGGCGCGCGACGCGCGGGCGGTCGAGACGGTCGAGCACAGCCTGGCGGCGGTCCGCGATGCGCTCGATCAGTCGCCCGAGTTCCGCGAGCTGACCGCGAGCCCGCTGGTCGCGCGCGGCGCGGCGGTGAAGGCGACGCTCGCCACCGCCGATCAGCTCGGCGTCGATCCGACCACCCGCAGCTTCCTGGGCGTGATCGCCGAGAACCGCCGGCTGGCGGCGCTGCCCGGCATCATCCGCGCCTTCCGCCAGCTCGCCGCCCGTCATCGCGGCGAGGCGACCGCCGAGGTCACCAGCGCCCACCCGCTGACCGAGCCGCAAGTCGACGCGCTGAAGCAGCAGCTGCGGCTGCGGCTCGGCCGCGAGGTGGCGGTCGATCTCTCGGTCGACCCGCAGCTGCTCGGCGGCCTCGTCGTCCGCATCGGCTCGCAGATGATCGACTCCTCGATCCGCACCCGCTTGAACGCGCTCGCCAGCGCCATGAAAGGCTGAATACGATGGACATCCGCGCCGCGGAAATCTCCAAGGTCATCAAGGACCAGATCGCCAATTTCGGCTCGGAGGCGCAGGTCTCCGAGACGGGTCAGGTGCTCTCGGTCGGTGACGGCATCGCGCGCATCTACGGCCTCGACAATGTCCAGGCGGGCGAGATGGTCGAGTTCGCCAACGGCGTGCAGGGCATGGCGCTGAATCTGGAGGCCGACAATGTCGGCGTCGTGATCTTCGGCTCGGACAGCGAGATCCGCGAGGGCGACACCGTCAAGCGCACCGGCACCATCGTCGACGTGCCGGTCGGCAAGGGGCTTCTCGGGCGCGTGGTCGACGGGCTGGGCAATCCGATCGACGGCAAGGGCCCGATCGAGACCACAGAGCGCAGCCGCGTCGAGGTCAAGGCGCCGGGGATCATCCCGCGCCAGTCGGTCAGCGAGCCGATGCAGTCGGGCCTCAAGGCGATCGACGCGCTGGTGCCGGTCGGCCGCGGCCAGCGCGAGCTCATCATCGGCGATCGCCAGACCGGCAAGTCGGCCGTCGCGGTCGACGCCTTCATCAACCAGAAGGGCGTGAACGCGGGCGACGACGAGAAGAAGAAGCTCTACTGCGTCTATGTCGCGGTCGGGCAGAAGCGTTCCACGGTCGCGCAGCTGGTCCGCACGCTGACCGAGAACGGCGCGATGGACTATTCCATCGTCGTCGCCGCCACCGCGTCCGATCCCGCGCCGCTCCAGTTCCTCGCGCCCTATACCGGCTGCGCGATGGGCGAGTATTTCCGCGACAACGGCATGCATGCGCTGATCGTCTATGACGATCTGTCGAAGCAGGCGGTCGCCTATCGTCAGATGTCGCTGCTGCTGCGCCGCCCGCCGGGCCGCGAGGCGTATCCCGGCGACGTGTTCTACCTCCACTCGCGCCTGCTCGAGCGCGCGGCGAAGATGAACGACAGCGAGGGTGGCGGCTCGCTCACCGCGCTGCCGATCATCGAGACGCAGGCAGGCGACGTGTCGGCCTATATCCCGACCAACGTCATCTCGATCACCGACGGCCAGATCTTCCTGGAGACCGACTTGTTCTTCGCGGGCATCCGCCCGGCGATCAATGTCGGCCTGTCGGTGAGCCGCGTCGGCTCGGCCGCACAGACCAAGGCGATGAAGAAGGTGTCCGGCTCGATCAAGCTGGAGCTCGCGCAGTATCGCGAGATGGCGGCGTTCGCGCAGT
>NZ_CAXUEK010000118.1:0-5374 GCF_964250165.1 uncultured Sphingomonas sp. | reverse complement strand
TGCTCGGCATCGCGCAGACCGGCACCGGCAAGACCGCCGCGTTCGTGCTGCCCTCCATCCAGCGCCTGGTCGAAGCCAACAAGCGTCCGCTGCCGACGCATTGCCGGATGCTGGTGCTCGCCCCCACCCGCGAGCTCGCCGGCCAGATCGCCGACTCCGCCCGTGCCTATGGCCGCTTCAGCCGCATGAACGTCGCCACCGTGTTCGGCGGCACCTCGATCAACAAGAACCGCCAGGATCTGTCGCGCGGCGTCGACATCCTGGTCGCCACGCCCGGCCGGCTGCTCGATCTGGTCGAGCAGGGCTTCGCCAGCCTGGCCCAGGTCGAGATCCTGGTGCTGGACGAGGCGGACCAGATGCTCGACCTCGGCTTCATCCACGCGCTGCGCAAGATCGCCCGCATGGTGCCCAGGAAGCGCCAGACCTTGTTCTTCTCCGCCACCATGCCCGCCTCGATCCGCGAGCTGGCGGGGCAGTTCCTGCACGAGCCGGCGACCGTCTCGATCAAGCCTGCCGCCACGACGGCCGAGCGCGTCGAGCAGCACGTCACCTTCGTCAACCAGGCCGAGAAGCAGGCGCTGCTCACCCTGACGCTGCGCGATCCCGCCGTCGAACGGGCGCTGGTCTTCACCCGGACCAAACACGGCGCCGACCGTGTGGTGAAGCTGCTCGCCGGCAACGGCATCGCCGCCAACGCGATCCACGGCAACAAGAGCCAGCCGCAGCGCGAGCGCGCGCTCGCCGCGTTCAAGTCCGGCGAGGCGCCGATCCTGGTCGCGACCGATATCGCCGCGCGCGGCATCGACGTGTCGGGCGTCAGCCATGTCGTCAATTTCGAGCTGCCCAACGTGCCCGAGCAATATGTCCACCGCATCGGCCGCACCGCGCGTGCCGGCGCCAGCGGCATGGCGATCGCGTTCTGCGCCGACGACGAGCGGCCGTTCCTCAAGGACATCGAGAAGCTGACGCGCCAGCGCATCCCCGAGCGGGCGCTGCCGGCCGGCTTCGTCGCCGAGGCCGCCGCCATCAAGGCGACGCGGGTCCAGGCGATCGGCGCCGATCCCGCGCCGCGTCCCGACCGCCAGCAGCAGCGCGGCCCGGCGCGTCCGCGCGCCACGCACGCCGCGCAGCCGACCCGCAGCTATGCCAATGCGAGCCGGCGTGGCAGCGGCAGTGGCAGCGGTAGCGGTCGTTCCGGCGGCGGCAGGCCCGGCGGCGGGCGGCCCCGCGCGAACGCGGCGCGCTGACGGATACCGGCGGCGCCTCGCGGGTTGGCGCTGACGAACCTGCGAGGAGCCTTGCCATGGACGTGTCCACCACCCCCGCCCTGGAGCGCGTCGCGCGCGTGCTCGCCGGCCAGCGCATCAGCGCCAATGCGGGCGGCGACGCGGAATCGGCCTCGCGCGAGGTCGACGCCGCCTGGCCCGACCATCTCGACGACGCGCGCGCCGTGCTGAAGACGCTGCGCGAACCCGACGCGGCGATGGCCGCCGCCGGCGACCCCGCGGTCTGGGAACGCATGGTTCTCGCCGGGCTGGAACATGGCAGGCCGGAGACGGTGACCCTCTGAGTCGCGCGGCCGTCAGGCCACCCGCCTCAGGCTGAACCCGGCCGGACCGCCGGCGACGTGGCCGAGACGTTCCAACGCGGCCAGCGTCGCGGCGACGCGTGGCTCGCTCCGCCCACCTTGCGCGAAGCGGGCCGCGATCGCGGCGGCGGTCATCGCCTGGCCGCCGCGCAGACACTCGAACACGGCCGCGGTCTGGCCGACGGCGTCGCGCGGAAAGGACGGCTTGGCTTGCCGGGAGGCCGGCAGCGCCGCCTCGATCTGCTCCTCCCGCGCAGTCGCGACCGATGCCAGCCCGGCCCGCGCCTGCTGATAATCGGGTCGCAGCCAGTGGACATGGCCGCGCCGTTCGTCGGCCCGCCGCTCCGCGTTCAGGGCCGCCAGGCGGGCGACCACGTCCTCGTCGGCGAGGTCGACGGGCCAGCCATAGGCCTGCGCGACCGCGGCATCGAGACGGCGGTGAAGCTCCGCGATCAGGTCGATCCGGCCGCGTCGCCGCTGATCCTGTCGGATGGTGGTCAGCGGGCCGCCGGCGGCGATCGCGTCGTGCAGATTGTAGAGGCCCGTCAACGTTAGGTCGGAATGATCCGCCAGCACCTCCTTGCGCGCGGCGTCCAGCTCCGCCGCCAGACCGCCGATGGTCACGCGCTGCCCGGACGTCGCGAGCGGGAAGGCAAACGGGTCGAAGCACTGCGTCTTGGTGAAGCGGGGGCGATCCTCCAGCGTGCCGCCCTGAACCGCCGCCCAGCTCGTCCCGAATCGCGAGCTGAGCACGCCCAGGTGGAACGGGTCGTCGCTGGCGATGCACACCAGCATGTTGTCGGGCAGCACCGCGCCGTCCAGGAACTGGAACACCCGATGCTTCGCCGTCTCGACGGTGGCGATGTAGCGCGGCAGGCCCGCCAGCGCCGGCCGCAATTCGCGGCGCGGCTCGCCGAACAGCCACCAGTTGTCGCGATAGGCGGCGCGATTGTTGCGGTCGCGCTCGGGCCTGACCGTCGTCAGCAGGTGCTGATAGACCTCAGGGTAGCGCCGCCGCACCTCCTCGCCGGACAGCCCGAGCAGGTCGATCGCCATCAGGCCGCGCGCCCGGCCGGTCAGATCGCGCCCGTTGCGATAGGGACGGATATGGCGCTCCAGACCCTCCCGGCGGCCGAGACCGAGGAGAGCGGCCTGGGCCGGCGTGACCATGAAGCCTGCACCATGCAACGATACCCCGCGTGAGCAGAGCCAGGCGTTGGCGAGCAGGCCGTGCGCGCCGCCTAGATCGGTGCCGATCGTCAGGTCGGCGTTGATGCGGCCCGGGACCTCGGTGAACGTGATCGCGGGCGTCTCGGTGAAGAGATCGCTCTCCAGCACGACCGTCAGCAGCCGGCCCTCCTTCGCGCCCGCCTCCGCAACCGTCATCGCGATCCGCACCGCCGCCGCGTCACGGGTCGCCTTCGTCCAGGGATGATCGGGAATGGCCTGAACCAGGCTGACGGGGGGCCGCCCCGCCAACCGCCGCGCGATGACGCGACGGCTGAACTCCTGCACGATCGAGTTGGTCGTGACGAAGCCGAACCGCTTCAGCCGGGTGGCCCGGCGGGTGAGCAGGTCGGCGGCGTGATCCCACCAGTACATCACGAAATCGGCCGAGCGGCCCATCGCCGGATGCGCCTTCCACAGGGCGGTCAGGTAAGCGTCGCCCAGCCGACCGCGCAGGTCCTTGCCGCCGATGAAAGGCGGATTGCCGACGATATAGTCCGCCTCGGGCCAAGCCGGTCGTCGCGGGTTCGCCAGCTCGGTGCCGCGCCGATCGGCCGTGAGCCGTTCGCCATCGTGACGGAGCACTGCGTCGCGCACCTCGATCGTGCGCAGCTCCTCCAGCACCGGATCGGTGATGCTGCGGCCGTTGCGGAGCTGCCACTGGATGTAGCCGAGCCAGAGCACCAGTTCCGCGATCGCGGCGGCGCGGGCGTTGACCTCCAGGCCCAGGAAGTTCTTGGGGTGCACCGTCTCGGTCTCGAGCCGCAGCGCCTCCTCGCCGCCCAGCTCGGCGAGCACCTCCAGCACCTCGCCTTCCAGCCGTTTCATCATCTCGAGCGCGACGTAGAGGAAGTTGCCGGTGCCGCAGGCGGGATCGAGGATGCGCGTCTGCGCCAGCTTGACGTGGAACTCGCGCACCGTCCGGATGGCGGTGGCCCGGTCGGTCTGCCGCTCCCGCTCCACCGTGCCCAGCCGCATCAGCTCCCATTCGAGCTGCAACGGCGCGATGACGGTCGCCGCGACCAGCCGCTCGACATAGGCGCGAGGCGTATAATGGGCGCCCAACCTGCGGCGCTCCCGGGGATCGAGTGCCTGTTCGAGCAGGGTGCCGAAGATCGCCGGCTCCACGTCCGTCCAGTCGTGGCGCGACGCTTCGTGGAGCTCGCCGATCTCCTCGCGGTTGAGCGGGATCGCGTGGGCATCGTGGAACAGGCCGCCGTTGAAGCGACGCACCCGCTTGCGGAGCAGGGCCGAAACGTCGCCACGGTCCATGCCGCGCCAGAGCTCCTCCAGCAGCGGCGCGAAGCTGTCGGCCCGCGCGCGCGCCTCGTCGAGGAAGCGCGTGAAATCGCCCGGATCGAGCAGCCGCACCCGCTCGCTCTGCGCGAACATGGTGAAAAGGCAGCGCATAAGGAAATGGGCGACCTCCGCCGGCTGCCGGCCACGCCCCTCCAGCGACTTGCTGACGGCGGCGAGGCGGCGCGCGATGTCGCGCGTGACCTCGGCCGCGCGCCGCGCGGGATCGAGCGACAGCGGGTCCGTCCAGATCCGCGCCAACCGGTCGCGCACCGCCGGGTCGGTCAGCTCGTCCAGATGGAGGCGGTAGCCGGCGCGGTCGGGATAGTGCCGGTAGCGACCCTGGCGGTTGAAGTCCGCCCACACCTCGATGGCGTGCCCGACATCGCACACCAGGATGAACGGCGGCCAGCCATGCGCCGGCGGCAGCGCCTCGGCATATTGCTTGGCCTGCTCGAAGGCGTTGCGCATCAGCACGTCCCAACCGCGCTGGACGGAGCGTCGACCGCGCGTCTCGGGCGGGGGAAGGCCGGGAAGGCCGGCCTGTTCGGGCGGCAGTGTCACCGCCTTGCCACCCCCCGCCTCACGGCTCTGCTTGGCTTCGAGCACGAAGCAATCGCGGCGGTAGAGGTCGATCCGGCGGTGACTGACCTGCCCGTCCGGCCCGACGGAGTCCACCGCCCGCTCGAAGACATAATCGTTGCGATCGTGCTGGGAATCGGCCGGATCGGGCTGCGGCAAACCGAGCAGGTGGCAGAGTTCGGTGAGGAACAGGACATAGTTGGCCCGTTCGGCGCCGCCCTGATTGGCGCGCCAACGGGCGATGAAGGCGGCGATGTCGACCGAGTCGGGCATGCCCGCAGCGTGGGCGGTCGGCGCCGATCGCGTCGTCCACGCCGGCCTCCATTTTGGCGGCAATCAGATTCGCAAAGCTGATCCGTTTCGGCGGTAACCAGGCTCCGGCCGCTCCGAAGCGACAAAAAGAAAGGCCCCGCCGGTCCGGGCGGGGCCGATCCGTTCCCAAGTTCGCGCGAACGCGTCAGCCCGTCGCCTGCCCCCCCGCCAGCGCCGCCAGCAGCAGCAGCGCGACGATGTTGGTGATCTTGATCATCGGGTTCACCGCCGGCCCCGCGGTGTCCTTGTAGGGATCACCCACCGTATCGCCGGTCACCGCCGCCTTGTGCGCCTCGGAGCCCTTGCCGCCGTAATTGCCGTCCTCGATATACTTCTTGGCATTGTCCCACGCGCCGCCGCCCGAGGTCA
>NZ_CAXUEK010000117.1:0-5407 GCF_964250165.1 uncultured Sphingomonas sp. | reverse complement strand
CCGCGCCGAGCCGCGAGACGATCGTGTTCTGCGACGCGCGGCGGCCGTGCATCGCCCTGCCCGGCCCGGAGCAGACGCGCCGTTACGAGTTCAAGGTGCTCCCGGGCGAGGACGAAGCCGCGCTGCTGGCCGACGAAAGCGTGGCGCGCCTGCTCGCCGATCACGGCGCGGCGGCGGGCAGCGAGATCGTCCGCAAGACCGTCTACCATTTTCACGCGCGCATCGCCGATCGCTGGGGCGAGGGCCGCGTCTGGCTGGCGGGCGATGCCGCGCACCTCTCGCCGCCGTTCGCCGGCCAGGGCATGAACAGCGGCATCCGCGACGCGCGCAATCTCGCCTGGAAGCTGGCCGCCGTGGCGGGTGGCCGGCTGGGACCGGGGCTGCTCGACAGCTATCCGGCGGAACGCCACGGGCACGTCGCGCAGATGATCACGCTCGCGCGGCGGATGGGCGCGATCATGGGGCCGCGCACCCGCGTGCACGGGCTGGCGCAGCGCCTGGGATTCCGGCTGCTGTCGGCATGGCCGGCGGCGCGCAGCTGGTTCGCCGAGATGAAATACAAGCCGCCGCCGCGCTTCACGCACGGGTTCCTGGCCGCATCCATGCTGGCGCGGCGCGGGCCGGTCGGGCGCCTCCTGCCACAGCCGATGCTGCGCGAGGGGCCACATGCCGGCGAGCGGCTCGACGCGCTGCTCGGGACCGGGTTCGCACTGCTGGGGGTCGGCGTCGACGCGGGGGCGTCGCTCGGCGCGCGGTGGGACACGCTGGTCGAGCGGCGCGTGATGCTGCCGGTCGATGCCGTCCCAGAACTGGCGGAGCATGCCGGCATGCTGCTGCTGCTGCGCCCCGATCATTATGTCATGGCGCGGTTCACGCCGGACGCGGTGGCGCGGATCATCCCCGAACTGGAGGCATTGGCGGCGGCGACATGGACATAAAGGCCCTCCGCAGCGAGCTGGTGACGGCCAGCCACATCCTCGCCGAGCGCGGAGTGGTCGACGCGTTCGGCCATGTCAGCACGCGCGATCCGGACGATGCCGGGCGGTTTCTCATTTCGCGCTCGCTCGCCCCCGCCTTGATCGGCGAGGCGGACCTGATGCGGATCGACCTCGACGGCGAACCCCTGGACGATCCCCGCCCCGCCTTTCTCGAACGCTTCATCCACGCCGCCATCTACCGTGCGCGGCCCGAGGTGATGGCGGTGGTGCACAGCCACTCGCCCTCCGTCATCCCGTTCGGCATCGTCGCGGGCGCGCCGTTGCGCCCGACCTTTCACATGTGCGGCTTTCTCGGCGAAGGCGCGCCGGTGTTCGAGATCCGCGACACGGCGGGCGATGCCACCGACCTGCTGATCCGCTCCAACGCGCTCGGCGCCGCGCTCGCCGCCACATTGGGGCAGGAAGCGGTGGCATTGATGCGCGGACACGGCGCGACGGTGGTGGGGACGACGCTGCGCCAGGCGGTGTTCCGCGCGGTGTATCTGGAGGTGGGCGCACGCGTGCAGCTGCAGGCGGCGGCGCTGGGTGCGCCGACGTTCCTGACGCCCGCCGAGGCCGCCGCGGCGGCGGCGGCGAACGACGGCCAGGTCGACCGCGCCTGGGACCTTTGGGCAAGCCTGGTGCCCGAGAGCGGCCGACCGATGGCGTCCCCCAGGTGAGCGAAGACCGGCAATCGCGCGAAGACCGGCAGGTGATCCGCGAGACGATCGAGAATTGGGTGATCTGGCGCGATTCGGGCGATTGGGCGCGGCTTGCGACCCTCTGGCATCCCGACGGACGCATGGTGGCGACCTGGTGCGAGGCGAGCGCGGCCGACTTCATCGCTCGCAGCGCCGCCGCGTGGCAGGCCGGCATGACCGTGCTCCACGGCCTGGGCGGCACCGCGATCGATCTGCACGGCACCCGCGCGGTGGCGCAGACCCGGATGCACATCCTGCAACGCGCCGAGGTGCACGGCGTGATGGTCGACGTGACGTGCCACGGCCGCTTCTGGGACGCGCTCGAGAAGGTCGACGGACGCTGGCTGCTGCGGCTGCGCCAGCCGATCTACGAACTCGACGTGATGACGCCGGTCGTACCGGGCGCGAGCGTCACGCTCGATCCGGCGCTGCTGGCCTCCTTCCCGCTCGGCTATCGGCATCTCGCCTATCTGCAGACCGGCCTCGGCCTCGATGTCGCCCGCGATCTGCCGGGCACGCGCGGACCGGCGATCGAGGCGCTGATGCAGCGAGGCGCCCGATGGCTCGCCGGCGACGCGGCACAGTGCCTGGCCCCGGCGGCATGACGGACTGGCACGATAGCCCGACGGCGATGACCGGCCGTCGCGCGCTACGCTGGTCGACGGTGCTGCCGACCTCCACCATGTCGCGTCGGGTCCCACGCACCTGCGTCATCGCTGACGGCGGCGGGCCCGCGGGGCACCTGTGGGGCAGGCCGGCCGGGCGCTGACTCGCGTCGCGCCCGACCGTTGCCGTCAGCGATAGCCGACCTTCAGCGTCAACCCGAACGTCCGCGGCGCCTGACCATAGGAGACGGGATATCCCACGCCCTGGCTCGATGCGTTGAAGATGATCCGTTCGTCGAGCAGGTTCCGTCCCCAGACCGACACCGTGTAGTGCTTGTCGTTCGACGTCCAGGCGAGCGAGCTGCTCAGCAAGCCATAGGCCGGCTGGCGGAGGAAATTGTCCGCCTCGATATAATAGTCGCCATTGTACGATCCGGTGACGTTGTAATGCAGCGTTCCGAAGTCGAAGTCGCGCTGGTAATCGCCGGAGAGCGACGCGACGAAGTTCTGCGCCTGCGGGATGCGCCGGCCCGAGGCATCGATCGCGATCAGCGTCGCGCCGCCGTCGGCACGCGGCACGCTGCCGACCGCGTTGCGGTAGTCGGTGAACCTGGCGTGCAGCGCTTCGAGACCGCCGGACAGGCTGAACTCGGGCGTCAGGCGGGCGTTGAAGTCGACGTCCAGCCCATAGAGCTCGGCCTTGGCGCCGTTGACGATGCTTTGCGTGACGCCGACGAACTGCGTGATCTGGAGATTGTTGTACGTGTAGTAGAAGCCGCCGGCATTGAGGCGCAGGTGCCGGTCGAACAATTCAGTCTTCAAGCCCGCCTCATAGGCATCGAGCTGCTCGGGCAGGTAGGCGGGGTTGGACGGGTTGAGGATGTTGAAACCACCGCTCTTGATGCCGCGATTGTAGGAGACATAGCCCAGCACGTCCGGCCCGAACTGATGATCGAGCGCCACCCGCCAGGTCGGCTTCCGGATCGTCAGCGCCGGCGGCGTGAACCGCACGGGAACGACCGTGCCGTTGTAGCGGGTGCTGACGATCAGGCCGTCGTGCAGCTCGCGCTGCTCGTAGGTCCAGCGCGCGCCCAGCGTCAGCTTGGTGCCCGCGAACAGGCCGATGCCGACCTGCCCGAACGGCGCGATCGACCGCGTGTTCTCGACGCCGGTGGTATCGGTCCGCTGGTTCACCGCGAGCGGACCCACCGTCGCACGGTAGAAGGACGGGAAGAAGTCCCGCCGGACCTGGTTGGCGAGCCGGTTGTCATAGTAGAAGACGCCGGCGGTGTAGGTGAAGCGGTCGCTGTTGCTCGAGACCAGCTGGAGTTCCTGCGTGAAATCATGGTTGGGCTGGTTGCCCGGATCGACGCGGACGTAGAAGACCGGCACCGGCGTCGGTGCGTCGTCGAACAGGTAACTCGTCGAGCCGTGGCGATACGAGGTGATCGACACGAGCTTGGCAGGACCGAAATCGTGATCGATCTCGACGCTCGCTCCGCCGCCCTTGAAGGCGGTATACGGGTCGACCTGCGAATAGGTGTCGAACTTGCTGCCGAGCGGCCCGATCGGCCGGACGAAGGTGGTGCCGTCATAAGGCACGAAGGTGAAGGCGCGCTCGCGCCGGTCCATATAGTCGGCGATCAACGTCACGTCGGTGTCGGCATCCAGATCCCAGCGGAGCTTGCCGCGCAGCGACACCGAATGCAGGAGCTGGAAGGTGTCGTTGCCGGTCACCAGGTTGGTGCCGTAGCCGTTGCCCTGGTGCGCGTAATCGACCGAGGCGCTGGCGGCGAGGCCCTCGCCGAGCGGCCCCGACAGGAAGGCGCCGGCGCGGATCGTCGCGTAATTGTCGATCCCCGCATGCACCTCGGCCTCCGGGGTCTGCGATGGCGTGCGCGTCGTGATCTGGATCACGCCGCCGGTCGCGTTGCGGCCGAACAGCGTGCCCTGCGGCCCCTTGAGCACCGCCACCTGTTCGACATCGGGCAGCTCGCGCAGGCCCTCGCGCTGCTGCGGGATGTAGACGCCGTCGATGTACAGCGCGACCGGGTTCTCGACGACATTGCTCGACGTGCCGATGCCGCGCAGATAGGGCTGGAACGCGCCGGACACGTTGCGCGAGTTGTAGCCGGGCGCGACCGTGTTGAGCGTCGCCAGGCTGGTGACGCCCGACGTCGCAAGCTGCGCGCCGCTGATCGCGGTGATGACGATCGGCACCTTCTGCAGGTTTTCCGAGCGCCGCTGCGCGGTGACGACGATATCGCCGACCGTGCCGTCGGCGGCCGGTGGCGCCTCCGCGGCGGGTGCGGGCGCGGCCGGCGCCTGCTGCGCCGCGCTGTCCTGCGCGGCGGCCGGCGTGGCCGCACCGGCGATCACCAGCATTGTCGCGATCGCGATGGATGACGTAAAGCTCTTCATGATCCTCTCCCCTTTCATCGATAATCCACGCTCGCCGGCGGCCTGTTGGCCTGACCGACGCGCGCCACGGTCATGTGTCAGATGGCGGCGAGCAGTTCGTGCCGCTCGGCCAGCGCGGCGAATTCGGGATCGATCCGGCGCAGCCGCTCATCGCTGACGCGGCCGGTGCGCTTCATGTAATTGTAGGCGAAGGCGGGGGGATCGAGGTCCATGCGCTCGTCGACCGTCTCGTACCACAGGATGCTCTTCATCGCCGCGTCCTGGAACGCGTCCGCGCCGCCGCGCCGGTCGCGCTCGAACGCCGCGAGCGTCGCGGGAATGTCGCCGCCGCATGCCGCCAGCGCCTCGGCGAGCGCGATCGCATCCTGCATGCCGACGCGCGTGCCCGAGCCGATCGAGGGATGCACCGTCTTCAGCGCATCGCCGATCAGCACCACGTTGCCGTGATGCCAGTGACGGCTGGTCACGAACTCAGGGTTGAACCAGCCCGAGCGGTTGCCGACCAGCGGCGCGCCCTCCAGGTACGGCGCGAACACCTGCGCGCAGAACGCCCGGCTTTCCTCGTCGCTCGCCGTGTCCAGCCCCGCCGACGCCCATGTCTCCGGGCTGCACTCGATCACGAAGGTGCCGAGCTCGGGCGAAAAGCGGTAACTGTGCGCGATGAAGGTGCCGTGCGGCGTCGACTGGAAGATCAGCCCGACCG
>NZ_CAXUEK010000116.1:0-5469 GCF_964250165.1 uncultured Sphingomonas sp. | reverse complement strand
CGAGGGCGCGACGCTCAACATGGAGCTGACCGCCGATATCGGGAAGGGCTATGTCCCTGCGACCGCGAACCGGCCGGCCGACGCGCCGATCGGCCTGATCCCGGTCGACTCGCTCTACTCGCCGGTGCGCCAGGTCAGCTACAAGGTCGATCCGACCCGCGTCGGGCAGGATCTGGATTATGACCGCCTGACGCTGACGGTCGAGACCGACGGCACCGTCACGCCGGAGGACGCGGTGGGCTATGCCGGCCGCATCCTGCAGGACCAGCTGGCGTTGTTCGTCCAGTTCGACGAGGGCGTGGTGCAGCGTTCGGCCCCGATCGGCCAGGCGGCGGTGCCGGTGCCGGTGGGCGAGCCGATCGGCGACACCCAGCAGATCAACCGCTACCTGCTCAAGAAGGTGGACGAGCTGGAGCTGTCGGTGCGCTCGGCGAACTGCCTGAAGAACGACAACATCATCTATATCGGCGATCTGGTCGGCAAGACCGAGGCGGAGATGCTGCGCACTCCGAACTTCGGCCGCAAGAGCCTGAACGAGATCAAGGAAGTGCTGTCCTCGATGGGGCTGCGGCTGGGGATGGAGATCCCGGGCTGGCCGCCGGAGAATATCGAGGAAATGGCCAAGAAGCTCGAACAGGAGATCATGGGCTAAGCGGCACGCGCGGAGCGCAGCTCCGCGCGAGACCGCGCCAGCCCGGCCGGCGGGGCGGCGCGCCGCGCGAGCGGCAAGCCGAACCCGTCCGACGACCCCGTCGCGCAAGCGGCGGGGTTTCTTCTTGCCCGCAGGCGGATAGCGCAAGCTATCCGCGTCGCGGCGATGACCCGGCGGCTTCGTGCGAGCGAGGACCGACGAAGGCCCGGCCGCCGCCTGTGCGGGGCCGGGCTGTTCGTTGGGCCGGGCCCCCGCCTGTGCCAATCGGCGCGGCCGAAGCCATGCATGGCGGCGATGCGTCCGCTATCTGCCCGTCAATGCAAGAGGATCCCGCCTGGCCGATGCTGTTCGACGGGCCGGTCGATACCCGCCGACGTGCGCATGGCGGGCCTTCGCAATCTACGCCGGCTTACCCTATCACGTGCGCCGTTGCCCGGTCGCCGATGTCGTGGTGCGTAGCAGCCGCAAAAGCCGTCGACCTCTTGGTCGACGGCTTGCCGTCAGCCATTGCCGGAGTGGAGATCAGCCGGTGTAGGACACTCGCGTATCGACCTTGCCGCGACGGCGCATCACGCCGCCCACGGCGCCGAACCCCAGGATCATCAGCGCCCATGAGGCGGGTTCCGGCACCGCGCCGGCGTTACCGGTGACGAAGCGGATCGTGTCCAACTCGTCATCGGTCGTGAACGTGCCGGCGACGGTTCCCGTCGTGTTCACGAAGCCGATGAACGCGCTGTCGGGACGTCCGGGAACGGCGAAACTGCCCGTCGCTTCTCCGAAACCATAGCCTATGGTCCGCGCGCCATAGTACGACCCGAGAAAGAACCCGACGGCCGAAGCGGTGCTGCTGATCCGTAACGTGGCCTGTGAATAAAGGTAAGGTACGCCAGCCCCGAATGCACCGTCATTGTAACCTCGCACGGGGCCCATGAACGTCACCGGTCCAAGCGTGTAGGATGGCGTAACGGGCGTCATCCCGTCAAACGGGAAGGCATAATCGGTCGCCCCCGTGATCGCCGCGCGGAATGCCGCTTCGCTGGTGTAGGCGGTGGTCGCCGCATGCGCGGGAGCCGCAGCCAATATCGTGGTCGCCAGCGCGGCGGCCGTGACTGCCTTGATGATCTTCATGCTTGTTCCCCCATCTACGCCCCGCGGGATGCGCGGCGTCGCCAACTCTGGTCATGCGCCATCTAGCGCAATGACCGGGCGGGACGGTTACAGCCGCGTCTCTCTCCTCGGCTGAATCTTACAGCGCCGTCTCGATTTTCGCGCGCAGCCCACGAAGCCGTGCATGGCGACCACGACTCCGCTATCCGCCGGTCAATGCACGACAATCCCGCCTTGCCGACAGTGACGTTCGACGGCGGGTCGATTCCCGCCGAGGCGCGGATGAAGGCATTCGCGCAATTGAATCCCTTCTATGACGTGCGCCCGCTGGCCGGTCTGAGCGCGGCCGATTTCGACGTGACGACGCGGGTATGGCTGTTCGCCGACCTCGTGGTCCATACCAGCCGCATCACCCCGATCGAGATCGAGCGGACGCCCCGCCATCGCGCCGCCGACGGGCGCGATACCTATAGCTTCATCCTGATGCGCGAAGGCGGCTGGTCCGGCGTGGCCGGAGGTCGCGAAATCCAGGTGGGCACCGGCCAGGTGGCGGTGATGGACTTCGCCGGCGACTGGCGGGTCGCGGGCACGGCGCAGGACAATATCTTCCTCGTCGTGCCGCGCGCCGCGCTGGCGGGCGTCCTGCCGCAGATGCCCGCGCTGCATGGCCGCACGCTGGACGGGGCCGGCGGCCGGCTGCTCGCCGAATATATGCTGGCACTTGCCCGACACCTGCCTGACATGACGGTGCGCGACGCGCCGATCGTGCGGGAAGCGACGATGGCGCTGATCGCCGGCGCCGTCGGTCAATTGTCGTTCGACGAGCCGGCGCCCGCGGTTGCCGGCAATCCGAGGGTGCGCGCCTATATCGAGCAGCATCTGACCTCGGCCGATCTCGACGTGACGCGCATCTGCCGCGACCTGAACATGTCGCGCGCCGCGCTCTATCGAAGCTTTGCCGGCGCGGGCGGGATCGCGGCCTATATCAGGCGGCGACGCCTGGAAGCCGCGCATGCGCACATCGCGGACGAGACCGACGGCGCCCGCGTGGCGGAAGTGGCGGAAACCTATCGCTTCAGCAGCCACGCCCATTTCACCACCGCCTTCGGCCGGCATTTCGGCTATACCCCGCGCGAGGCGCGCGGATCGTCATCGCGCAGGGGCGAGGCGGCGGCGGTGTTCGCCCGATGGACGACGATGCTGACGCCGTGAGCGGCGGTGGCGGCCGATCGGTGGTTCAGAACGCCATCGCGCGGACGAGGCTCCGGCGCAGGCGATCGGTCGCGCGCGAGATGGCGAGCAACTGGTTCTTCAGTTCGAAGCGGAGGTGGATCACTTGCGCCAGCGGCGTGATGTTCGCTTATGAACCAAAGAGGTTACTTCCCTTGACAGCGCCGCGCTTTTCAGGCTAACTCCGCCATGCTGGGCCACTGCGCCGATCGGCTGGACCCGACCAAGGGGAGCAAGAACATGACCGGAACACGACGGTCCGTCGCCACGTGGCGGCGGGCGTTTTTGCGTTCGCTGGCGCGGGGCGTGAGCATCGCGCACGCGGCGCGGGAGGCGGGGATCGATCCGGCGTCGGCACATCATGCCAGGAAGCGGGACGCGGCGTTCGCCGCGGCCTGGACCAGGGCGCGGGAGAAGGGGGTGGTGTGCCTGACGCAGGGCGAGCCGCGGCTCGCGCCCACCGAGGTGGTGCGCGCATCGAAGGACGGGCGGCTCCGCATCACGCGCGCCGGACCGGGGCGGTGGAGCCGGGCCAGGGAGGAGCTGTTCCTGGAGACGCTGCGCGCGACTGCCAACGTCAGCGCGGCGTGCCGGGCGGCGGGGGTGTCGAACGCGGCAGTCTATACCCGCCGGGCGCGCTGGCCGGGGTTCGCGGCGCATTGGGCGGAAGCACTGGAGCAGGGCTATCACCGGCTGGAGGCGCTGTTGGTCGAGAATGCGACGATCGTGCTGGACCCCGGGCGGGGAGACGACGTCGTGACCGACGCCGCCGCGGACGGGAAGCAGCCCGCGTTCGTGTCGCCGATGACGGTGGATCAGGCGATCACCGTCTTCCGCATGCATCAGGCGCGGGTGACGGGCGAGGGGCGCCGGGGGCGGCACGACTGGCGGCGCGAGACCAGCATGGCGGACGTGCGCGCCGAGATACTCAAGCGGCTCAAGGCGCTCAAAGGATGAGCGAAGGTATCGACTGGCGGGCGCGGGTGGACGCGCTGTCGGCCGACAAGCTGGAGACGCTGATGGCGTCGCTGCCCGAGCATGTCGCGGCGCGCTGGGCGGAGGAATGAGGCGAATGGGCGCATGACGGGCAGACGCCGCCCGGCGACGACTGGCGGACCTGGGTCATCATGGGCGGGCGCGGATTCGGCAAGACGCGGGCGGGGGCGGAGTGGGTGTTGGGGCAGGTGAGGAAGGCCGCCGCTGGTCGCCCTCACCCTTCCGCCGCCTTGCGGCCCCCTCCCGCTCCCCCCCGGGAAGGGATGAGGATCGCCCTCGTCGGCGCGACGATCGACGAGGCTCGCGCGGTCATGGTCGAAGGCCCGAGCGGCATCCTCGCCTGCGCGCGTAACCGCGAGATCCAGCGCTGGTCACCCGCCGAGCGGCGGCTGGTGTTCGCCAGCGGGGCGGTGGCGCATCTGTTTTCCGGGCGGTCGCCGGAGCAGCTGCGGGGGCCGGAGCACGACTTTGCCTGGGCGGACGAGCTGGGGAAGTGGGCGAAAGCGCAGGCGACGTGGGACATGCTCCAACTCGGCCTGCGGCGGGGCGCATGGCCGCGCGCGGTGGTGACGACGACGCCCTCGCCCGAGCCGGCGCTCCTGCGGCTGTTGCGCGCGGCGGGGACGGTGACGACGGGCGGGGCGACGCACGCCAATCCGCATCTGCCGGCGCGCTTCGTCGCGGCGGTGGAGGAGGCTTATGGCGGCACGCGGCTGGGCCGGCAGGAGATCGAGGGCGTGCTGCTGACCGACCGCGAAGGCAGCCTGTGGCCCCGCGACCTGATCGAGCGCTGCCGCGGGATGCCGGACGCGGCCAGCTGGACGCGCGTGGTGGTGGCGGTCGACCCGCCGGCGAGCGCGGGCGGCACGTGCGGCATCGTCGCGGCAGCGGTCGACCGGTCCGGGGTCGGCTGGGTGTTGGCGGATGCCTCGGTGACGGGCTGCTCGCCCGACGGCTGGGCGGCGGCGGTGGCACGTGCGGCGGCGGCGTGGGGCGCGGACCGGGTGATCGCGGAGGCCAACCAGGGCGGCAACATGGTGGAGAGCGTGCTCAAGGCCGCCAACCGGGTGCTGCCGGTGCGGCTGGTCAACGCGTCGCGCGGCAAAGCGGCGCGCGCGGAGCCGGTGGCCGCGTTGTTCGAGAGCGGACGGGCGCGGCTGGGGGGCGTGTTTCCGGCGCTGGAGGCGCAACTCGCGGCGTTCACCGCGGGTGGCTATGCGGGCGAGGGCTCGCCGGACCGGGGCGATGCGATGGTCTGGGCGCTGTGGGCGCTGTGCCTGGAGGAGCGCGGGCCGCCGCGCGTATTGACTTTCTGAGGCTTTTGCGGTGTAGGGCGGGGTCCGCGCGGGTTCCTTCCGCCGGGGCCGGCGTGCCTGATACGGCGCCGGCACGAACCTGAAAGGACTATCCCATGCGTCATCGCGTCGGGGGGCGTAAGCTCCAGCGTACTTCGGCCCATCGTGCGGCGCTGTTCCGCAACATGG
>NZ_CAXUEK010000115.1:0-5477 GCF_964250165.1 uncultured Sphingomonas sp. | reverse complement strand
GCGCCGTCGCCGAACAGCACGCAGGTGGCGCGATCCTCCCAGTCGAGGATGCGGCTGAACGTCTCCGCGCCGATCACCAGCGCGCGGGTGTGGATGCCGGTGCGCAGCATCGCGTCCGCCACCTGCACCGCATAGAGGAAGCCGGAGCACACCGCCGCGACGTCGAATGCGACGCAATCGGGGATGCCCAGCATCGCCTGCACCTTGGTGGCGGTGGCGGGAAAGGTCTGGTCGGGCGTCGCGGTGGCGAGCACGATCAGGTCGATGTCGATCGCGGGCCGCGCCGCCGCCGCCAGCGCGGCCCTGGCCGCGTCCGCGGCCAGCGTCGCGGTGGTCTCGCCCGGCCCGGCGATGTGACGGAAGCGGATGCCGGTGCGCTCGACGATCCACTCGTCGGAGGTGTCGACCTCCTGCGCCAGCTCGGCGTTCGACACGCGCCGCACCGGCAGCGCCGAGCCGGTGCCGGTCAGGACCGAACGCCTCATGCCGCCGCCGTCTGGAAATGGCCGAGATCGTCGGCGATGCGGCGCGTCAGGTCGGCCCGCACCAGCCGCGCGGCGTTGCCGATCGCGGTGGCGACGCCGCTCGCGGTCGCGCCGCCATGGCTCTTCACGACGACGCCGTTCAGACCCAGGAAGACCGCGCCGTTGTGGTTGTTGGGATCGAGATGCTCCCGCAGCAGCTCGGTGGCGGGCCGCGAGATCAGGAAGCCGAGCTTCGAGCGCACCGAGCTGGTGAAGGCGCGGCGCAGCAGGTCGGCGACGAAGCGCGCGGTGCCCTCGGCGGTCTTGAGCGCGATGTTGCCGGCGAAGCCGTCGCACACGATCACGTCATGATCGCCGCGCGCCAGCTTGTCCCCCTCGACGAAGCCGGTGAAGGTCATCGGCAGCCGCGCCTCGCGCAGCACGGCGGCGGCCTCGCGGATCTCGTCCGTCCCCTTCTGTGCCTCCGAGCCGATGTTGAGCAGCGCGACGCGCGGCGAATCGAGCTCGAAGATGATCCGCGCGAACGCCGCGCCCATCACCGCGAACTGGACGAGGTTGCGCGCGTCGCACTCGGCGTTGGCGCCGAGATCGAGGACCACCACGTCGTTCGCCCCCAAGGTGGGCAGCGGCGCGGCGAGGGCGGGACGATCGATGCCGGGCAGCATCCGGAGCGCCAGCTTGGCCATCGCCATCATCGCGCCGGTGTTGCCCGACGAGACGGCGGCGCCCGCGCGCCCCTTCTTCACCAGGTCGATCGCGACGCCCATCGACGTGCGCTTGGCGCGGCGCAGCGCCTGGCTCGGCTTGTCGCCGCCGCCGATCACCTCGGCGGCGTGGACGATCTCCGAATTGGCGGTGAGGTTGGGATGCCTCTTCAGCCCCTCGGCGATCGCGGTCTCGTCGCCGACCAGCAGGAACTTCAGCCCTTCGTGCCGACGGCGCGCCTGGGCGACGCCGGCGAGCATCACGGTCAGCCCCTCGTCGCCGCCCATCGCGTCGACGGCGATCCAGGACTGGTCAGGCATGGCGCTCTGGTCCGGCCGGGCGGGCGTCAGGCCTCGACCGAGACGATCTCGCGGCCGTTATAATGCCCGCACGCCCCGCACAGATTGTGCGGGCGCTTCAGCTCGCCGCAGTTCGGACATTCCTGGAAGCTTTCCACCGACAGGGCGTCGTGCGCACGGCGCATGCCGCGGCGGGAGGGCGAGGTCTTTCTCTTGGGGACGGCCATGGCGGGCGCCTTTTCTCTTTTCGGCTCGTGTGGGTGCGTTAGGCCGTATGCGCCGCCGCGGCAACCGGGCGGCGACCCCGGCCGGGCGCATCGCGAAGCGCGCGCCTATAGCCGATCGCCAGCGCGTTGCAAGCGCCGGGGCCGAGTGGCAGGAACGGCGCGGGAGGACGAACACATGTTGCCGATGATGCCCAGAGTGACGCTGATCCTGGCGGGGTGCGCCGCCTTTCTCCACCTCTGGCTGGCGACGCGGGTCGGGCAGGTGCGCCGCAGCGAGGGCGTGTCGATCGGCGACGGCGGCAACGAGCGGGTGGTTCGCCGGATGCGCGCGCACGCCAATTTCACGGAGAACGCGCCCCTCGTGCTGCTGCTGGTGCTGGCGGTCGAGCTGGGCATCGGCCCATCCGTCTGGCTGTGGGCGGCGGCGGCGCTGTTCCTGGTCGCGCGCGTGCTGCACGCGATCGGCATGGACGGCTGGTCGCCCGGCCGCACGGTCGGCACGTCGCTGACGTTCGGGCTGGAGATCGCCCTGGCCGCCTGGGCGATCGCCATCCCGCTGGTGTTCCACGCCCCCCGGCTCGACACCGTGCCGACCGAGCTGGTGCCGGCACAGGGATGAGGCGGCTCCTCCCCCTGCTCGCGCTGCTGCTCGGCGCGGCACCGACGGCGCCCCTGTCGCCGCCGACCGTCTCGCCCGAACGGTTGTCGGCGGACGCGAGGACGCTCGCCTCTCCCGCGTTCGCGGGGCGGGCGCCGGGCACGCCGGGCGACGCGCGGACGGTCGCGTGGCTGATCGCGCAGCTCAAGGCCGCGGGCGTCCGGCCGGGCGGCCCGAACGGCGGCTGGACGCAGGTGGTGCCGCTGATCCGCACCCAGATCGGAGCCGGCACGATCCGCGCGGGCGGGACCGCCTGGGCGCAGAGCCGCGAGGTCTATGTCAGCACCGTGCGGGACGCGCCGCGCGTGCGGCTCGACCGGCTGCCGATGGTGTTCGTCGGCTATGGCGTCCACGCGCCCGAGCGCGGCTGGGACGACTTCAAGGGCGTCGACCTCACCGGCAAGGTCGCGGTGTTCCTGGTCAACGACCCCGATTTCGAGGCTGGAGCCGATGAACCGGTGGCCGGCCGGTTCGGCGGCCGCCGCATGACCTATTACGGCCGCTGGACCTACAAGTTCGAGGAGGCGGCGCGGCACGGCGCGGCGGCGGCGCTGATCGTCCACGACACCCCCGGCGCGGGCTATGGCTGGTCGACCGTGATCGCGCCGGCCGGCGAGAATTACGACGTGGCGCGCGGCGCCGACGATCCACGCGTGGCGCTGCAGGGCTGGATCGCCGGCGACGCGGCGACCGCGCTGTTCCGGGCCGCCGGGCTCGACCTCGCCGCCCAGCGCATCGCCGCGCGCCGGGCCGATTTCCGGCCGGTCGAGCTGAAGGGCCAGCTTTTCTCCGCCGACCTGCCCGTCACCGTCGAGCGCAAGGTCAGCCACAACGTGCTCGGGCGCCTGCCCGGGCGGTCGCGGCCGGACGAGACGGTGATGATCGGCGCGCATTGGGACGCCTACGGCATCGGCCCCGCCGACGCCGCCGGCCGCACGATCCGGCCCGGCGCCAACGATGACGGGCTCGGCGTCGCGGCGACGCTGGAGCTGGCGCGCGCCTTCGCGAAGGCCCCGCGCCCGGCGCGCAGCCTCGTCTTCGCCTTCTGGACGGGCGAGGAACGCGGGCTGCTCGGCAGCGAGACCTACGCGCAGCACCCGGTCTACCCGGTCGCGACCACCGTCGCAAACCTGACCTTCGATATCCTCAACACCGCCGGCCCGGCGCGCGACGTGATGCTGGTGGGCAACGGCCAGGACACGCTGGAGGACCGCCTCGCCACCGCGGCACAGGCGCAGGGCCGGACGGTGACGCCCGAGGCGCTGCCGGAGCGCGGCCTGTTCTACCGCGCCGACCATTTCTCGCTCGCTCGCCGTGGCGTGCCCACGCTGCTGCTGATGGCGATCAGTGGCCCGCCGGATCTGGTCGCCGGCGGCCGCGCGGCCGGGCAGGCGTGGCTCGACGCCTACATGAAGTGCTACCATCAGACCTGCGACCAATGGTCGCCCGCCTGGGACCTGCGCGGCGCGGCCGCCGACGCCGCGCTGTTCGGCACCATCGCGCGCGATCTGGCGAACGGCCGCGACTGGCCCGACTGGCGCGACGGCAGCGAGTTCAAGGCGATCCGCGCGCAGACGGCGGCCGCGCGGCGCTGACGGTGTCGGCCGCACGAACCGGTCGCGCCGCCGACGTCGTGCGGGTGGCGAGCGGCAACTTCGTCGAGATGTACGATTTCATGGTGTTCGGCTATTTCGCCGACGCCATCGGCGCGGCCTATTTCCCGGGCGGCAGCCAGCTCGCGACGCTGCTCAAGGCGCTGGCGACGTTCGGCGCGGGGTTCCTGATGCGGCCGCTCGGCGCGGTGGTGCTAGGTGCGTTCACCGACCGGCACGGGCGGCGCGCCGGGCTGCTGCTCACGCTGGCGCTGATGAGCGTGGGCATCGTCACGCTCGCCTTCACCCCCGGCTACGGCACGATCGGCGTCGCCGCGCCGCTGCTGGTGCTCGCCGGGCGGCTGCTCCAGGGGTTTTCGGCGGGCGCGGAACTGGGCAACGTCTCGGTCTACCTCGCCGAGATCGCGCCGCCCGGCCGGCGCGGCTTCTACGTCGCCTGGCAGTCGGCGTCGCAGCAGGTAGCAGTGGTGACGGCGGCGGTGATCGGCGTCGCGCTACACGCGGCGCTGGCGCCCGCGCAGGTGGCGGACTGGGGCTGGCGCGTGCCGCTGGCGCTGGGCTGCGCCGTCGTGCCGGTGCTGTTCCTGCTGCGGCGGCACCTGCGCGAGAGCGACGCCTTCGCCGCGCGCGACCACGTCCCGACGCTCGCCGAGATCGGCGGGGGCCTGCGCGAAGCCTGGCGCGCGGTGCTGGGCGGCGTCGGGCTGGTGCTGATGACCACCGTGAGCTTCTACATGATCACCGTCTACACGCCGACCTTCGGCAAGCTGCTCCATCTGCCCGAACGCGCGACCCTGTGGGTCACGGCGGCGGTGGGCGCGTCCAACCTCGTCTGGCTGCCGCTGATGGGCGCGCTGTCCGATCGGATCGGGCGCAAGCCGATCCTGATCGCCTGCACCGCGTCGGCGATCCTCACGGCCTATCCGGCGATGGCGTGGCTGGCCGGGGCGCCCAGCGTCGCGCGGCTGGTCGCGGTGGAGCTGTGGCTGTCGGCGCTCTACGGCAGCTACAACGCGGCGATGGTGGTGCGGCTGACCGAGGTGGTGCCGGCCGCGGTGCGCGCGTCGGGCTTCAGCCTCGCCTACAGCCTGGCGACCGCGGTGGGCGGCTTCACGCCGTTCATCGTCACCTGGCTGATCGCGCGGACGGGAAACCCGGCAATTCCCGGCGCGTGGCTCGGCCTGGCGGCGGCGCTGAGCCTCGCCGCCGCACTGTTCGCACACCGGGCGGTGGCGGATCGGGGGTAGATCGGCGATCGTGTCCTCGGCGAAGGCCGGGCTCCGGCATCGGGCCGCTCACATCAGCGCCGCGTCGCCGACGAAGGGGTTGGTCGTCCGCTCGTGCGCGAAGGTGGAGGGCTGGCCGTGGCCGGGGATGAAGGCGACGTCCCCCAGCGGCCACAGCTTCTCGACGACCGAGCGCACCAGCTGGGCATGATCGCCGCCCGGCAGGTCGGTGCGCCCGACCGAGCCCTGGAACAGCACGTCGCC
>NZ_CAXUEK010000114.1:0-5506 GCF_964250165.1 uncultured Sphingomonas sp. | reverse complement strand
GTTGCCGATGCCGCGGCTGGTGATCTGCTCGCCCAGCCACATTAGGAACATGGTGCCGCCGATCAGCGAGATGACTGCCGCCATGCGGAACAGCGGCCCGGGCTCGACCACCGCCTGAATGCCCTGGTTGGCCCCGATCGTCTCCAGCCCGCGCGCGATGAAATAGCCCTGGATCGCGGTCAGCGCGACGGTGCCGTAGCGGGTATACTGGTTCAGCTTCTTGCGCCCGCTCTCGCCTTCCTTCTTGATGGCGTTGAGCTGCGGGCTGAGCGAGGTCGCGAGCTGCACCACGATCGAGGCCGTGATGTAGGGCATGACGCCGAGCGCGATCAGGCTCATGCGCTTCAGGCTGCCGCCCGAGAAGGTGTTGAAGAAGTCGAGCACACCGCCGTTGGTCTTCTGGCTCAGCAGCCCCAGCGCGGTCGGGTCGATGCCGGGCAGCGGCACGTAGGACAGCAGGCGGAAGATGATCAGCGCGCCGACGGTGAACCACAGCCGCTTCTTGAGGTCGGTCGCCTGCGCGAACTTCCCCAGGCTGATGCTCTGGGCCATCTGGTCGGCTGCGGATGCCATCGTTCGACTAGTCCTGAAAACAAGCACGGCGGGATCAGGCTGTCGCCCGCCCCGCCGCCCATATAGGCGCGCATTGAGGCTTGTCTAACCTCTCCGCGTGTTACCCGTCATCCCCGCCGCTTTCCCTCCGTCATCCCCGCGCAGGCGGGGATCCACCGTCGGATGTTCTCTGCGTCGGGAATTATCGGCGCGAGTCGCCCCGTCGAACATGGATCCCCGCCTGCGCGGGGATGACGACGAAAAGAACGCGCCAAGCGGCGAATCACGCCTTGAACGTCGCCTTGTGCGCCTGGCGCTCCTTGTACTTGACGCCCTTCTTGGCCGCCGCCTTGTCGCTCGCGGATACGAGCTCGGGAACGGTGACGCTGCCGCCCGCCGCCTCGATCGCCTCGCGCGCGCCCTTCGAGACGCCGGCGACCGTGAAGCTCAGCTTGGCGGTCAGCGCGCCCTTGCCGAGCAGCCGCACGCCGTCCTTGCCGCCGCGCGCCAGGCCCGCGGCCTTGAGCGCCGCATGATCGATGTCGCTGCCGGTCAGCGTGCCCGCGTCCACCGCCCGCTGGATCGCGCCCAGGTTCACCTCGGCATAGTCCTTGGCGAAGATGTTGTTGAAGCCGCGCTTGGGCAACCGCATGTGGAGCGGCATCTGGCCGCCCTCGAAGCCGGCGATGGACACGCCCTCGCGGCTCTTCTGGCCCTTCTGGCCGCGCCCGCCGGTCTTGCCCTTGCCCGAGCCGATGCCGCGGCCGACGCGCATCCTGCCCTTGCGGGCGCCGGGATTGTCGCGGAGTTCGTTCAGATTCATGGTCGTGCACTCGCTTTCGCTATGGTCGCGCGGGTTGGTGGAAGCCGGCGCGCATAGCGGGGCATGATCCGCTTGTCACCCCTTGCGGGGGCTCATCGCACGACCGGCAGGCTGACATAGCTCGCGCCCGCCCCGCCGATCACGACCTTCTGCGTCGCTTTCACATAGTCACCCGGCCGCGCGAAGAAGATGTTGGGCACGAACCGCTGCGGGTTGCGATCATACAGCGGAAACCAGCTCGACTGCACCTGCACCATGATCCGGTGGCCGGGCAGGAAGACATGGTTCGCCGTCGGCAAGGCGAAGCTGTATCGCAACGGCACGCCGGCGGCGAGCGGCCTGGCGACGGCGGGATCCTCGCGATACCGGCCGCGGAAGATATCCATCGCGATCGCGAACTGATACCCGCCCATCATCGGCTTGTCCGGCACCTCGTCCGGGTAGACGTCGATCAGCTTCACCACCCAGTCGCTGTCGGTCCCGCTGGTCGAGGCGGTCAGATGCACCCCCGGCGACCCGGCGATCGTCACCGGCGCGGTCAGCACGGGGCCGGTGAAGGTCAGCACGTCGGGCCGGCTCGACACCGGCCGCTGGTCGTCCGCCAGCCAGCTATGCCATGGGTTCGCGTCGCCGCCGCCGCTCTGGGGCCAGTTCGGCCGCGCCTCATAGGTGACGGGGCTCGCCGGGTCGGAGACGTAGTCCGCGGTCGCCGCCGCCGGCGCGGGGTCGTACCCCAGCGTCATGCCGGGCCGCAGATACAGCCGCGTCGTGCCCTCCTCACCCGACCAGCGCTGCAGCCGCTGCCATCGGTTGGTGCCGCTCTGGAAGGCGGTGACCGGCGCGACGTCCATCGGTTCGCCCTTGAGATAGTGCGCGAGGAACGGCGCCAGCACGTCGCGCCGCCACTGCTTGGACGTGTCCGCATCCCACTCGATCGCGCCCAGTCGGCTGCCGTTGGAGATCGCCTGACCATGATACCACGGCCCGATGCTCAGGAAGAGCAAGTCGTTGTGCGTGTCTTTCGGCTCCAGCGCACGGTACACCGCCATCGCGCCATAGATGTCTTCCTGGTCCCACAGGCTCTGGACCAGCATCGTCGGCACCTTGAGCGGCAGGCGGCCGAGCACGCGGTCCATCGCCTGCTCCTGCCAGAAGGCGTCATAGGCCGGGTGATCGGTGATCTTGCGCCAGAAGCCGATCTGGTCGAGCCCATGCGCCTGCGCCAGCGCCCCCGCAGAGCCCGCGCGCAGGTAGAGGTCGTACTGGTCGTGGATGCTGCTCGTCCACGCGCTGCTGTTGTCGCGCGTCGCGACCTGCTGCCAGATATAAGGCATGCCGTACTGGCGGAACGCGCCGTTGTGGAACCAGTCGTCGCCGCGCCACCCGTCCACCATCGGATTCATCGGTACCGACACCTTCAATGCCGGGTGCGGGTTGACCAGCGCCATCAGCGGCGTGAACCCGTCATAGCTGATGCCGATGATGCCGACGCGACCGTTCGATTCGGGCAGGTTCTTCACCAGCCAGTCGATCGTGTCATACGTGTCGGTCGCATGGTCGACGGCGGTCGGATTGAGCGCGGTGCCGGCGAGCGGCCGGTTCATGACATAGCCGCCGTCCGAGCCATATTTCCCGCGGACGTCCTGGACGACGCGGATGTAACCGGCCGCGACGATCACGTCGGCGGCATTGTCATAGCCCTGCAACACGCTCGCCAGCCGCCCGCTGTTCGCGTTGCCGGTCAGCTTCTCCGCATTGTAGGGCGTCCGCGTCAGCAGGATGCCCGCCCCGCGCGCGCCCTTGGGCACCAGGATCACGGTATGCAGCTTCGCCCCGTCGCGCATCGGGATGTCGATGACGCGCCGCGTGAAGTCCGCGTCCGGATCGACGACGGGCCGGAGCGTGGCGGGCCGCTCGTCATAGCGCTGGGCCGTGACGGCGACGGGTGCGACGCCCGCGGCAAGCGCGCCGGCGGCAAGCAGGTGACGGAACATGATCCCCCTCTTTCGGCGCGCCGCTGGCCGGGCGCGCCGCCGGATCATGACCGGTTCGCCACCCGCATCACAACGAAAAAGGGCGCAGCGGTCATCCCGCTGCGCCCCTTTCCGCCTAGCGATACGGGTTGCCGCATCACCATACGCGAAGGCTTACCCCTCCACCACCTCGACCATGTGATGCACTTTGCGGATCATCCCCCGCACCTCGGGGGTGTCGGTCAGCTCCGACACCCGGTGCATCTTGTTGAGCCCCAGCCCGATCAGCGTCGCGCGCTGATCGCCGGTGCGGCGGATGGGCGAACCCGTCTGCTTGATCTTGATCGTCGCCACCATCGTTACTCCACCAGCGCCGCGGCGTCGGCTTCGGCAGTCTCGGTCGACTGGCCCTGCCCGCGGCCGAGCAGGTCGGCGATCTTCTTGCCGCGCCGCTGCGCCACCGCCTTGGGGTTGGTCTGGTCGCCGAGCGCCTCGAAGGTCGCGCGGATCATGTTGTAGGGATTGGACGTGCCGACCGACTTGGTCACCACGTCGGCCACGCCCAGGCTCTCGAAGATGGCGCGCATCGGGCCGCCGGCGATGATGCCGGTGCCCTGCGGCGCCGCGCGCAGCGTCACGCGGCCGGCGCCGAAATGGCCGTCGGCATCGTGATGCAGCGTGCGGCCCTCGCGCAGCGGCACGCGGATCATCGCGCGCTTGGCCGCCGCCGTGCCCTTGGAGATCGCCTCGGGCACCTCGCGCGCCTTGCCATGGCCGAAGCCGACCCGGCCCTTGCCGTCGCCGACGATCACCAGCGCCGCGAAGCCGAAGCGCTTGCCGCCCTTCACCGTCTTGGACACGCGATTGATGTGGACGAGCTTCTCGATCAGCTCCTCGCCGCCCTCGTCGCGCGGGCCGCCGCCGTCGCGCCGCGCGCGGTTGTTGTCGCGCCCGCCGCGATTGCCGCCGGGGCCGCCGCGGCCACGGCCGCCGCCACCGCCGCCGCCGGGACCGCCGCGGCCACGGCCACCGCCACCGCCGCCCTGATAACCGCCACCCGGGCCGTTCGTCGCGGGGCCGCCGGTGTTAGCGCCGGCAGCACCGGCGGGAGCCTCGACCGCGGCAGGATTGCCGGGCTGCGACTGGATATCGTTCGTGTCGGCCACTCTTAAAACTCCAATCCGGCTTCGCGCGCCGCCTCGGCCAGCGCCTTGACGCGGCCGTGGAACAGGAAACCGCCACGGTCGAACACGACCCGGGTCACACCGGCCGCCCTGGCGGCCTCCGCCACCCGCCGGCCCACCGCGGTCGCGGCGGCGACGTTGCCGGTACCGCCCTCATGCCCGGCAAGCGTCGAGGCCGCGGCGAGCGTGCGGCCCGCCTCGTCGTCGATCACCTGGGCATAGATGTGCTTGCCGGACCGATGCACGTGCAGCCGCGGCCGCGTGCCGCTGCGCGCGCGCAGCGTCGTGCGGTTGCGCCGCCGGCGCTTCTCGAAAAGCGAAAGACCCTTGCTCACTTCTTCTTCCCTTCCTTGCGGAAGATGAACTCGCCATCGTACTTGATGCCCTTGCCCTTGTATGGCTCGGGCTTGCGCCAGCGGCGGATCTCCGCGGCGAGCTGGCCGACCTTCTGCTTGTCGGCGCCGCTGATCTCGACGGTGGTCGCGTCGGGCGTCTTGACGTCGAGCCCTTCCGGAATGTCGATGTCGACGTCGTGGCTGTATCCGAGCTTCAGGTTGAGCTTGCGCCCCTGCGCGGCGGCGCGATAGCCGACACCACTGATGAGCAGCTTCTTGGAGAAACCCTCCGTCACCCCGGTCACCAGGTTCTGCACCAGCGTGCGCTGCATGCCCCAGAAGGCCTGCGCCTGCCGGGTGTCGTTGGCCGGTTGCACCGAGATGCCGTCGTCGCCCACATTGTAGCTGATGCTGTCCGCCAGCTGGAGCGACAGGGTGCCCTTGGGGCCCTTCACGCTCAGCGCGCCGTCCGCGATGCTGGCGGTGACGCCGGCCGGGACCGGAACCGTCTTCTTGCCGATGCGGCTCATCAGAACACCTCCGCGAGCACTTCGCCGCCGACATTCTGCTCGCGCGCCTCGGCGTCCGAGAGCACGCCGCGCGGCGTCGAGACGATGGTGATGCCCAGCCCGTTCATCA
>NZ_CAXUEK010000113.1:0-5616 GCF_964250165.1 uncultured Sphingomonas sp. | reverse complement strand
CCGCCGCCGCCGTGCGGGGTGGAGAAGGTCTTGTGCAGGTTGATGTGCATCGCGTCGATGCCGAGATCGCCCGGCCGCACGCGCCCGACGATCGCGTTGAAGTTGGCGCCGTCGCAATAGACATAGCCGCCCGCCGCATGGACGGCGTCGCTGATCGTCTTCAGATCGCGCTCGAACAGGCCGCAGGTGTTCGGGTTGGTGATCATCACGGCGGCCACGTCGGGACCGAGCCGCGCCTCCAGCGCCGCGGTGTCGACGCGGCCGTCGGCGGCGGCGGGGATGTCCTCGACGGTGAAGCCGGCGAAGGCGGCGGTGGCGGGATTGGTGCCGTGCGCGCTCTCGGGCACGAGGACCACCTTGCGATGCCCCTCGCCGCGCTTCTCCAGGGCCGCCTTGATGCACAGCATCCCGCACAGCTCGCCATGCGCCCCCGCCTTGGGACTCATCGCGACGCCGTGCATGCCGGTGAGCGTGACCAGCCAGACGGCGAGCTCGTTGATGACGCCCAGCGCGCCCTGCACCGTATCGACCGGCTGCAGCGGATGGATGTCGGCGAATCCGGGCAGCCGCGCCACGCGCTCGTTCAGCCGCGGGTTGTGCTTCATCGTGCACGAGCCGAGCGGGAACAGGCCGAGATCGATCGCATAATTCTGGCGCGACAGCCGCGTATAGTGCCGCACCGTCTCCGGCTCGCTCAGCCCGGGCAGCCCGATCGGCGCCTTGCGCGTCAGGCCGCCGAGCCGGTCGTGCTTCACATCACCTTCGGCGAAGTCGACGCCGGTGGTGCGCGCGTCGCCGATCTCGAAGATCAGCGGCTCCTCCAGCATCAGGGCCTTGTTGCCGGTGGAGGTGCGCGGGTCGCCGCCGCCCGTGTTCGGGCGCTCGGGGCGCCAGCCGCTCGGGTTCACGCTCATGCCATCGCCTCCTCAAGACCGGCGGCGAGCGCCTCGACATCGTCGTGCGTCGTCGTTTCCGTCACCGCGACCACCAGCCCGTTCGCCAGCGCCTCGTCGCCCGGATAGAGCCGGCCGAGCGATACCCCGGCCAGCACGCCGCGTTCGGCCAGCCGCCGCACCACCGGACGCGCCTCCTGCGGCAGGCGCAGCGTGAACTCGTTGAAGAAGCTGTCGTTGACCAACGCCACGCCCGGCACCTGCGCCAGCCGCTCGGCCGCCCGCACCGCGCCGGCATGGTTGAGCCCGGCCAGCCGTCGCAGCCCGGCCTCGCCCAGCAGCGTCATGTGGATAGAGAAGGCGAGCGCGCACAGGCCCGAATTGGTGCAGATGTTGCTGGTCGCCTTCTCGCGCCGGATGTGCTGCTCGCGCGTGGACAGCGTCAGCACGAACCCGCGGCGGCCCTCGGCATCGACCGTCTCGCCGCACAAGCGGCCGGGCATCTGCCGGACATAGCGTTCCTTGCAGCCGAACAGGCCCACATACGGCCCCCCGAAATTGAGCCCGACGCCGAGCGCCTGGCCTTCGCCCACGACGATGTCGGCATCCATCTCGCCCGGCGAGATCAGCGCGCCCATCGCCACCGGCTCGGTGACGACCGCGATCAGCAGCGCCTTCTTGGCATGACACGCGTCGGCCAGCGGGCGCAGGTCGGCGATGCGGCCGAGGATGTCGGGATATTGGACGACGACGCAGCTCGTGTCCGAGTCGATCGCGGCGATCAGGCGGTCGAGGTCAGTCGCGGCGGACAGCGTCGGCGCGGCGGTGTCGAGCAGATCGCCGGTGTATTTCGCCATCGTCTTCGCGACGGAGACGTAATGCGGGTGCAGACCGGAGGACAGGATCGCCTTGCCCCTGCGCGTGATCCGCCGCGCCATGCCGATCGCCTCCCAGCAGGCGGTCGAGCCGTCATACATGCTGGCGTTGGCGACATCGGTCCCGAGCAGGCGCGCGACCTGCGTCTGGAACTCGAACAGCATCTGCAGCGTGCCCTGCGCGATTTCGGGCTGGTAGGGCGTGTAGGCGGTGAGGAACTCGCCGCGCTGGATCAGATGGTCGACGCTGGCGGGCACGTGGTGGCGATAGGCGCCGCAACCGAGAAAGAACGGCACCTCACCCGCGACCATGTTCTGCCGGGCGAGCTTCGTCATGTGCCGCTCGACGGCAAGCTCCGAGGCATGGTTCGGCAGGCCCGCGATCGGGCCGGAGAGGCGCGCGGCGGTGGGCACGTCGGCGAACAGGTCGTCGATCGAGTGGACGCCGATCGCGGCCAGCATATCGTGGCGATCATGGCCGGTCAGGGGAAGGTAGCGCATCGGCAATCTCCCCCCTCCCGCTTGCGGGAGGGGTTGGGGGAGGGCTTGTCGGAACAGGCTGGCAGGAGACGTTTCCTACCCCAGCCCTCCCGCAAGCGGGAGGGAAGCTAAAGCTTGGCCACGAACGCCTCGTAGGCGGCCTCGTCCATCAGCTCGTCCAGCTCGTCGGGATCGGCCAGCGTCAGGCGATAGAACCAGCCCTCGCCCTCGGGGTCCTGGTTGACCAGCTCGGGATTGCCCTCGAGCGCGTCGTTGCCCTCCAGCACCGTGCCCGACGCCGGCGCGTAGACGTCCGACGCCGCCTTGACGGATTCGACCGTCGCCGCCTCGTCGCCCTTTGCCAGCGTCCGACCCTCGGCGGGCGTCTCGACGAACACGACGTCGCCGAGCTGGCCCTGCGCATATTCGGTGATGCCGACCGTGCCGACCCATTCTCCTTCTGGGCCGTCGACCTCGATCCATTCATGCTCGGCAGTGAAGTAACGGCTCATGCTTTGCCTCCGGGGCTGCGGACGTAGCGGTGGGGGACGAAGGGCATCGGCGTGACGGTCGCCCGGTGGACCTTGCCGCGCTGGACGAGGCGGATGGCCGTGCCGGGCGCGGCGAGCGCGAGCGGCACATAGGCCATGGCGATCGGCTGGCCGAGCGACGGCGCGAAGCCGCCCGACGTGACGCGACCGACCTCGCTCTCGTCGGCGTCGACCACGACCGCGCCCTCGCGCACGGGCTGGCGCCCCTCGACCAGCAGGCCGACGCGCTTGGCGATCGGCCCCTGCTCCCGCTCGGCCAGCACGCGCGCCGCGCCGGGGAAATCGCCCGCCTCGCGCCGGCGCTTCGCCAGCGCGAAGCCGAGATCGGCCATCACCAGCGTCGTGTCCTCGTCGATGTCGTGCCCGTAGAGCGGCAACCCCGCCTCCAGCCGCAGCGAATCGCGCGCGCCCAGCCCGATCGGCTTCACCTCCGGCTCGGCGGCGAGCGCGTCGGCGAAGACCGCCGCATAGCCTTGAGGGAGTGAAATCTCGAAACCGTCCTCGCCGGTATAGCCGGAGCGACCGATCCACAGCGGCGCGCCGTTCCAGGCGAACGCCCCGGCCGTCATGAAGACGAGGTTCTCGACGCCGGGCACCACGCGGGACAGCGCATCGACCGCTTTGGGTCCCTGCACCGCGATCAGCGCCTGCTCGTCTTGGAGGTTGATCGTCACTCCGTCGGGAAGCCGCTCAAGCAGATAAGCGACATCGTCGTACTTGGTCGCGCCGTTGACGACGACATAGTATTCGGAGGTCGGTCCAAATCGGTCGGTCACTCGATGCGTGACCATCAGATCGTCGAGGATGCCGCCGCCCTCGCCCAGCAGCAGCGAATAGCGCATCCGGCCCGGGGCCAGGCCGGTGATGTCGCCGGGCAGCAGGGTCTCCAGCGCCGTGTCGACCCCCTCGCCGGTCAGGACGAGCTGGCCCATATGGCTGACGTCGAACAGACCGGCGCTCTCGCGCGTCCACAGATGCTCGGCCATCACGCCCTCATACTGGACGGGCATCTCATAGCCGGCGAACGGGACCATGCGGCCGCCCCGCGCGCGATGCCAGGCATCAAGCGGCAGGCGCTGAATCGGCGGTTCCTCGCCAACGTCGGCGTCATGCGAATAAGGCTGGCCACGGGCCTGGGTGTCGTCAGTGGGGCCGCGATGGACTGCTTCGCTCATGGCCGTTCTCCAAGGGGGATGGGGGCGGGAGGCCCGCTGTCCATCCGACCCCCTCTGTCACGGAACCTGAGAGCTTTGCCCCTTCGGTGGCCGGCGCTGACGCGACGACGCTTTCCAGAGTGCCTGCGCCCTGCGCGGTCCTTTCGCCTGAGAGATTCCGGGGTGGTTGCTCCTTCGGCGGCTCCTCAAAGGAACTCTCTCCCGCGCGGGAGTGATGACGGTCGCCCGCCATCGGCGCGCCAGCCTCTGACGAGGCCGCCCGCGCAAGTCAATCAGTCGACATGCTCGGCGAGCACGGTCAGTCCGCGGGACGACACCTCCGCGAAGCCACCGCGCACGGCGACGCGCTCGGGCTCGCCGCCATCCGTACGATAGATCGACAGCGCGCCGTCGCGCACCGTCGACATGAAGGGCGCATGGCCCTCCAGCACGCCGAAATCGCCCTCCGTGCCAGGCACGGTGACCATGTAGACCGTTTCGGAGCGGACCAGCCGCTCGGGGGTGACGAGTTCGAAGTGGAGCATGTTCTAAATCTCCCCCCTCCCGCTGCGGGAGGGGTCGGGGGAGGGCGTGTGGACTCGAAACGGGCGAGGGACAGGCCCTCCCCTAGCCCCTCCCGCAAGCGGGAGGGGAAATGATCAAGCCTCCTGCGCCAGCTTCTCGGCCTTGGCGACCGCCTCGTCGATGCCGCCGACCATGTAGAAGGCGCTCTCCGGCAGGTGGTCGTACTCGCCGTTCACCACCGCCTTGAACGAGCGCACGGTGTCCTCGAGCTGGACGAACTTGCCGGGAATGCCGGTGAAGACCTCCGCGACATGGAAGGGCTGGCTGAGGAAGCGCTGGATCTTGCGCGCGCGGCTGACGATGAGCTTATCCTCTTCCGACAGCTCGTCCATTCCCAGGATGGCGATGATGTCCTGGAGCGACTTGTAGCGCTGCAGGGTCGACTGCACCGCGCGCGCCGTCTCGTAATGCTCCTGGCCGACGGTGCGCGGCTCCAGCACGCGGCTGGTCGAATCGAGCGGGTCGACCGCGGGGTAGATACCCAGCTCCGAGATTGCACGGCTGAGCGTCGTCGTCGCGTCCAGGTGCGCGAACGAGGTCGCCGGGGCGGGATCGGTCAGATCGTCCGCGGGGACGTAGATCGCCTGCACCGAGGTGATCGAGCCCTTGTTGGTCGAGGTGATCCGCTCCTGCAACGCGCCCATGTCGGTCGACAGCGTCGGCTGATAGCCCACCGCCGACGGGATGCGGCCCAGCAGCGCGGACACTTCGGCGCCCGCCTGCGTGAAGCGGAAGATGTTGTCGACGAAGAACAGCACGTCCTGCCCTTCGACGTCGCGGAAATACTCCGCGATCGTCAGGCCCGACAGCGCGACGCGCGCGCGCGCGCCGGGCGGCTCGTTCATCTGGCCGAACACCAGCGCGACCTTCGATCCCTCGCTGGTCGCGTTGCCGTCGGCGTCCTTGGCGATGACGCCCGCTTCGAGGAACTCGTGGTAGAGGTCGTTGCCCTCGCGCGTGCGCTCGCCGACGCCCGCGAACACCGAAACGCCGCCATGGCCCTTGGCGATGTTGTTGATGAGTTCCTGGATCAGCACGGTCTTGCCGACGCCGGCGCCGCCGAACAGCCCGATCTTGC
>NZ_CAXUEK010000112.1:0-5862 GCF_964250165.1 uncultured Sphingomonas sp. | reverse complement strand
GCCTGCGCGCCCGAATGCGGCTGGACGTTGGCGAAGCCGCAGCCGAACAGCTGCCTGGCGCGCTCGATCGCCAGCGTCTCCACCTCGTCGGACGGCGCGCAGCCCTGATAATAGCGTTTGCCCGGATAGCCTTCGGCATATTTGTTGGTGAAGACGCTGCCCTGCGCCTCCAGCACCGCCCTGGACACGATGTTTTCGCTGGCGATCAGCTCGATCTGCGTCTGTTCGCGGGCGAGCTCGTGCCGGACGCCGGCGAACACCGCCGGATCGGCGTCGGCGAGGCCGCGGGTGAAGAAGCCGTCGGGTTGAAGCTCGGGCGAGGGGGCGGGCTGGGTGCTCATGGGCGACGCCCATACCCGCTGGCGCACACACGCGCCACCGGTGACTCGCGGACGGCGCCCCGAAGTGATAGTGTAGAGGAATGAACGAGATGACCCGCATTGCCGTGGCGCCTGACAGCTTCAAGGCTCGGTTCACCACAGCCGAGTTCCAGCGGATGTGCGAAAACGATGTTTTCGAAGACTGGAAGATCGAGTTGATCAATGGAGACCTCGAGCGAATGCAGCACCCAAAAAGTGCTCATTCGATGCGACAGGCGGCCCTGATGTTCAAATTGGCGCAGGTGGTCGGTTTGGATCGTGCGCTTGGAGAGATTGGGATTGATTTGGGCAGTGACACGGTGGTTGCTGCTGATGTGGTAGTGTTGAAGGCCTCCTTTCAGGAGAACCGCTGGCTCGTGCCCGCAGATCTGCTGTTGGTTGTTGAAGTCGCCGAAACGATTCGGGACCGAGACTTGGGGATGAAGCGCCGTAAGTACGCGGAGGCAGGCGTACCAACGTACTGGGTAGTAGATGGGCATCGATCGGTAGTTTACGTGTTCAGCGGACCGGATGGCGGTGATTATGACAGTATCATGCTGATCCGCTTCGGTGAGCCGCTCGCCGTTCCCGGAACCGACGCGACGATCACCCTGTCGTGACCTTGCCGGGCCAGGTTGGCCGTACCGCGCGGCTGCTTGGCTATGCGGGGCTGCTGCCGCAGGTCGCGTGCGTGTCGGTGATTCTCGCGCGGCGCTCGGATTGGATCGGCTTCGCGATTGCGACGGCCATCCTCTACGCCGGGCTTATCCTGAGCTTCCTCGGCGGCATCTGGTGGGGATTCGCGATGCGGCGCGAGCGGGGGCGGCACCGGCTGGCGATCGTCGCGGTGGTGCCGTCGCTGGCGGCGCTCGCGATCGGCATCTCGCTGGAGCGCGCGCTCAACGCCGGGGTAGCCGGCGAGCGATGCTACCTCTGGGCGGCCCTCGCGCTCGGTTTGTGCCAATGGGCGACCGTGCCGATCGATGCGAGGCTGGAACGACGCGGCGAGGCGCCGCCGGGCTGGACGCGGTTTCGCCTGATGCTGTCGCTCGGGCTGGGTGGGCTGACCATGGCGGCGGGCGTGCTGTTCCACCACTGGGCGCGCACCGTCACCTACATCTGACCGTCAGGCCGCCTTGCGCAGCTCCAGCCGGCTCCAGATCTCCACGAGCGCGTCGGTCAGTTCGCGCATCATCGCCTCGTCGTGCGCCGGCCCCGGCGTGAAGCGCAGGCGCTCCGCGCCGCGGGGCACGGTCGGATAGTTGATCGGCTGGACGTAGATGCCGTATTCGGCGAGCAGGATGTCGCTGATCCGCTTGGCCTTGACCGGATCGCCGACCATCACCGGCACGATATGCGTGCTGCCCGCCATGACGGGCAGCCCGGCATCGGCCAGCAGGACCTTGAGTCGCGTGGCGGCCGCCTGCTGCGCCTCGCGTTCCGTGCTGCTCCATTTCAGATGCCGTACGCTCGCCAGCACGCCCGCGACCAGCACCGGCGATAGCGAGGTGGTGAAGATGAAGCCCGGCGCATAGGAGCGGATCACGTCCACGATCATGCGGTCGGTGGCGATGTAGCCGCCCATCACGCCGAACGCCTTGCCGAGCGTGCCCTCGATCACCGTCACCCGGCCCGCCACGCCGTCGCGCTCGGTGATGCCGCCGCCGCGCGGCCCGTACATGCCGACCGCATGGACCTCGTCGCAATAGGTGAGCGCGTTGTAGCGATCCGCGAGATCGCAGATCGCCGCTACCGGCGCGACGTCGCCTTCCATCGAATAGACGCTCTCGAACGCGATCAGCTTGGGGGCGGCAGGGTCCTCGGCGGCGAGCAGCTGCTCCAGGTGCCCCAGATCGTTGTGGCGGAAGAGGCGCTTCTCGCAGCCGGCGTTGCGGATGCCGGCGATCATGCTCGCGTGGTTCAGCTCGTCGGAGAAGATGACGATGCCCGGCAGCACCTTGGCCAGCGTCGAGAGCGTCGCCTCGTTGGACACATAGCCGCTGGTGAACAGCAGCGCCGCGTCCTTGCCGTGGAGATCGGCGAGCTCCGCCTCCAGATCGACATGGTAATGCGTGTTGCCGCCGATGTTGCGCGTGCCGCCGCTGCCGGCGCCGACGTCGTGCAGCGCCTCCTCCATCGCCGCGATCACCTTGGGGTGCTGGCCCATCGCCAGGTAATCGTTGGAGCACCAAACCGTGATCGGCTTGGGCCCGTTATGCCCGGCGAAGCAGCGAGCGTTGGGGAACATGCCCTTGTTGCGCAGGATGTCGATGAACACCCGATAGCGACCCTCGGCATGCAGCCGGTCGATCGCCTGGGTGAAGACACGGGAATAGTCGACGCGCTCCGGGTCGACGGCGGCGATGCTCATCGCGCGCATTTAGCGCCAAGCTCCGCGCTTTTCCAGCGGCTACAGCTGCTCCAGTCGGGTCAGCCCGTGGCCGGCGAGCGCCGGGGCGAGCGCCTGTTCGGCGGCGCCCAGCGCGGTGAACACGGCCGTGCCCCGCGGCGGCGCGGCGGGCCAGTCCTGCCCGTCGGTCAGGTGGGCGACGCGCCGCGCGATGCCGGGGCCGCCGTCGACCAGGGTGACGCCGGGCAGCGCCGCCGCCAACTCCTCGCGCAACAAGGGAAAGTGGGTGCAAGCGAGGACGACGGTGTCGAGCCGCGGCGTGCGGGCGAGGACCGCCACGGCGGCGGCGATGGCCGCCGGATCGACGGCCACGCCGCGCAGCTTCGCCTCGGCCAGCTCCACCAGTGCCGCCGAGCCGTGCCGGATCACCGTGCAATCCGCCGCGAACCGCGCCGCCAGATCGTCGACATAGGGCTGCCGCACGGTCGCGTCGGTGCCGAGCACGCCGATGATGCGGGTGCGACTCGCCGCGGCGGCCGGCTTGATCGCCGGCACTGTCCCGACGACGGGCACGTCCAGTGCGCCGCGCACCGCGGCGAGCGCGATCGTCGAGGCGGTGTTGCACGCGATCACCACCAGCCGCGGCCGATAGCGCTCGACCAGCCGCCCGAGCAGCGCCGGCACGCGCCCGGCGATCTCGGCCTCCGTCCGCGTGCCGTACGGGAAGCCGGCGGCGTCGGCGGCGTAGACCAGCGGCGCGCGGGGCAGCAGCGCTCGGGTCGGCACGACCACCGACAATCCGCCCACGCCCGAATCGAAGAAGAGCAGCGGGCGCGCGTCGGTCATCATCCTCGGCATAGGGCGGTCGAGGGACGACGCCAATTTTGACCGAGATCAAGTGCAGCGGCTCATCGTTCCGGATATAGACGATCGGAAGGGGGTAGGATTGCACACGCAAATCCTTTGGATCGCACCGACGCTGTCGCTGTTGCTCGGCTATCTGCTGGGCGCGATCCCGTTCGGCGTGATCGTGACGCGCGCGGGCGGGGCCGGGGACCTGCGCCGGCTCGGCTCGGGCAACATCGGCGCGACCAACGTGCTGCGGACGGGCCGCAAGGGGCTGGCGGCGGCGACGCTGCTGCTCGATGCGGCGAAGGGCGCGGCCGCGGTGCTGATCGTCGGCGCGCTCTGGCCGGGCAATGAGCTGCTCGCCGCGGCGGCCGCCTTCCTGGGCCATTGCTATCCGGTCTGGCTGCGTTTCCGCGGCGGCAAGGGCGTGGCGACCTTGCTCGGCGTGGCGCTGGCGCTCAGCTGGCCGGTCGGGCTGGTCTATGCGGGCGCGTGGCTGGCCGTGCTGGCGCTGCTGCGCGTCTCCTCGCTGGCGGGCATCACCGCGGCGCTGTCCGCCCCCGTCGCGGCGGCCGTCTTCGACCGCTTCGATCTGGTGATCCTGCTCCTGTCGCTGGCGCTGATCCTTCTGTGGAAGCACGGCGCGAACATCGGGCGGCTGCTGGCGGGTACGGAGCCGCGCGTCGGGCAGGTCGCGGACGACGAGGCGTGAGCGCGGGCGCGCGGCTGCGCCTGCTGCGGACACCCGGTGTCGGCCCGGTCACCTGGCGGCAGCTCGTCGCCCGCTTCGGCGACGCGGGGGCCGCGATCGAGGCGCTGCCGCAGCTGGCGCGACGCGGCGGCGGCGAGCCGCCGCGCGTGCCCGACGCCGCCGCGGGCGAACGCGAGCTCGCGGCGATCGCGAGGGCGGGCGCGCGCCTCCTGTTCCTCGACAATCCTGACTACCCGCCGCTGCTCACCGAGCTCGACAACGCGCCGCCGGCGCTGATCGTGCGCGGCGACGTCGCGCTGTGGCGGCGGCCGACGGTGGCGGTGGTCGGCGCGCGCAACGCGTCGGCGGCGGCCTGCCGCTTCGCCCGCCAGCTTGCGCACGACCTGGCGGACGCCGGCGCGGCGGTCGTCTCGGGGCTGGCGCGCGGCATCGACACCGCGGCGCATGTCGGCAGCCTGCCCGCGACGATCGCGGTGATCGCGGGCGGCATCGACGTCGCCTACCCGCCCGACAACGCTGCCCTGCAGGAGCGGGTGGCGACCGAGGGGCTGCTGGTCGCCGAGATGCCGCCCGGCACCGAGCCGCGCGCGCGCCACTTTCCCTATCGCAACCGCATCATCGCCGGCCTCGCGCAAGGCACGGTGGTGGTGGAGGCGGCGCCCAAATCCGGCTCGCTCATCACCGCCCGGCTGGCCGCTGAAGCGGGACGCGAGGTGATGGCGGTGCCGGGCTCGCCGCTCGATCCGCGCGCGCAGGGCTGCAACCTGCTGATCCGCGAGGGTGCGACGCTGGTTCAGACCGCCGCCGACGTGCTGGAGCAGATCCGTCCGCTCGATCCGCGCGCGGTGCGCGCGCCCGCCGCCCGCTTCGACCCGGCGCCGCCCGAGGACGCGAGCGACACCGATCGCCGCGTGGTTGCGGCGCTGCTCGGCCCCGTGCCGGTCGCGGTCGACGAGCTGATCCGCCAGTCGGGTCGGCCGCCCGCGGTCGTGCAGACCGTGCTGCTGGAGATGGAGCTCGCCGGCCGGGTGGAGCGGCACGCGGGCGGGCGGGTGAGCGCGAGCTGACGCTATGCTTTCCGAAGCGCTCCGCTTCCTGCCAGCTTGGCTATGCCGATCGGAACGACCTATGGGCCGAGTGCTTCCCGTTTCCCGGGCCTGAGCCAGCCACCCCAGTCGCGCCTTAGCCAAACACCTTGGTGAAGCTCGCCAGTGCGGCAAGAAGGGCCACGAGCACCACCTGCGAGCCGAGCAGCCAGCGGACGAGATCGTTCTTCCGGCGGCCAACTCACCCCTCAAGAAATCCTTGGTGACGAGGTCCTCTCGAGACGCGCTGGTCGCCTCGGCAAGGGTGATGGCCAGCGTATCCGCCTGCGTCGTCGCAAAGCGGGCATCCTCGAACGACTTTGATACCTTGGGCGTGTCGATCATCGCGTCATCGGTGGTCAACATAGGAGAAGGTCCTTGCCGAATCCAGCAAAGCCGTGTGCCGCTTGACGCGGCGCCGCCCCACTCTCCACCCTCGCGCGTACACGTAGGACCCCCGCCCATGCAGCTCGTCATCGTCGAATCGCCCGCCAAGGCGAAGACCAT
>NZ_CAXUEK010000111.1:0-5911 GCF_964250165.1 uncultured Sphingomonas sp. | reverse complement strand
TCAAGACCGGGCGCGACATCGTCATCGCCGCGATCCTGGGCGCGGAGGAGTTCGGGATCGGCACACTCAGCCTGGTGGCGATGGGCTGCATCATGGTGCGGCAATGCCACTCCAACACCTGCCCGGTCGGCGTCTGCACCCAGGACGAGCGGCTGCGCGCCAAGTTCACCGGCAACCCCGACAAGATCATCAACCTGATGACCTTCATCGCCGAGGAAGTGCGCGAGACGCTGGCGCGGCTGGGCTGCCGCAGCCTGGACGAGGTGATCGGCCGCACCGAGCTGTTGAAGCAGGTCAGCCGCGGCGCCGAGCACCTCGACGATCTCGACCTCAATCCCATCCTCGCCAAGGTCGACGCCGACGAGAGCCAGCGCCGCTTCAGCCTGTCGACCTTCCGCAACGAGGTGCCCGACAGTCTGGACGCGCAGATCATCAAAGACGCGGCCAACGTCTTCGGCCGCGCCGAGAAGATGCAGATGACCTATTCGGTCAGGAACACCCACCGCGCGGTCGGCACGCGGCTGTCGAGCGAGATCCTGCGCCGGTTCGGGAGCGAGCGGCTGGCGGACGGCCACGTCACGGTGCGGCTGCGCGGCTCGGCGGGGCAGTCGCTGGGCGCGTTCCTCGTGCGCGGCGTCCGGCTGGAGGTGTTCGGCGACGCCAACGACTATGTCGGCAAGGGGCTGTCGGGCGGCACGATCGTGGTCCGGCCCGCGGTGTCGTCGCCGCTCCGCAGCCAGGACAACACGATCATCGGCAACACCGTGCTCTACGGCGCGACGAGCGGCCGGCTGTTCGCGGCCGGGCAGGCGGGCGAGCGGTTCGCGGTGCGCAACTCGGGCGCTTGCGTGGTGGTGGAGGGCTGCGGCGCCAACGGCTGCGAATACATGACCGGCGGCGTCGCGGTGATCCTGGGCCGCGTGGGGCAGAATTTCGGCGCCGGGATGACCGGCGGGATGGCGTTCGTCTACGACGCGGACGCGAGCGGCGAGGACGACGGGTTCGCGCGGCGTGCCAACGGCGAGAGCATCGTCTGGCGGCGGCTCGGCGCGGCGCATTGGGAGCGCGTGCTGCACGATCTGGTGCGCGACCACGCGGCAGCGACGGACAGCCGCTGGGCGCAGGGGCTGCTGGACGATTGGGAGCGCGCCGCCGGCCGGTTCTGGCAGGTGGTGCCCAAGGAGATGCTCGGCCGGCTGGAACACCCGCTCGACGACGTCCCGGAGGCAATCGCCGCCGAATAGGACGGCAGCTCGATCTGCCGCGCAACCGCCGCGCGCCGTTTGCGCAGGGCTGACGCACACAGGGCCGCACGGCGGGATGTCCGCGGCCGATGACGGGCTTGTCATTGGCGTTTTCCGGCCGAATCGGCTATGCGCCTGCGCTCAATCCGGCCACGCCGGGCAATGTTCGCTTGCTGGAGACCGTCATGCGCCGCGCCGCTCTCGCCCTCCCCCTGCTGCTGATCGCCGCCCCCGCCCCCGCTCTCGCGCATACGCCCGCGCGGCCGGGCGCGACGGACGCGGTTCGCGCGCTGCAGAGCCCGCTGGCGCAGGACGCCGCGACGGCGCTGGTCGACCAGCTGACCGGCATCGTCCTCGACACGCGCGTCGGGCCGGTGGCCGCCCTGACCGATCCGCGCGACGGCGTGCGCGCCACCGATACGCTGCGCGATCTCAAGCACCGCGACGACCCGCAGTTCGAGCGTCACCTGCACGAGAGCACGCGGCGCGTGGTCGGCACGGCCGCGGCGGTGGCGGGCGGCGCGATGGCCGAGACGGCCGAGCTGCAGCGCACCGCCGATCGGCTGCAGGCGGCGGTGGCGCCGCTGATCGCCGCGCTGTCGCCGCCGCGCGACGGCTACTGACGCGCGCTTCACGGCTGCTCCTCGCATCCGAACTCGCCGCGAGAGTGGCACGGGCGTGCGGATAGGCTGCGTGTCGTGTGAAGGCCTTTCGTCCCTGACGATCAGGCTTTAGGCCGGCAGTCATGTGGCAGCTTTTCCAGTTCCCCCTGTGCCCGTTCAGCCGCAAGGTGCGGCTGCTGCTGGGAGAAAAGGGCATCGGCTACGAGCTGGTGCGCGAATCGCCCTGGCTGCGCCGCGACGAGTTCCTGGACATGAACCCGGCCGGGCAGACGCCGGTGATGGTCGAGGCGCAGCGCAACCTGCTGCTGATCGATTCGATGGCGATCGCCGAATATTTCGAGGAGACGGTCGACAAGGCGGCGATGATCAGCGGCACGGCAGGGAACCGGGCCGAGATCCGGCGGCTGGTCGCCTGGTTCGACACGCAATTCTACCGCGACGTCACCGGCCCGCTGCTCTTCGAGCGGATGGAGAAGCGGGTCGCGCGCGGCGAGGCGCCCGACGCGCGCATGCTGCGGGAGGCGATGAAGGCGGCGATCCGCCACCTCGACTACACCGATTACCTGCTCGATCATCGGCAATGGCTGGGCGGCGCGACGATGAGCCTGGCCGACCTGACGGCGGCAGCGCAGATCTCCGTGACCGACTATCTGGGCGGCATCGACTGGAAGGGTCACGAGCAGACCGCGCGCTGGTATCGCGGGCTGAAGAGCCGGCCGAGCTTCCACCCCCTGCTGAGCGAGCGGATGGAGATGGTGGCCCCGACCGCGCACTATGACAACGTCGACTTCTAGCCTCCGGTCGTGGGCGCGCGGACGGCGGGGGTAGTGAGCCTTCAACGGGTCGGAACGGCCGGCTGGTCCATTCCGGCAGCCGTGCGAGACCAGTTCCCCTCCGAGGGAAGCGCGCTGAAGCGCTATGCCGCGCGCTTCGATGCGGTCGAGATCAATTCGAGCTTCCATCGCCCGCACCGGCGGACGACCTATGAGCGCTGGGCGGCGAGCGTGCCGGCGGCGTTCCGGTTCGCGGTCAAGCTGCCCAAGGCGATCACGCACGAGCGGCGGCTGGTGGAGAGCGCCGAGCCGCTGGCGCGCTTCGCCGAGGAGGTCGGCGGGCTGGGCGGCAAGCGCGGGCCGGTGCTGGTGCAGCTACCGCCGAGCCTGGCGTTCGACGCGGAGCTGGCGGACAGCTTCTTCGGGCGACTTGGCGAGACGCTGCCGGGCCGGGTTGCGTGTGAGCCGCGGCATCCGAGCTGGTTCACCGCGGCCGCCGATGCGCTGCTGATCGCCCACGCGGTGGCGCGGGTGGCCGCCGACCCCGCGCGGGTGCCCGGGGCCGCGGAACCGGGCGGCTGGCGCGGGCTGACCTATGCCCGCTGGCACGGGTCCCCCGCGATCTACCGGTCGAGCTACGACGAGACGGCGATCGAGGCGCACGCCGCCGTGGCGCGGACCGCGGGCGAGAGCTGGACGATGTACGACAACACCACGCTGGGTGCGGCGACGGCGAACGCCCTGGCGCTGCAGGCCGGGCTCGCGAGCGGACGCAAGCAGAAAGGTCAGGTTGATCCGAGCGGCGACTGGTCGAACCCTTCGAGCAGCGCGGCGACGTGGTCATAGATGGCCAGCGCACCGGCGAGCGCGTCGTCGCTGAAGCCGCCCGAGCGCACGGCCACCGTCGCGACCCCCGCCTTGCGCGCCGCCTCGATATCGTACGGCGTATCGCCGACCGCGAGCGCATCCCCGGGCGCCACGCCCGCTTTCTCGAGCGCGACGGCGAAGATGTCCCCCGCGGGTTTGGACGCCTTCACGTCGTCAATCGATGTGTCGGCGTTCACGAGCGCCCGGGCGTCGAGCAGCTCGATGTAATGGTCCAGCTCGGCCTGGCTGGCGGACGATGCGAACACCAGTTTCGCGCGCCCCCGACGAACCCGCGCCAGCAGGTCGCGGGCGGCCGGAAAGGGGCGGATACGATCGAGCCAATCCGCCTTGAACAGTGCGCCGTGGCGCTCCGCCAGCTGCTCGCGCGCGGCCGCCGGCAGGTCCGGCAGCAGGTCCGGGACCAGCTGGTCGCCGCCTTTGCCGATCTGGCCGCGGATCACCTCGGCCGCGATCGGGTGGCCGGCCTCGCGGAACACGCGGACCCACACGTCGACATGCGCCTCGTTCGAATCGACCAGCGTGCCGTCGAGGTCGAACAGCACGGCCTTGGGCGAACGGCCGGTCATCCGTCCAGACTCTTCGACGCCTGCTCGAACAGGTCCTTGGACAGGCCGGGCGCAGCGACGATCCGCTCCAGCTCGGCGCGCATCCGCGCGGCCCGGCCCTGGTCGAAGCGGCGCCAACGACCGAGCGGCGGCAGCAGCTTGGCAGCCGTCTGCGGGTTGAGCTTGTCGAGCGCGATCAGCTGTTCGGCGAGCAGGCGATAGCCGCGGCCGCCGGCGGCATGGAAGGCGCGCTGGTTCGCCCCGAACGCCCCGACCAGGCTGCGCGCGCGGTTCGGGTTGGCGAGCGCGAAGTCGGGATGCTGCAGCAGCTCGGCGACCGTCTCGGCGGTGTCGGCGCGGGTCGACAGCGCCTGCGTCTGGAACCATTTGTCGAGCACCAGCGGGTTGTCGGCATAGCGGTTGTAGAAGATGTCGAGCGCCGCGACGCGCTCGCCCGCCCCCTGCTCGCCCTCCCCGTTGGCCAGCGTGGTCAGCGCGGCCTGCCGGTCGGTCATGTTGTCGGCCGCCTCGAACTGGGTGAAGGCGAGCTTCGCCCAATCGTCCGCGCCCGACGCGGCGATCAGCCCGAGCGCGACATTGCGCAGACGGCGCAGGCCCTTGGCGGCGGGCGTGTAGGCATAGGGCGCGCGGGGGCCGTCGTAGACCTCGCGCCATTGCCCGTCGAGTTGGCGGCCGAGCGCGCGGCGCAGCGCCTCGCGCGCCTGGTGGATCGCCTCCGGATCGACCACCGCGAGCTGGTCGCCGACGAACGCCTCGGACGGGAGCAGCACCGCCTCGGCGACGAAGGCCGGGTCCAGCCCCGGATCGCCGAGCGTGGCGGAAACGGCGGCGATCACGGCATCCATGTCCATGCGCCCCTCGACGCTGCCGGCTACCAGCGTGTCGAGCATCAGCTGCTGCATCGCCTCGTAGCGGGCGAAGGGATCGTCGTCGTGGCGGCTGAGAAAGGCGAGATCGGCCACCGAACGGTCGCTCTCGACGACGACCGGCGCGGAGAAGCCGCGGTTGATCGACAGCACCGGCCGCTCCGCGACGCCGTCGAACACGATCGTCTGGCTGGTTTCGTCGAGCAGGTGCAGGCGCTCGTCGATCAGCGGCCGGCCCGTCTCGGCGCCGAACAGCTTGAAGCACAGCGGCAGCACCATCGGCTGTTTCTCGGGCTGGCCGGGCGTGGCGGGGACGCGCTGGGCGAGGCGCAGCGTCGCACGACCGCCGTCATGCTCGACACTGGCGGCGACGCGCGGCGTGCCGGCCTGCGAATACCACAGACGGAACTGCGACAGGTCGACGCCGCCGCCGAACTCCATGCAGCGGACGAAATCCTCACACGTCGCGGCCGTCCCGTCATAGCGGTCGAAATACAGATCGGTCGCCATCCGGAACCGCTCCGGCCCCAGGATGGTCGCCATCATCCGGATCAGCTCGGCGCCCTTGTTGTAGATGGTGGCGGTATAGAAGTTGCTGATTTCCAGATAGCTTTCGGGCCGCACCGGATGCGCGAGCGGGCCGGAATCCTCGGGGAACTGCGTCGCGCGCAGGCCGCGCACGTCCTCGATGCGCTTGACCGCGGCCGAGCCCTGGTCGGCGGAAAAGCCCTGATCCCGGAAGACCGTGAAGCCCTCCTTGAGCGACAGCTGGAACCAGTCGCGGCAGGTGACGCGGTTGCCGGACCAGTTGTGGAAATATTCGTGCGCGACGACCGCGGCGATCGCGTCATAGTCGTAATCGGTCGCGGTGTCGGGATCGGCGAGGATGTAGCGGCTGTTGAAGATGTTCAGCCCCTTGTTCTCCATCGCGCCGAAGTTGAAGTCGTCGAC
>NZ_CAXUEK010000110.1:0-5952 GCF_964250165.1 uncultured Sphingomonas sp. | reverse complement strand
CTCGCGCTCGGCGAGGTTCTGCGCCTCCAGCACCAGCGCCATCTCCTGCGCCTTGCTGCCCAGCGTGATCTCGTCGCCGACATAGCAACGACGCGACGCGATGTTGCACTTGACGCCGTTCACCCGGACATGCCCATGACTGACCAGCTGGCGGGCGGCGAAGATGGTCGGCGCGAACTTGGCGCGATAGACGATCATGTCCAGCCGCTGCTCCAGCAGGCCGATCAGGTTCTGGCTGGTGTCGCCCTTCATCCGGGCGGCCTCCTGATAGGATTGCTTGAACTGCTTCTCGGTGACGTCGCCGTAATAGCCCTTCAGCTTCTGCTTGGCGCGCAGCTGGATGCCGAAATCGGAGACCTTGCCCTTGCGGCGCTGGCCGTGCTGGCCGGGGCCGTATTCGCGCTTGTTGACCGGCGACTTGGGCCGGCCCCAGATGTTCTCGCCCAGACGGCGATCGAGCTTGTGCTTGGCGCTGGAGCGCTTCGACATGATGGTTCCTTCAATCTGCTAACAACGTAGGTCCCGGTCTCGCGCCACTCGCCACCCCCGACGGGGTCCCCCCAAAGTAGCACTTTGCGGGGTTGCGCGCGGGCCGCCTGCTTCACCGGGGTGCAGGGGCGATTGCGAAGGGGCGCGCCTAGCCGCGCGGGCGGTCGCGGTCAAGCTGGACAGCTTGCGCCCGCGCCGCCAGAGCCGGCGCATGACCATCCCCGCCGGCCCCGACTGCACCACCTTGGCGGAGGTCCGCGCCGGCGTCGACCAGGTCGACCGCGAGCTGGTGGCGCTGCTCGGTCGCCGCTTCGGCTATATGGACGCGGCGGCGCGCATCAAGCCTATGCGGGGCGCGGTGCGCGACGAGGCGCGCAAGGCGCAGGTGATCGCCAACGTTCGTGGCCAGGCCCGTGCGGCGGGCTTGCCGGAGGACGCGCTCGCGGCGCTCTGGGACCGGCTGGTCGAGGCGTCGATCGCGTACGAGCTGGACGCGTTCGACCGGCGTGAGGCGACCGGCGATTGACGGGACCGCGATCGACGATCCTTGCGTTGCGCCGCGGGATCGGGCCGTGTGAACGCGCGGGGGCTCGCGAGAGGTCGCCCCGCGAGCCGGTGCACCATCAGCGGGGATGATGCATCATGGGATGATGGTCGCGCAGGTGCCGTCGTGCACCGTCCCATAATCTGACGATGTCCGGATTGGCGGGAATTTCCAATCTGCGGGCCACCGCCGCCCCCTAGCTTGTCTGCGGCAGATGCCGGGAGGCGGCGAATTGCCGGGCATGATGGGGGATATGATGAGACTGTTAACCGGAACGATGATGGCCACCGCGCTGGCGGCGGCAATGCCGGCATCGGCGGAACTGCTCACCAACGGTGGGTTCGAGACCCCGACCGGATACTTCACCACCTATTCGGGCACGCAGATCCCCGGCTGGACGGTGACGACCAACAATGTCGACATCGCCAGCAACGCCATTTACGGCGCCAACTCGGTCTATGCGTTCGAAGGGACGCAATGGCTCGACCTGGTCGGCACCGGCCGCAGCGGCGCCATCGCGCAGAGTTTCGCGACGACCGCGGGAGCGATCTATCAGCTCAGCTTCGCCTATGCCAACAACCCGGACTACACGCCGGCCTCGGCCAACGTGTCGGTCGTCGGTCTCACGACGCTGCTGGCGACGGCGGTCACCCACGCCAACAGCACGCGCACCGCGGCGGGCTGGATCGTCTACACCGGCAGCTTCACGGCGGACTCGGCGAACGCGACGCTGTCCTTCACCGACACCAGTCACAATCTGAATGCCGGCGTCTATCTCGACGCCGTCTCGGTGCAGGCGATCGCGCCCGGCGTGCCCGAGACTGCGACCTGGGGGATGATGGTCGCGGGGTTCGGTGCGGTGGGCTTCGCCCTGCGCCGACGCCGGCCGGAGACCATCGCGGTCAGGTTCGCCTGACGGCGGCCTGGCAACCGTCGGCGGACACGACGCGTCAGCCGCGCGACCGTTTCGCCCCGTCCAGCGCCGACAGCACGCCGCGCAGCGTGCGCACCTCCTGCGCCGACCAGCCGGGCTTGGTGAGCAGCGTGCGCAGCGTCCGGCGGACGGTCGGCGCACGATCGGCGGGATGATAGAAGCCGTCGCGCTCCAGCATGGCGTCGAGCTGCGCGATCATGCCGTCCAGCTCCGCCTGCGGGGCGGGCGGCTCGAGCTCGACGGCGGGCGGTTGGGCGAGCGCCTCGGCCTTCGACCATTCGTACGCCAGCAGGATCACCGCCTGCGCCAGGTTGAGCGAGCCGAATGCGGGGTTGATCGGCACCGTCACGATGGTGCGCGCGAGCGCGACGTCGTCGGTCGCCAGCCCCGAGCGTTCGGGGCCGAACAGGACGGCGCTGCGCCCCGGCCCGACCCGGATCGCGCCCGCCGCCTGTTCGGGCGTCACCACCGGCTTGGTGACGCCGCGCTTGCGGACGGTGGTGGCGTAGACGTGCGCGCAGTCGGCGACCGCGGCGGCGACGTCGGCGAACACGGCGGCGTCGGCGATGACCTGGTCCGCCCCGCTCGCCGCCGGGCCGGCGGCCGGGTTCGGCCAGCCGTCGCGCGGGCTCACCAGCCGCAGCTCGGTCAGCCCGAAGTTGAGCATCGCGCGCGCCGCCTTGCCGATGTTCTCGGCGAGCTGCGGGCGAACCAGGACGATGACGGGGGGCGGGGGCGCGGCCAAGCTTGCGGTCCGGTGATTGCGGTTGGCCCGCGCCTTATCAGCCGGGGCCAAAGCTGCTAGCATCGCCGTGCGGTGGACTGAAAGGGGGCTGACGGTGCGCACCTGCCTGGCGGTATTCGCGTTGCTGATGATGGCGGGTTGCGGCGCGCCGCCGCCCCCGCCCCCGCCCCCGCCAACAGCGACGCCGCCGCCCGCTCCGCCGCCGCCACCGCCACCGCCGGCCATGCCGCCGCGCCCACCGGCCGCCGCAAGCGCCACCTATGTCCCGCCGCCACCCATGCCGAAGCCGGCGCGGGTGACCATCGGTGGGGGTCGCTCGCCGACGATGCACCGCGCGCGGACCGCTGCCAGCGAGACTGCTGCCTCCTCCACATCCTCTCCGAAGCCGTTGCCGGCGCAGGTCCCGAGCGACTATCCGCGGTTCCCGCTGCCCGCGCCGAGCCCGTCGGCGAAGGTCGATCTGCCCTTCCCGCTGCTCGGCGCGAACGTCACGACGGTCGGCGCGGCCGAGCGCGCGCTGCGCACGGCGCTGGCGGCGAAGGGCTATGACGACCGCAGCTATTATGCCGTCCCCGGCGGGTTCGCGCTGGCGACGCGCGCCGAACGCTTCCTGCCCGACGGGCGCCCGGCGCCGGCGCCGCGCCGCTGGGCGATGGCGCCGACCGCGCTCGTGGACTGGACCCAGCTGCGCCATCCCGGCCAGTGGGTGGACGCGTTCCGGCAGGCGGACCCCGGCCATTATCGGGTGCTGGTGTTCCTGGTCACCGACCGCGACCGGACGACCGGCGCCGCGCCCGTGGGAATCGAGACCGCCGAAGCCTGGACGCAGGGCGGCGCGGACCGCCTGCCGCAGGCGATCGCGGCGCTGCCGCTGGGGCCGGACCACCATCTGGAGGTGCTGGTCTACGAGTTCGCACGCACCGCGGTGAACGCCGAGCCCGTGTTCGTGCCGACCAGTGCGCTCGGCGCGCGTGCGCACCTGCACGGCGCCGGGCTGATGGGAGGCTGAGCGATGCGCGCGACGACAGTGCTGGCGACGATCTGGTGGGCGTGGGGCGTCGTCCTCATCCTGCTGCTGGTCGTGATGTCGAACCTGCCGCTGTTCGGGGCGGACGTGCGCGCAGCGTGGGACTGGTTCACGCCGAACCTGTTCCCGGTCATGGCGCTGGTCGGCGGCATCCACTACCAGGCGCAGAAGGGCTCAGGCGGCGCGGCTGGCGCGGCGGCGGGCGCGGCCGTCGCGCAGTCCCAGCGCAAGCCGAGCTGGCTCGTCGCGCTGGTGCTGAGCGTTCTCTACCTGCTGCTGCTCACCGCCGCGCTGGCCGGCGCGCTGATGTCGCCGGCGCCGCTGGAAGCGCTGCGCGCGTCCAATCTCTGGCTGGGGCCGTTGCTCGCGCTCAACACCGCCGCGCTCGGCGTGGTGTTCGCGCAGGGGTGATCAGCCCTTGACGACTTCGCCGACCGCGCCCGCGAACTCCTCGAAATCGCGCGCCTCGCTGAAATCGCGATAGACGCTGGCGAAGCGGATGTAGGCGACCGAGTCGAGGCCCTTCAGCCCCTCCATCACCAGCTCGCCGATCCGCGACGCAGTCACCTCGCTCTCGCCGGCGGTCTCCAGCTGGCGCTGGATGCCGGACACCAGCTTCTCCAGCCGTACCGGCTCGATCGGCCGCTTGCGCGCCGCCACCGCGATCGAGCGGGTGAGCTTGTCGCGCTCGAACGGCTCGCGCCGGCCATCGCCCTTGACCACGGTCAGCTCGCGCAGCTGGATGCGCTCGAAAGTGGTGAAACGCGCCGCGCAGCCCTCGCACTGCCGCCGCCGCCGGATCGCCGCCCCGTCGTCGGTGGGGCGGCTGTCCTTCACCTGGCTGTCCTCATGGCCGCAGAACGGACAGCGCATCTACCTGGCGACCTCATGGTCGCGCCGCACCGGCCCGCTCTCCCATCCGGCCTCCCAATCAGGATACGCTGGGGGAGACCGGGTGGGGGAGTGGGCCGGTGCGGCCATGGCGCGTGAGCGCCTCAAACCTTTCCGCGCCTCGCATAGGCGACGGCCGCGCCGGTGATCGCTCCCAGGATCGGGCCGACGAACGGCAAGGGGATGGCGAGCACCGCGCCGACCGCGCCGTATTTCGCCATCTTCTTGCCCAGTCCCGGCGTGTCGCGCACGGTGGCACGGACCTCGTCGGCCTTGTCCTCGAAGCTGCTCATTGGTTCATCCCTCGTAGATCGGGAACCGGGCGCACAGGGCGCGGACGCGCTCTCCGACCGCTGCCTCGACCTGCCTGTCGCCGGCTTCGCCCTTCTTGGCCAGGCCGTCGAGCACGTCGGCGACCATGTGGCCGATGTCGCGGAACTCGGCGGGGCCGAAGCCGCGCGTCGTCCCCGCCGGCGAACCGACGCGGATGCCGCTGGTCTTGACCGGCGGCAGCGGATCGAACGGCACGCCGTTCTTGTTGCAGGTGATGCGCGCGCGCTCCAGCGCCTCGTCGGCGTCCTTGCCGGTGACGCCGAGCGGTGTCAGGTCGATCAGCGCCAGGTGCGTGTCGGTGCCGCCCGAGACCACGTCGGCCCCGCGCTCCTTCAGGGTCGCGGCGAGCACCTTCGCGTTCTCGACCACGGCGGCGATATAGCCTTTGAAATCGGGCCGCAGCGCCTCGCCGAACGCCACCGCCTTGGCGGCGATGACGTGCATCAGCGGGCCGCCCTGCAGGCCTGGGAAGACGGCCGAGTTGATCTTCTTGGCCAGCCCCTCGTCGTCGGTCATCACCATGCCGCCGCGCGGCCCGCGCAGCGTCTTGTGGGTGGTGGTGGTGACGACGTGCGCGTGGCCGAACGGGGAAGGGTGCAGCCCCGCGGCGACGATGCCGGCGAAATGCGCCATGTCGACCATGAAGAACGCGCCGACCTTGTCCGCGATGGCGCGGAAGCGGGCGAAGTCGATCTGCCGCGGATAGGCAGAACCGCCGGCGATGATGAGCTTCGGCCGGCGCTCGATCGCGAGCGCCTCGACCTGGTCATAGTCGATCAGGTGCGTGTCGCGGGTGACGCCGTACTGCACGGCGTCGAACCATCTGCCGCTCATCGCCGCCTTCGCGCCGTGGGTCAGGTGGCCGCCCGCGTCGAGGCTCATGCCCAGGATCGTGTCGCCGGGCTTGACCAGCGCGAGCATCACCGCGCCGTTCGCCTGCGCGCCCGAATGCGGCTGGACGTTGGCGAAGCCGCAGCCGAACAGCTGCC
>NZ_CAXUEK010000109.1:0-5967 GCF_964250165.1 uncultured Sphingomonas sp. | reverse complement strand
AAGGGCACGCTCGACGGCAAGCCGATCAACGGCTCCGACATCGAGGCGGCGATGGGGACGGTGCGCGATCCCGCCAAGCTGCAGGAGATGTGGACCAGCTGGCACGACCATGTCGGCGCGCCGCTCAGGGCCGACAACGTCCGGATGACCGCGATCGCGAACGAGGGCGCGCGCGAGCTGGGGTTCGCCGATACGGGCGCGCTGTGGCGCTCGGGCTACGACATGCCGCCGGACCGGTTCGCCGCGCTGACCGACCGGATCTGGGGCGAGGTGGAGCCGCTCTACCAGGCGCTCCACGCCTATGTCCGCTGGCAGCTCAACGCCAAATATGGCGACGCGGTGCAGGCGAAGACGGGGCCGATCCGCGCCGACCTGCTCGGCAATATGTGGGCGCAGGAATGGGGCAACATCTATGACATCGTCGCGCCGAAGGGGGCAGGCGACCTGGGCTTCGACACCGGCGCGCTGCTGCAGGCGAAGGGCTTCGACCAGCTCAGGATGGTGAAGCAGGGCGAGGCGTTCTACTCGTCGCTCGGCTTCGCGCCGTTGCCGGAAACCTTCTGGCAGCGTTCGCAATTCGTGAAGCCGGCGGACCGCGAGGTGGTGTGCCACGCGTCCGCCTGGGACATCGACGGCAAGGACGACGTGCGCGTCAAGACATGCCTGAAGGTGAACGCCGACGACTTCGTCACCATCCATCACGAACTCGGGCACAATTATTATCAGCGCGCCTACAACACGCAGCCGTTTCTCTACAGGAACGGCGCGAACGACGGCTTCCACGAGGCGATCGGCGATTTCGTCGCGCTGTCGATCACGCCCGACTATCTGGTGCAGATCGGGCTGCTGGACCACGCGCACGTGCCGGCGGCGGACAAGGATATCGGTCTGCTGCTGCGCCAGGCGCTCGACAAGGTGGCGTTCCTGCCGTTCGGGCTGCTGATCGACAAATGGCGCTGGGGCGTCTTTTCCGGCGAGATCAAGCCTGACGGCTATCAGGCGGCGTGGGATGCGCTGCGGCTGCGCTATCAGGGAATCAGGCCGCCGGTGGCGCGCGACGAGACGCGGTTCGATCCGGGCGCGAAATATCACATCGCCTCGCAGACGCCGTACATGCGTTATTTCCTGGCGCGGGTGCTGCAGTTCCAGTTCTACCAGGCGGCGTGCCGGCAGGCGGGGTGGACGGGGCCGCTCCACCGCTGCACCTTCTACGGCGACAAGGCGGTGGGCGCGAAACTGAACGCGATGCTGAGCATGGGGGCGTCCAGGCCCTGGCCCGACGCCCTGCAGACCTTCACCGGCACCCGCGAGATGTCCGGCGCGGCGCTGGTCGCCTATTTCGCGCCGCTCAAGACCTGGCTGGACGTGCAGAACAAAGGACACCCCACAGGATGGTGAAGACGATCGCGATCGCGGCGATGCTGGCGGCCGTCCCGGCGGGCGCGCAGCAGATCGCCCTGCAGCCGGGCGAGACGCTGCTGGAGGTGCAGGCGACGGGGACGGCGAAATACCTGCCCGACGCGGCCTTCCTGACCGTCGGCGTGGTCAGCACCGGCACGACGGCGAAGGAGGCGACCGATGCGAACGCGAGGAGCATGACGGCGGTGATCGCGGCGGTGAAGAAGGCGGGTGTCGGCGACCGCTTCATCCGCACCCAGCAGATCAGCGTCGAGCCCCGATTCGCCCGCAACGGGTCTTTCGATGACGAAGGACAGGCAAAGATCACCGGCTATGTCGCGCGCAACGGCGTGGCAGTGACGGTGACGAAGCTCGCCGGGGCCGGCGATGTGATCTCCGCGGCGTTCGCGGCGGGGGCGAACTCGGTCAACGGGCCCAATCTGGGGAACGAGAACCCGGCCGCCGGCGTCGCCGCCGCGCGGACGGACGCGATCCGGGCGGCCCGGGCGCAGGCGGAAGCCTACGCGTCCGGCCTCGACATGCGCGTGGCGCGCGTGCTGCGCGTGAGCGAGCGTGGGAATTACTCGCGACAAGTCGATTACATCGTGGTCACCGGGTCGCGGGTCGCAGAGGCGGGCGTCCCGCCCGCGCCACCGCCGCCGCCAGCGCCCCCGCCGCCGGTGGCCGGCGGCGAGATGGAGCGGAGCGCGACGGTGTGGATCGACTACGCGCTCGTCCCGGCGCGCTGAGCGTCGCCGGGACCGGACAGGATCAGCCGTTCGGGATCGTGCTCTCGTCGGCGATCCCGGCGCGGAACGAGGCGGACGAGTCGGTGCCGTCGGGCTGGTGGGCGCCCTTGGCGGGGTTGGGCGTCGTCGGCTTGTCCGCCGCGCGCGCGCTGCCGCGTAGCGTGAGCAGCGCGGCAGCGGCGGCGCCGGCCGCGGCGACGCCGCCGGCGATCGCGGCGGCGCCCCAGCGCCCGCTCGTCTTGGTCGCGCTCTTCGCCTTCGGCTTGGCGGCCGCGCGCTTGGTGGTCGCGCCCTTGGCCGCGCTGGCCTTCGTCGATGCGCGGCTCGCGGCGGGCGGCGTCGCGCGCTTGGTCGAGCGCGGCTTGACCGCCCGCGCCGCCTTGCCGGCCGCGCCGGTCACGGCGTCCTTGGCCGTGGTGGCGGCCGTGGCGACGGTGTCCTCGGCCTGCGCGATGATCGATTTGGCGGCGCGCGGCGCCTTGGGCGTCGTCGCCTTGCGCGGGGCGGCGCGGCGGCGCGGCGCGGGCTTTGCCTGATCCGACGCTGAGGTGTCGGGCGTGTCGGGGGTATCGGCCATGCTGGGCTCCCTGAAATGATTGCGGGAGCGTAACGCACATGCGGCGGTTGGTTTCCGCGCGGCTCGGTTGCGCGATGGCCGAGCCAGCGCGTGTCCCTTGCGATCGCGTCAGCGGAAGGGCGGTTCGTCGAACGCGCGCAGCTTGCGCGAATGGAGGCGGTCGCCCTCGCGGCGCAACTGCTCGCAGGCTTCGATGCCGATGCGCATATGCTCGCTGATCGCGCGCTCGTAGAAACGGTTGGCCTGGCCGGGCAGCTTGAGCTCGCCGTGCAGCGGCTTGTCGGAGACGCAGAGCAGCGTGCCGTAGGGAACGCGGAAGCGGTAACCCTGGGCGGCGATCGTGGCCGACTCCATATCGACGCCGACCGCCCGGCTGAGCGAGAAGCGCAGCGCCGAGCGCGAGTAGCGCAGCTCCCAGTTGCGGTCGTCGGTGGTGACGATGGTGCCGGTGCGCAGCCGCCGTTTCAGCTCCTCGCCCGACTGGCCCGAGACGATCTCCGCGGCGCGGGCGAGCGCGAGCTGCACCTCGGCGATGGCGGGGACGGGGATTTCGGGCGGCAGCACGTCGTCGAGGATGTGATCGTCGCGCAGATAGGCGTGGGCGAGGACATAGTCGCCGATGCGCTGCGACGGGCGCAGGCCGCCGCAATGGCCGATCATCAGCCACGCCTCGGGCCGCATCACCGCGAGATGGTCGCAGATCGTCTTGGCGTTGGACGGGCCGACGCCGATGTTGACCAGCGTGATGCCGGTGCGGTCGTCCGCCATCAGGTGATAGGCGGGCATCTGGTGACGCCGCCACGCGCTGTCGGAGACGGCGCGGTCGGGATCGTCGCCGGCCTGCATCAGCACGCCGCCCGCGCCGGACACGGCGGTGTACCGCGACGCGGTCCCATCCGGATTCGGGCCGAGCTGCCCCACCGCCCAGCGGACGAACTCGTCGACATAGCGATGGTAGTTGGTGAACAGCACGAAACGCTGCGTGTGCTCGGACGGCGTGCCGGTGTAGTGGCGTAGCCGCGCGAGGCTGAAGTCGGTGCGCAGCGCATCGAATAGTGCCAGCGGGCGCGTGGCGTCCTGGGCGATCCACAGGCCATCGGCGACCTCGTCGCCGATGTGCTGCAGCTCGGTGGCCGGGAACCAGCGGGCGAGCTCGGACGCGGAAACCTCGTCCAGGCTCAGCGCGTGGCCGGGATCGAGGACGTAGGGGAAGGGGATTTCCTGGCGACCGGGGGTGGCCTCCACCTCCACGCCGTAATCCTCGATCAGCAGCGTCAGCTGCTCGGCGAGGTAATCGGCGAACAGCGCGGGCTTGGTGACGCTGATCCGATACTCGCCCGGCGTCACCAGCCGCCCGAACGAGCGGAGCGGCACCGTTCGAGCAGAGGGGGGCCGGTCGTCGGCGCCGCGGAAGTGGAGGCGGATTTCCGGATAGGCGAAGCTGCCCTGGGCACGGGCGGCGGGATCGGGCCGTGTGCCGTCGCGCAGATAGGCGGTGAGGGCGGCCTGGAGACGGTCGACCGAGGCGCGATACAGGCGGTCCAGCTCGGCGACGATGATGGAGGCGGTCGTCATCCGGGGGCGCTACGCCCGGGGTGTGACGGTGGCAAGACGCTGGCCGTCACCCGGCGAGCGGGGAGGATTTTAGAGCTGCTCCAGCAGGTAATCCGCCGAGCTGACCTTGAACTCGCCGGGCTGCTCGACGTGCAGCTGCTCGACCGTGCCGTCGCTGACGATCATCGCATAGCGCTGCGACCGCTTGCCCATGCCGAACTTCGCGCCGTCGAAGGAAAGCCCCAGCGCGTCGGCGAACTGGCCGTTGCCGTCGGCCAGCATCGTGATGCCGTCGGCAGCCGCGGACTTCGCCCAGGCGCCCAGCACGAACGCGTCGTTGACGGCGGTGCACGCGACCTCGTCGACGCCCTTGGCGCCGAACTCGCCGCCCTTCTCGACATAGCCGGGCAGGTGGCGCGCCGAGCAGGTCGGCGTGAACGCGCCCGGCACGGCGAACAGCGCGACGCGGCGGCCCTTGAAATAGTCGGACGTGGTCACGGGCGCGGGGCCGTCCGCGGTCACCTTGATGAGCGTCGCCTCGGGCAGGCGGTCGCCGACCTTGATCGTCATGCACGTTCTCCTTCGCGCGCCCGTTCGGCCAAGCGGCGGCGAAGATCAAGCGTGGCGGCGCGGGGGCGGACGCGATATGGGCCAAGCCATGGAAGCGGCGCGCTATCTTTCCGGCCAGTTCCTGCTGGCGACCCCGGGCATGAGCGACCCGCGCTTCCAGCGCGCGGCCATCGCCATCTGCACGCACGACGCGAACGGTGCGGTGGGGATCGGCGTCGGCGCGACGGTGAGGGGCCTGGGCTTCCACGACCTGCTGGAGCAGTTCGCCATCGCGCCGGGCGACAGCGCGAACGCGCCCGTCCATTTCGGCGGGCCGGTGGAGCCGCGCCGCGGCTTCGTGCTGCACTCCGGCGATTGGGGCGGGCAGGACACGGTCGACGTCGCCGGGCTGTGGCGGCTGTCGGGCACGGTGGACGTGCTGCGCGCCATCGCGGACGGCACGGGACCGGCGCACTGGTTGATCGCGCTCGGCTACGCGGGATGGAGCGCGGGGCAGCTGGACGCCGAGCTGACCGGGGCGGGGTGGCTCAACGTGCCGGGCTCGGCGGCGCTGCTGTTCGACACGCCGGCGGCGGCGCGCTGGGACGCCGGGCTGGCGGCGGCGGGCGTCGACCCGCGGCTGCTGGTGGGGACCGCGGGGCGGGCGTGAGGCGCGACCGATCGACTGAACCCCTTCGTCCTCCGGCCGCAGTGCCGGCATTCACCGAGGATCCGGCCAGAACGATCGCCGTGACGCCCAACGGCAGGATTTGCCGACGGGCGACCCCGGCACGGTGGCCGGGGTGACGGAGAAGATATAACGAATCCTTTATATCTTGCCCGAACCGCGCTACATGGACGCTACCCGGCACGGGCGCACGGCCCGCCGATCACGTATATTCAGGAGTTTCGCCCCGTGGCCACCGCGCTTGTCGCCGACCGCCCCGATCATGTCGTCAAGGACCTCGGCCTCGCCGATTTCGGCCGCGCCGAGATCCGCATCGCCGAGACCGAGATGCCCGGCCTGATGGCGCTGCGCCAGGAGTTCGGCGCGTCGCAGCCGCTCAAGGGCGCGCGCATCACCGGCTCGCTGCACATGACGATCCAGACCGCGGTGCTGATCGAGACGCTGACCGCGCT
>NZ_CAXUEK010000108.1:0-6092 GCF_964250165.1 uncultured Sphingomonas sp. | reverse complement strand
CGCCGCGGAAACCGCCGCCACCGCCGCCGCCACCGCTGAAGCCGCCACGCCCGCCGCCGCCGAAGCCGCCGCGATCACCACCGCCGCTAAAGCCGCCACTGCCCCCGCCACCGGAGAAGCCGCCGCCGCTAAAGCCGCCACGATCACCGCCGCCGAAACCGCCGCTCTCGAAACCGCCGCCGAAGCTCCCGGAGTCGCCCCCGAAATCGCCCTTGCCGCCGCCTCGTGTCCCGCGGCGGCCGCGCTCACCTTTATCGTAACTCATAAACCCTGTTCAGCATCCCGGCCCGTCCGTATCACCCTCAAGAACCCGGCGCCGGACGACGATCTCAGGCCTTCAGGCGCGAAACCCTTTGCGCCTTATCCCGCATTTATCACCTTCCGGGCAGGGCTGCGAGAGATTCGTGCGGTCGCGCCGCAAAAAAGCCGCGATCCTTGCGCGAGCGTGGCCGAAACGGCACAGGCTGCGGCGATGGACGTGTTCGCCCTGTTCGCCAGCCCCGCCGCCTGGGCGGCGCTGCTCACGCTGCTCACGCTGGAGATCGTGCTCGGCATCGACAATCTGGTGTTCGTCTCCCTGCTCTCGAACACGGTGCCGGCGGCGGACCGTCGCCGCGTGCGCCGGCTCGGCATCGGGCTGGCGCTGGGTTTGCGGCTGCTGCTGCTGTCCGGGATCGCGTGGCTGGTGCGGCTGACCGCGCCGGTGTTCGATCTGGGGCTGGCCGGCCCGCTCGGCGCGCATGGCGAGCCGACCTTCGAGACGGCCTTTTCCTGGCGCGACCTGATCCTGATCGCGGGCGGGCTGTTCCTGGTGTGGAAGGCGACGACGGAGATCGGCCACACGGTCGACGGCGGGCATGACGAGGGCGTCGCGTCCTCTCGCGCGGCATCGTCGGTGGGCGCGGCGATCGTGCAGATCCTCCTGCTCGACATGGTGTTCTCGCTCGATTCGATCCTGACCGCGGTCGGCATGACCGACGAGCTGCCGATCATGATCGCCGCGGTGATCCTGGCGGTGGGCGTCATGCTGCTCGCCGCCGATCCGCTCGCCGACTTCATCGGCCGCAATCCGTCCGTGGTGATGCTGGCGCTCGCCTTCCTCCTGATGATCGGGCTGGTGCTGATCGCCGACGGCTTCGGGGTGCATGTGCCCAAAGGCTATATCTACGCCGCCATGGCGTTCTCGGCGGCGGTCGAGTCGCTCAACCTGATGCGACGGCGCCGGGCGAAGGGCTGACGACGGGGCTCGTCATCCCCGCGCAGGCGGGGTCCATCGTCTGAGAGCGCGTGAGCGGCTCCTTTCGCCAACGCCAATGGATTCCCGCCTGCGCGGGAATGACGGGAAGCCTTATTCCGCCGCCAGCACGTCCTCGCGCTCCTGCGCCTGGCGCGCCCACATCTCGGCATACAGCCCGCCGCGCCGCAGCAGGTCGGCGTGCGCACCGCGCTCGGCGATGCGGCCGCCATCCAGCACCACGATCTGATCGGCGTGCACCACCGTCGACAGCCGGTGCGCGATGACGATCGTCGTGCGCCCGCGCTCGATCGCCTCCAGCGTGTCCAGGATCGCCGCCTCCGTGCGGCTGTCGAGCGCGCTGGTCGCCTCGTCGAGGATCAGCACCGGCGGATTCTTGAGCAGCGTCCGCGCGATCGCGACGCGCTGCTTCTCGCCGCCCGACAGCTTCAGCCCGCGCTCGCCGACCCGCGTCTCGTAGCCGTCGGGCTGGCCCATGATGAAGCCGGCGATCGCCGCGCCTTCCGCCGCGCGCGCCACCTCGGCGGGCGTCGCGCCCGCGCGGCCATAGGCGATGTTGTAGCCGACCGTGTCGTTGAACAGCACCGTGTCCTGCGGCACGATCCCGATCGCCTCGCGTAGGGACGCCTGCGTCACCCGCGCGATATCCTGCCCGTCGATGGTGATGCGCCCGCCGGTCAGGTCGTAGAAGCGGAACAACAGCCGCGCGAGCGTCGACTTGCCCGCGCCCGACGGCCCCACCACCGCCAGCGTCTCGCCCGGCGCGATGTCGAGGTCGATGCCCTTCAGGATCTCGCGGCCGGGATCATAGGCGAAGCGCACGCCCTCGAACCGCACCCGCCCGCGATCCACCACCAGCGGCGGCGCGCCCGGCGCGTCCGTCACTTCCGCAGGCGTGTCGGCCAAATCGAACATCGCCCCCATGTCGAGCACGCCCTGCCGGATGGTGCGATAGACCATGCCGAGCAGGTCGAGCGGCCGGAACAGCTGCGACAGCAGCGTCGACACCAGCACCACGTCGCCCGGCGTGAACCGGCCGGCGCTCCAGCCGCGCACCACCAGCACCATCCCGAACGCCATCATCGCGCCGGTGATCAGCGCCTGGCCGATGTTGAGCCAGGCGAGGCTGTTCTCGGACGCGGTCGCCGCGTCCGCATAGGCCCGCATCGCATTCTCGTAGCGCGTGCCCTCGCGGCTTTCCGCGTTGAAATATTTCACCGTCTCGAAGTTCAGCAGCGAATCGACCGCATGCGCGACCGCGCCGGTATCGAGGTCGTTCATCCGCGTGCGCAGGTTCGCGCGCCAGTCGGTCACCATGCGCGTGAACCAGATATAGGCGACCACCATCACCAGCGTCGCCGCGACCAGCCAGCCGCCGAACCGCGTCTGGAAGATGCCGATGACGAGCGCCAGCTCCAGCACCGTCGGCGCGATGTTGAACAGCAGGAAGTAGAGCATGGTGTCGATGCTCTTGGTGCCGCGCTCCACCACCTTGGTCACCGCGCCCGTGCGCCGCTCCAGGTGAAAGCGCAGCGACAGCTGGTGGAGGTGACGGAACACCTCGGCCGCCAGTCGCCGCGTCGCATCCTGGCCGACGCGCTCGAACACCGCGTTGCGCAGATTGTCGAACAGGGTCGAGCCGAAGCGCGCGGCGGCATAGCCGACCACCAGCGCCACGATCAGCGTCGCCGCGCTGCGATCCCCCCTCGCCATGCCGTCGACCGCGCCCTGCAGCGCGAACGGCGCGCCATAGACCTGGACGAGCTTGGAGCAGACCACCAGCGTCATCGCGCCGATGATCCGCGCCTTGAGCACCGGCTCGCCCGCCGGCCAGAGATAGGGCAGGAAACGTCGCAGCGTCGGCCACAGCGGCGGGTCGGTCTTGGAGATCGGTGTCGGATCGGCGGGCGGCATTCGCGCCTATGTAGGAAGGACGGCGCGATCCCGAAAGGAACGAACGCCCATCCTCCCCGGGGAAGGCTAGGGGCGCTCGATCGGCAGCGCCCAGCGGATCTGTTCGCGCAGCAACGCTTCCAGCGCCATGTCGCCCTGCACATGCGCCGCCGCCCGCTTGCGCAGGAGCGCGACCAGCACGACGCAGCGCGTGTCCGGGATCCGCTCCCGCCGTCCCTTGGCGAGCGCCAGCGATAACCGGGCCGAGAGCATCGTCATGGCCGCGCCGTTAACCGCCGAGCCGTGTCCTCGCCGTTGTCCGATACGGTTAACGGCCGGGCCGGGCCCACAGATCGGCATCGCGCGGCGTCGGCGGATAGAGCGTCCCGCGTCGCGCCGCCAGCCAGGCCGCGCGCGCGATGAAGCCCAGCTTCGCCGCCTTGCCCGTCGTCACGCGCCGGTCCCACGCGTGCGGCCCGCGCCGCGCCACCTCGCGCCCGATCGCGCCGTAGATGCCCGCCGCCGCCAGCACCGCCCAGGCGCTGCGATAGGACAACGCCGGCGTACCCGCCCGCGCGCTCGCCTCGAACCGCGCGGCGCTGTCCGCCAGCCGCCGCGCCAGCACCGCGACGCGCGCGCGGTAGGCCGGCTGCAGCTGCTCGCCCGGCGGCACACCGGCCTCCGCCAGCCAGTCGGCGGGGAGGTAACAGCGCCCGCCCGCATCGTCCTCCGCCAGATCGCGCGCGATGTTCGCCAGCTGAAAGGCGAGGCCGAGATCGCAGGCCCGGTCGAGCGTCGCGGCGTCGTCCGGCCGCACGCCCATCACCACCGCCATCATCAGCCCGACGACGCCCGCGACATGGTAGCAATACCGATAGAGGTCGTCCTCGGACGTCGGCCGCCACGCCGCCCCGTCGAGCGCGAAGCCCTCGATCAGGTCGCGCGGCCAGGCCGGCGGCAGCCCCGTCTCGCGCGCGACCAGCCCCAGCGCGTCGAACGCCGGATCGCCCGTCATCTCGCCCGCCAGCGCCGCCTCGGTCAGCGCGCGCGCCTCGGCGACGCGGGCCGGCGCGTCCGCCACCGCCGCCATCGCGCCGCCGCCCGCCTGCCCGTCGACCAGGTCGTCGCAGCGCCGGCACCAGGCATAGAGCAGCCAGGCCCGCTCGCGCGTGACGGGATCGAACAGCCGGGAAGCGGCCGCGAAACTCTTCGAGCCGCGCGCGATCGACGCGCGCGCCGCGGCGACCAGCTCGGCCCGGGTCATGCCGTCAGCCTGCCGCCCCGGCGAAGGTCACAGATCGCGCGCCGTCATCTGCGTGATCGCCTGCGCCGGCCGGAACGCCGCCATCCGCGCCAGCAGCTGATCCAGCGCCTCCGCCACGATCAGCAGCCCGCGGTGCTGCGCGCGCAGGAAGCCGACCGCCGCCATCTTCTCCCAGAAGGCGATCAGCCCGTCGTAATAGCCGTGCGCATTGAGCAGTCCGACCGGCTTGGCGTGATAGCCGATCTGCGCCCAGGACAGCGCCTCCCACAGCTCGTCCATCGTGCCGGTGCCGCCGGGCAGCGTCACGAAGCCGTCGGAGCGCTCGGTGAAGGCCTGCTTGCGCTGGTGCATCGTCGCCACGACGTGCAGCTCGGTCAGCCCGAGATGCGCCACCTCGGCATCGACCAGCGCCTGCGGGATCACGCCCACCACCTCGCCGCCCGCCGCCAGCGCCGCATCCGCCACGGCGCCCATCAGCCCGAGCCTGCCGCCGCCATAGACGATGCCGATCCCGCGCTCGGCGAGCGTGCGCCCGACATCGCGCGCCAGCCCGAGATACGCCGGGTCCGCGGGCGTCGCCGAGCCGCAATAGACCGCGAGACGGTTCACCAATCCTCCCCGGCACGGGGAGGGGGACCGCCCGCCGCAGGCTGGTGGTGGAGGGGGCGCCGCCTCGCGGGGGTCACCTTGATCGGAACCCCCTCCACCATGCCGCCACGCGTCATGGCCCCCTCCCCGTCCCGGGGAGGATTGCCGACCTCGTCACCGCGCCTCGGCCAGCATCAGCGCGGCCGTCGCCTTGGCGCTGCCGACCACGCCCGGGATGCCCGCGCCCGGATGCGTGCCCGCGCCCACGAAATACAGGTTCGGGATCTGGTCGTCGCGGTTGTGGACGCGGAAATACGCGCTCTGCGTCAGGATCGGCTCCAGCGAGAAGGCACTGCCGAGATGCGCGTTGAGGTCCTGCGCGAAGTCGGGCGGGGCGTAGCTGAACTTGGTCACGATCCGCGCGTGGATGTCGGGGATCAGGCGCCGCCCGATCTCGTCGAGGATGCGCCGCTCCAGGATCGGGCCGACCGTATCCCAGTCGAGCGGCGCCTTGCCCATGTGCGGCACCGGCGCCAGCGCATAGAAGGTCGAGCAGCCCGCGGGCGCCATCGACGGATCGGTGACGGTCGGGTGATGCAGGTAGAGCGAGAAATCCTCGCTCAGCACGCCATGGTCGTAGATGTCGCTGAGCAGCCCCTTGTAGCGCGGCCCGAACAGGATCGAATGGTGCGGGATGCCCGGCCACGTCCCCTTGACCCCGAAATGCACCACGAACAGGCTGGGGCTGTAGCGCTTGCGCTCCAGCCGGGCCGCCGTGCGTTGCGCCGCGCGCGATCCCGCCAGCAGCGCCTTGTAGGTGTGCATCACGTCGGCGTTGCACGCGACCGCGTCGGCCTCCCCCTGCCAGCCGCTCGCGGTGCGCACGCCCGTCGCGCGGTCGCCGAGCGTGTCGATCGCGGTCACCGGATCGCCCAGCCGCACCACGCCGCCCAGCCGCTCGAAATGGGTGACCATGCCCGCGACCAGCCGGTTGGTCCCGCCCTTGGCGAACCACACCCCGCCGTCGCGCTCCAGCTTGTGGATCAGCGCATAGATCGCGCTGGTCGTCATCGGATTGCCGCCGACCAGCAG
>NZ_CAXUEK010000107.1:0-6350 GCF_964250165.1 uncultured Sphingomonas sp. | reverse complement strand
TGGCGAGCCCGATCGCCGCCTCGCCCGCCGCCACGGTCAGCACGAACATCGCGAAAACCTGCCCGACCAGGTCGTGCAGATAAGCCGAGAACGCGACCAGGTTCAGGTTCACCGCGAGCAGGATCAGCTCGATCGCCATCAGCATGACGATCAGGTTCTTGCGATTGGCGACCAGCCCCAGCACGCCGAGCGCGAAGAGGATCGCCGCGACGACGAGGTAATGGACGAGGCCGATCACAGCTCCACCCCGACGCCCACCGGCTGGTCCACGTTGCGGGTCGCGTCCTGCGGCCGGCGCGCGTTCTGGCGGCCGATGTTCTGGTAGCGCGTGCCCTTGCGGTCGCGATGGGTCAGTACGATCGCGCCGATCATCGCCACCAGCAGCACCAGTCCCGCGCCCTCGAACACGAACAGGTAGCGCGTGTAGAGCAGCTCGCCGAGCGCCTGGATGTTGGGCTTGGCCGCGGTCGCGGCGGGGTGGGACAGCGTCAGCTTGAGGCCGCCATGCAGCGAGCCGAACGCGTAGAACACGATCTCCGCCGCCAGCGCCGCCGCCAGCGCCAGGCCGAGCGGCCAGAACCGCGCGAACCCCGCGCGCATCTCCGCCACGTCGATGTCGAGCATCATCACCACGAACAGGAACAGCACGGCGACCGCGCCGACATAGACGATGACCAGCAGCATCGCGATGAACTCTGCCCCGCACAGCACCATCAGCCCGGCCGCGTTGAAGAAGGCCAGGATCAGCCACATCACGGCGTTGACCGGGTTGCGCGACGACACCGTCATCGCGCCGGCGAGCAGCACCACGCCCGCGAACAGGTAAAAGGCGATCGCCTGGATCACGCCCGTTCCTCCCCGGCACGGTGAGGGGGACCGCGACGCGAAGCGGCGTGGTGGAGGGGGGCCAGGACCGGGCTCACCGCGCCATGCGGCCCCCTCTCCACCATGCTCCGCATGGTCCCCCTCCCCGCGCGGGGGAGGATTGCAGCTGAATCGATCACCCGCGTGCGCCTACCGGTAGGGCGCATCGGCGGCAAGGTTCGCGGCGAGCACGCTTTCCCAGCGGTCGCCATTCTCGAGCAGCTTGGCCTTGTCGTAGATCAGCTCCTCGCGCGTCTCGGTCGAGAACTCGTAGTTCGGACCCTCGACCACCGCATCCACCGGGCAGGCCTCGGCGCACAGCCCGCAATAGATGCACTTGGTCATGTCGATGTCGTAGCGCGTGGTGCGGCGCGAGCCGTCGTCGCGCGGCTCCGCCTCGATGGTGATCGCCTGGGCGGGGCAGATCGCTTCGCACAGCTTGCACGCGATGCACCGCTCCTCGCCGTTCGGATACCGCCGGAGCGCGTGCTCGCCGCGGAAGCGCGGGGAGAGCGGCATCTTCTCGAACGGATAGTTGATCGTCGCCTTGGGCTTGAAGAAATAGTGCAGCGTCTTGGCGTGCGCCTTCAGGAACTCCCACAAGGTGAACGACTTGATGAAATGGGCGGGGGTCATGCGGGAACTCCGACGCGCATCCACATGAGCACGCCCGAAATGAGGAAGACCCAGAGCAGCGACAGCGGCAGGAATACCTTCCAGCCCAGCCGCATCAGCTGGTCGTAGCGATAGCGCGGCACCGTCGCCTTCACCCAACTGAAGATGAAGAAGAAGAACAGGATCTTGACGAACAGGTTGATGATGCCCGGCACCCAGGTGAACGGCGCGAAGTTGAACAGCGGCAGCCACCCGCCCCAGAACAGCGTCGCGTTGAGCGCGCACATCAGCAGCACGTTGGCGTATTCGCCGAGCCAGAACAGCGCGAAGCTCATCGACGAATATTCGGTCTGATAACCCGCGACCAGCTCGGACTCCGCCTCGGTCAGGTCGAACGGCGCACGCTGCGTCTCGGCCATCGAGGAGATCAGGAACACCACCCACATCGGGAACAGCAGCGGGTTGAGCACGAAGCCGTTAATCGGCAGCCCATACATGTTCGCCTGCGCCAGCACGATCCCCGACAGGTTGAACGTGCGCGCCCACATCACGACCGTCACCAGCACGAAGCCGATCGCGACCTCGTAACTGACCATCTGCGCCGCCGCGCGCAGCGCCGAGTAGAAGGGGTATTTGGAGTTGGACGCCCAGCCCGCCAGGATGATCCCGTAGACGCCGAGGCTCGACGCCGCGAGCACGTAGAGCAGCCCGACATTGATGTCGGCGAGCACCACGCCCGGCTGGAACGGCACCACCGCCCAGACGATCAGCGCGACCGTGAAGGTGATGATCGGCGCCAGCAGGAACAGCACGCGGTTCGCGGCCGACGGGATGATCGTTTCCTGCAGGAACACCTTGAGCCCGTCGGCGAAGCTCTGCAGCAGCCCGAACGGGCCGACCACGTTGGGCCCGCGCCGCAACGCCATCGCCGCCCAGATCTTGCGATCGGCATAGATGATCATCGCCACCGCCAGCATCAGCGGCAGCGCGATCAGCAGGATGCCCGCGATCGTGGCGACGAACCATGCCCAGCCATAGGAGAAGCCGACGGTCGTGTTGAAGAAGGCGGTCACTCCGCCGCCTCCGCCAGTGCGTCGCCGTGCAGCAGCTCGGCCGAGCATTGCTGCATCGTCGGGCTGGCGCGACAGATCGCGTTGGTCAGGTAGAAGTCCTGGATCGGATAGCCCGCGATGCGGCCCGCCGCCGCGCCGTCTAACGCCGGCGGGTTCCACGCGAACGTCGCCAGCTCCTGGAGCCGCAGCGCCGGCACGTCCGCGTACATCTCCTCGCGCAGGCCGGCGAGGCTGTCGAACGGCAGCGTCACGCCCAGCACCTCGGAGAGCGCGCGGAAGATGCTCCAGTCCTCGCGCGCATCGCCGGGCGGGAACACCGCGCGCTCGCCGCGCTGGACGCGGCCCTCCAGATTGACCCAGGTGCCGGCCTTCTCGGCATAGGTCGCCCCCGGCAGCACCACGTCCGCCGCCGCCGCGCCGCGATCGCCATGATGGCCGACATAGACCTTGAAGCCGCCGAACCGGCCGAAATCCACCTCGTCCGCGCCGAGGAAGAAGGCGAGCTTGGCGTCCGCGACGTCGGCGATGCCACCCTTCTGCGCATAGCCGAGCATCAGCCCGCCCATCCGGCTCGCCGCCATATGAACGACGTTGAAGCCGTTCCAGCCGTCCTTCACCAGCCCGAGCGGCTCGACCAGCCGCAGCGCCGCCGCATGGCCGCCCTTCAGCCCCGCGGCGCCCAGGATCGCCATCGGCCGCTCGGCCTTGCCGAACGCCGCGGTGACATGATCCGGCAGCCCGCCGAGCAGCGCCAGATCGTCGCCCAGCCAATCGGCCTTGTAGGTCAGGTCCGTCTCCGGCCCGATCGCGAAGACATGCGCGCCCTTCTTGATCGCCTTGCGCACCCGCGTGTTCACCAGCGGCGCCTCCCAGCGCAGGTTGGTGCCGACCAGCAGGATCGCGTCCGCGCGCTCGACCCCGGCGATGGTGGTGTTGAAGTTCACCGCCGCGAGGCTGGACGTGTCGTAGTCGAGCCCCGTCTGCCGCCCCTCCAGCCGGTCCGAGCCCAGCCTGGCGAGCAGCGCCTTGGCCGCATACATCGTCTCGCAATCGACCAGATCGCCCGCCACCGCCGCGACGCTGCCGCCATGGTCGACCGCCGCGATCGCCGCGAACGCCTCGTCCCACGTCGCCGGCACGAGCTTGCCGTCGCGCCGCACGAACGGCCGGTCGAGCCGCCGCCGGACCAGCCCGTCGACATGGTGGCGCGTCTTGTCGGTCGCCCACTCCTCGTTCACGTCCTCGTTGATGCGCGGCAGGCAGCGCAGCACCTGCCGCCCGCGGCTGTCGAGACGGATGTTCGTGCCGACGGCGTCCATCACGTCGATGGTCATCGTCTTGCGCAGCTCCCACGGCCGCGCCTCATACTGATACGGCTTGCTCGTCAGCGCTCCCACCGGGCACAGGTCGACGACATTGCCCGACAGCTCGGACGAGACCGCGCGCTCCAGATACGAGGTGATCTGCATGTCCTCGCCGCGATAGATCGCGCCGATCTCCTCGACGCCCGCCACCTCCTCGGCGAAGCGGATGCAGCGCGTGCACTGGATGCACCGGGTCATGATCGTCTTGACGATCGGGCCCATATATTTCTCGGTCACCGCGCGCTTGTTCTCGGCATAGCGGCTGTGTCCCCGCCCGTAAGCGAGCGATTGATCCTGCAGGTCGCACTCGCCGCCCTGATCGCAGATCGGGCAGTCGAGCGGATGATTGATGAGCAGGAACTCCATGATGCCCTCACGGGCATGCTTCACCATCGGCGTGGTGGTGAAGACCTCCTGATTGTCCGACGCCGGCAGCGCACACGACGCCTGCGGCTTGGGCGGCCCCGGCTTCACCTCGACCAGACACATCCGGCAGTTGCCGGCGATCGACAGCCGCTCATGGTAGCAGAAGCGCGGAATCTCCTTCCCCGCGGCCTCGCACGCCTGGAGCACGGTCGCCCCCTGCGGCACCTCGACCTCGATCCCGTCGACCTTGAGCTTGGGCATCAGCGACGTGCCTTGTTACGTTGAGGAAGCGCGCCCGACACCGGGATATTCGGGCTGTCTCCATTGACGACGACATCGCCTTCACGAACGCGTACGACCAGATCGAGATCGGCCAGAGCGATCGTTCCCAGCAAGACCTGCTCGCCGATCACCAGGGCGCCGGCGAACGACGTCCGCGTCGCAAAGCCGATCGCCACTGGCCCGACATAATCCACCACCGTGGATCGCCCATCCGGCAGAACGACCTGTCGCTCGTCCAACCGGGTAAGGCCCAGCTGCAATTGAACCGATCGCGGGATGCACAAATGGGCGCTACCGGTGTCGACCAACGCTCTTACGGGCATTGGCTTCAATTCGCCGCGTGCGGGATTGGCGATCACCAGATTAGCGTAGATCACGTTGCAACCCCTTCACCACTGCCGTCGGGATGTTTGGGCTGGCGGGATCGGGAAACACGCGACGGCCGCGAGGGTCGATCTGCAACCCTAGCGACTCCATCGGCAGCGCGCCAAGAAGCACTTCGTTTCCTACCACAACTGCCTGTCCCGCCCAGCTCAGCCCGAACACGTCCAACTTGACCGTGATCATCAGATCGGCCGATTGACGGCTCCCGTCAGCCAACTCGACGATCCGTTCGCCCGCATGTTTCAGCTTCAGCTGCTGTGCGATATGCTCCGGCACACACAGTTCCGCCGCACCGCTATCGACGAGCGCCATTGCATCTATGTCTTCCAGCTCCGGCTCGTGCGGATTGGACAAACGGACGTGTTGGCGGATCAGCCCCATTACTCCGCCGCCTCCATCATCGGCGCGAGGTCGCCGCCGCGATCGGTGATGCGCCGCTCCAGCTCGGGGCGGACGTGCCCGATCAATCCCTGGATCGACCACGCCGCCGCATCGCCCAGCGCAACGATCGGGCTCTCTTCTTTCGGCCCGGTCATCAGTGTTCCGCCTCGTTGAGCCCAAGACGTCGCTCGATGCGATCGACCCTGAGCTTCAGATCGGCCACGTCGGCCTGCAAGCCGTAGATGGATGTCATCAAACCGCGGATATGCTCCTCGATCGAAGCGAGCCTGATCCCCTGCGACGCCTGCTCGCGCTTGATGACCCCCAGATCTTTCTGGATGCCGAGCAGGATGTCGAACATCATCTGGCTGCGGTCCTCGCTCACTCCGCCGCCTCCATCATCGGCGCGAGGTCGCCGCCGCGCTCGGTGATGCGCCGCTCCAGCTCGGGGCGGAAATGCTTGATGAGCCCCTGGATCGGCCAGGCCGCCGCGTCGCCCAGCGCGCAGATCGAGTGGCCCTCGACCTGCTTGGTCACCTGCTGGAGCATGTCGATCTCGCCGATCTCGGCCTCGCCGGTGCGCAGGCGCTCCATCACGCGCCACATCCAGCCGGTGCCCTCGCGGCACGGCGTGCACTGGCCGCAGCTCTCGTGCTTGTAGAAATAGCTGATGCGGCTGATCGCGCGGACGATGTCGGTCGACTTGTCCATCACGATCACCGCCGCGGTGCCGAGGCCCGAGCCGAGCGCCTTCAGCCCGTCGAAGTCCATCGGCGCGTCCATGATCTGCGCCGCCGGCACCAGCGGCACCGACGAGCCGCCGGGGATCACGGCGAGCAGATTGTCCCAGCCGCCGCGCACGCCGCCGCAATGCTCCTCGATCAGCTGGCGGAAGGGGATGCTCATCGCCTCCTCGACCACGCAGGGCGTGTTCACGTGGCCGCTGATCTGGAACAGCTTGGTGCCCTCGTTGCCCTTGGCGCCGAAGCCCGCGAACCACGCCGCGCCGCGCCGCAGGATG
>NZ_CAXUEK010000106.1:0-6393 GCF_964250165.1 uncultured Sphingomonas sp. | reverse complement strand
TGGCAGCGTGACTCACAACCCATGGCCTCCGGCAAACCCGGGGCGGTTCACAGCTCGAGAAGGGCAAAGCCTTAGTAGGGCTGAGGTTGTGAGTTCAATTCGCACCGGCAGTATCATCTTCTTAGCCACTTAGGCGTGATCGCCGCCCCGCAGCCAAGCTCGGGGCATCACGGCCTCGCGCCTTCTTCCTCGTGAGCGCTCCCGCGTCGCCGGCCACTCACATTCTCAACAATCCCTCGTCGAGCATGTATCGGTGGACGGCGTCGGGGTCGACGGGCCCTGGAAGCCCGCCCGCCCTGCACATTAATCGAACCTGCTGGGCGCGTATCGTGGGGTCGCCGTTTAGCACCCACCTGATGCCGCGTCACGCTCCAGCCTCTCACGCGTGAGCTGCTCCGCTTGAGCCGAACGCGAGAGTTCCGCGTCGATGCTGCGCATCAGGCGGATCAGGATGTCGCAAAAGCCGACCACGCCCTTAGCCGGAGGCGAAGTCTCTGGCCGACAATAAAGGGCTCGTGCTCGAGTGCCCCGCGCATGCCCAACGACGCGCGTCCGCTGACCGGGGCGAACTCCGAATAGGCCTGAGCGTCGATCTGGTTCGCAATGCCGCCGCGGTGGATCAGCGCGTTCCGGGCCTGCTTGAAGTAGCGGAACGCCTTCATGAGATTGGCCACCAGCGGCCAGCTATATTTCTTGCTGGCGAGGTAGGCGGGCGAAAACTGGGAGCCATTGAGGGTCGACAGGACCGTCTGCTTCGCAGCTACCCAAGCCTGCACGCCCACGCTCGGCTGATCGAGCTGGAGCGGATGGTTCGACCGTGGTGGAGCCTCGCCGAATTGGGCGAGCATGTCGTCCGACCAGCGCTCATAGACGGCGAACGCATCGGTCGGGATGAACCCGGCAAACGTCTCCTGCTGATCATTCCAGGAGTGTCGATGTAAGCCTTGCGCAGGTCGAGACCTCTAACGCCGCTTCCAGCCGCAAAGCGGCCGTTTAGCTGCTCTTGTGTGGCCCCGGGCACCTCGTCGACGAAGCCGCGCACTTGCCAGCGCAGGTTCCAAAGCGCCGCCGCAGGCGGCCACCCTCGACAGCATGCTGACGCTTGGTCACGCCTTCAACCTGAGCGTCAGCGCGAAAGGGGTCGAGCACCCGGCGCAAGCCCGCTGGCTTCGAGCTAACGGTTGTGACGAGGTGCAGGGATGGCTCTATGGAAAGCCGATCCGCGCCTCCGAATTGGAACAGCTCGCCGCCGTTTCGTCGGTTGCAATACGGGAGCGGGCGTAGACCTGCTGCGTTCGCCACCAACGAGCCGGGGCTTGCTCAATGGCAAGCCGCTCACGACGCTGTCAGCTCAGGCATAAGGAACAATCGTCGGCCCTGACCGCGATGCGGACAGATTGGCACCTATTGTCGAACGTCTCGTGCGACGCAGCCAATCTAACCGGCGTTCGTCGATTTGCAGCCGCGATTCTCTATGCCGTCGAGCCAGGGACCGATCCGGTCCGCTTCCATCGGGCGGCCGAACAGGAAGCCCTGCGCCCCCTCGCACCCGATCCGAGCAAGGATCGTCGCCGCTTCCGACGTCTCGACGCCCTCGGCGACGACGCGGAAACCGAGCCTGTGTGCCAGCCCGATCATCGTCTCGACCAGCACGAAGTCGGCCCCTTCCGCGCGGTTGAGGTTGCGGACGAACGCCTGATCTACCTTCACGACCTGCGCCGGCAGACGTTGCAGATACGCGAGGCTGCTCTGACCGGTGCCGAAATCGTCGATCGCGAGGCCCACGCCTGCCGACGCCAGTTCCTGCAGCATCGCGAGCGCCTGGTCCGGCTCGTCCATGATCGCGCTTTCGGTCAGCTCGATCTCGAGCCGGTCGGGGCGGAGCCGCCGCGTCAACAGCCCCAGCTGGATGCGCTGGATCAGGTCGACCTCCGCCAGGTTGGTCGCGGAGATGTTCACCGAGAGCGCGATCGTGATCCCTACTTCGTCCCAGCGCACGAGCTGATCGAGGGCGGCGTCGAGCACCCATTGCGTTGTCGTCTTTGCGAGCGAGGTATGCTCGATGATCGGGATGAACTCGGCGGGCGATACGTCGCCCAGCAACGGGTGCCGCCATCGCAGCAGCGCCTCGGCCCCGACGCAGCGGCCCGACGCCAGATCGACACGCGGCTGATAGACGAGGCGAAGCTGGTCAGTCGCCTCCAGCGCCGCTCCGAAATCCCTCAGCAGGCGGTATTGGCGCTGGTGCGCGGTGTCGGTGGACACGGAGTAGAGGGCGATCGAGCCGTCGACCTGTCTCGCATCCTGAGCCGCGCTCGCGGCGCTGCGCAGGATGTCCTCGGGCGTGGCCTGGCCGACGACGAAGGGCCGAACGCCGATCGCGATGCTGGTCACGAAACGGACCGACGAGGTCGCGCTCAGCGACTCGAACTTGGACTGGAGCAGCTCCATGTAGGCGGACTGCTCGACGTCCGGCGCGGAAAAGAACACGAATTGTGCAGGCCCGACGTGATAGGCCGTGTGCGTCAATTCGACCGCGGCACGCAACGCTTGCGAGGCTTCGCGGATCAGTTCGTCGACTCGCGCCGCGCCCATCGCGCGCGTGATCCGGCTGAGCTGGTCGTCCCGCGCCAGGTCGATCATGACGGCGAAGCGTTTCTCACCCGGATGATCGCGCGCGAGGTCGATCAGGTCGTCCCGGAACTGGTTCCTAGTGGGCAGGCCGCTGACAGGGTCGATGCGCCCGAACGCGTGCTGGAGTTCGATCTGGGCCATGACCATCGCTGCCAGATCGACGAGCGCGGCGAGCTCGGACGCGGTCGCGCAGCGCGGCTCCGTTCCAAGGACGCAGAGCGCCCCTAGCCCGTAACCGTCGCTGGTGACCAGCGGTGCGCCCGCGTAGAAACGGGTGCCCGCACGGCCGAGCGGGCTGTCGGCGTAGCAAGCGTCGGTCAGAAGATCTTCGATCACCAACGGCTGTGTGGTTTCGGCGACCTGGGCGCACGGCGCCCCGCCCCTCGGGATGCTGCAATGGTCGACACCGACCCGGGACTTGAACCACTGGCGATCGCGATCGGTCAGCGACACTGCGGCAATCGGCAGGCCGAAGATTTGGCTCGCCATGCGCGTGATCCGGTCGAAAGTCTCGCTCGGTGGCGTGTCCAGTAGCTTCAACTGAGATAACGCGTCCAGCCGCGCTTCTTCGCCGTAGTCCCGCACTACAGTCCCCTTCGCGCGGAGGACGTATGGGCAACAGGTTAAGGATTGCCGTCACCGGCAGGCTCGCCCGCGACTTGCGTGCGTCCGGTTCCGAAAAGGGACGATCGAACAAATATGCTAATCGAACGGCGACCAACGAACCCCGTTCTTGCCTGCCTCGACCCAATCTTAGACGTTCAACGGCCTTGAGTCGCTTCCCGGAAGCGGACGCTCGTTCAGCTGAACCGTGCGCTGCTCTGCCTTTGACCCGCATTGCTCGTTGAGACACGAATCGTCTTGTACGGGCTCTCCCGGCAGCAAGAGCACCCTGGCTCCGGCCGACCCGGCTCCGGCCCCGCCAGCGCAGATATTGCCGCGGCCGGTGCCGAATGTGCTAACGCCCGAAGCATGAGATCTAACGTGACCGTGAACCTTACTCGCAGGGCTGCTGCCTTGGCGCTTATTGCTGTCGGTGCAGCCCCGGCTGCGCCGAACTACAAGCTGACCCGCACCGTAGCGCTCGGCGCCCCCGATAGATGGGACTACGTCGTCGCCGACCCCGATACGAGGCGCGTCTATGTCGCGCATGGCGACCGAGTAAGCGTGCTCGATGCCGCGAGCGGCGCGGTGATCGGCGAGGTGGATGGCATGCCGGGCGGAACGCATGGCATCGCGATCTCGCGCGCGACTGGCCGCGGCTTTACCGACGATGGCGAAAGGGGCGAGGCAGTCGCCTTCGATCTCCGGACGCTCAAGCCGGTGGCACGCATCCCCGCAGCCGACGATGCCGACGGAATCGCGCGCGATCCGATGACGGGGCGCGTGCTGGTGGTGGAGGGCGATCAGCGCAGCGTCACGCTGATCGACCCGGCGACCGACCGCGCCGTCTCGACCATCGTCGTCGGCGAGAAGCTGGAATATCCCGCCGCCGACGGCTCGGGCCGGGTTTTCGTCGCTGGCGAGGAAAAGGGCGACTTGGTCGTGGTCGATGCGCGTGCGGCCCGGGTGGTGGCGCACTGGCCCGCGCCCGGATGCGCGAGCCCTCACGGGCTGGCGGTCGACCGGACGAGCCATCGCGCCTTCATCGGCTGCGTCAATGCCAAGATGGTGGTGCTCGACACCGGCTCGGGGCGCGTCGTCGCGACGCTGCCGATCGGGCTGGGCAATGATGCGGTCGCCTTCGATCCGGTCCGCCGCCGCGTGTTCAGCTCAAACGGGCGCGACGGAACGGTGAGCGTTTACCGGCAGGTGACGCCCGACCGCTACGAGGCGCTCCCGACGATCCCGACCCTGGTCAGCGCGCGCACGATGGCGGTCGACCCGCGCACAGGCCGGCTGTTCGTCGTCGGGGCCGATACCGACGCGAACCCGGCGGGCGGCCGGCCACGCGTACGATCGGGCACGCTGCGCGTTCTCATTTTCGATCCGGCGGCGTGAGCCATGCTCAGGACTCCTGAGACGCGAACGGCGGCAGCCAAGGTGCCGGCGGTCACGCTGGGCTTCTGGATCATCAAGGTGCTGGCGACCACGGTGGGCGAGACGGGCGGCGACACCGTGTCGATGAGCTGGCTGGGCGAGACCAGCGGCGCGGCGAGCGCGGTGAACGGCTACCTGGTCGGCACGCTGATCTTCGGTGTGGCGTTGGGACTGCTGGTGGCGGCGCAGGTGGGCGCGCGTCGCTTCAATCCATGGCTCTATTGGGCGACGATCGTCGCCTCGACAACGTGCGGGACAACGCTGGCCGACTTCGCCGACCGGTCGCTGGGGGTGGGCTATCCGGGCGGATCCCTGATCCTGCTCGGCTGCGTGCTCGCCTCGCTGTTCGCCTGGTACCGCACGCTCGGCACGATCGCGGCAGGCAGCGTGACCGGATCCCGCGCGGAACTCTTCTACTGGATCACCATCACCTTTTCGCAGACGCTGGGCACCGCGCTGGGCGATTGGGCGGCGGATGGCGGGCTTGGCTATGGCGGCGGCGCACTTGCGTTCGGGACGTGTCTGCTGGCGCTCGTGGCGGCATATTACGCAACGTCGATCAGCCGGGTGGCGCTGTTCTGGACGGCGTTCATCCTCACGCGACCGCTGGGGGCGACGGTGGGCGACTGGTTCGACAAGCCGCGCGCGCAGGGCGGGCTGGACGTGAGCCGGCCGGTCGCTTCACTGATCCTGGCGGCAGCGATCGTGCTGCTGATCGCGGTGCTGCCGCAGCGGGCCAGCCGCCACCCGGAAGCCGCGGAGGCGGTGTGAGGCAGCTCGCCCTAGCGGGGCTGCTGGCGGCCATGCCCGCGCCGGCGTTCGCCGGGCCACCCTTCCTGACCGATGATCCCGAGCCGACCGACCTCGGACATTGGGAGATCTACGCGCCGCTGATCGAGGGTGCGGGAGTAGGGCGCGACTACGAGGGGAGCTTCGGGGCCGAGCTCAATTACGGCGGCCTCCGGAACGTCCAGCTAACGCTCGGGCTACCGGGCGCGTTCGCGCACGATGCCTCGGGTGGGCGGATCGGCGTCGGCGACCTCGCGGTATCGGTGAAATACCGATTTTTCCACGACGAGGGGGCGGGGGTGCAGATCGCCGTCTTCCCCGGGCTGACTCTGCCCACCGCGAGCAAGGGGCTTGGAAATGGCCGGGCGACCGCCTTGCTGCCGATCTGGGCGCAGAAGGATATCGGGCCGTGGTCGATTTTCGGCGGCGGCGGCTATGCGGTCAATCCAGGCGCGGGCAACCGCAGCTTCTGGACGGGTGGCATCGCGGTGACGCGCGATCTGTCGAAGCGGCTGCAGCTTGGCGCGGAGATCGACCGACAAGGCCCAGGCGCGGTCGGCGCGCGCGCCTCCACCAGCCTGGGCGCGGGCGGGATCGTCAAGCTGGGTGGCCCGTTCCGCTTCCTCGCGTCCGGCGGACCGACCTTCACTGATGGCCAGCGCTCGTCGGGCTGGCACGGCTTTGCCGCGCTAGGGATTAACATCTGAAGAGAGGTGGCCTGGAGAGCCCCAGATGTGACCCAGAAGCAGTCATTCAGCACTGCCGAGCGGCACCTCGAAGTCGGATGTTGGTCATCTGGGCGCATCGGTCGTCGCGGCACCGAGACAGCCGCCCGGAACGCTGCATACGGCGACACTGCGGGGAGGCCGCAGACCGCCTAGACTTGCTTTCTGATTGATTGAATCGATTTGGGATACACGGGCGCTGTAT
>NZ_CAXUEK010000105.1:0-6414 GCF_964250165.1 uncultured Sphingomonas sp. | reverse complement strand
ATCTCGCCCGCGTCGTCGATCCGGTACAGATCGACGTGCAGCACCGGCAGCCGCACCTCGGGGGGGGCGTAGGGCTGCACGATCGCGAAGCTGGGCGACGGCGCCTCGCCGGCTAGCCCCAGCGCGGCGAGCAGCCCGCGCGCGATGCTCGTCTTGCCCGCGCCGAGCGGGCCGGAGAGCGTGACGACATCGCCGGTTCGGACGATGCCGGCCAGCGCCCGCCCGAACGCCTCGGTGGCAGCGGGATCCGGGAGCAGCACTTCCTCCCCGGGACGGGAAAGATTTCGCTCGTCGCTCACCGCCGCGGCAGCTCCACCGTCACCAGCGTGCCCTCCCCCGGTTCGCTGACCAGCGCGATCGTGCCGCCATGCGCCTCGGCGAACTGCTTCGCCAGCGGCAGCCCCAGGCCGAGCGCGCGTTCGCCGGTCGGCTGGATGCCGGGCTCGGCAAAGCGGTTGAACGCGCGCGCCTGCGTCTCCGCGTCCATGCCCGGGCCGTCGTCCGTGACCACGATCCGCGCGGCCGTCGCATGGCCGTCCGCATGGAGCAGTACGCGGCCGCCATCGGGCACCGCCGCGACCGCATGACGCAACAGGTGCTCGATCATCTCGCGCAGGCGCCGCGAATCGCCCGTGACCCGTCCCGTCGAGCGCGCCACCTCCACCGCCAGGTCCAGCTTGCGCCGCGCCACCGCCGGCCGCACCGTCTCCGCCGCCGCCCGCGCCGTCGCCGCCAGATCGACGTCGCCGCGCGCCTGTTCGTCGTCGCCCTGCGTCAGGTCGAGCACGTCGTCGATCAGCAGGCCGAGCCGCTCGACCGATTCCAGGATCGCCTCGACATATTTGTCCGCCGTCTTGGTCAGCTTGCCCGCATAGCCCCCGTGGAGCATCTCGGCGAACCCCCCGATCGACGTGAGCGGCGTGCGCAATTCATAGCTCATGTTCGCGACGAACTGCGTCTTGACGCGGTCTGCGTCTTCGAGCGCCGTATTGCGGTCCCGCAGCGCCTGCTCGGCGCGGCGGCTGTCGGTGATGTCGAGCAGCGTGAACAGCGCGTTGCCGTCTGGCAGCGGCACGCCGGCGAACTCGAAATGCCGGCCGTCCGCGAACGCCACGCGCCCCGTGCGCTGCTGCCGTTCGCCGGTCGCCGAGCGCACCAGCTCGGGGATCAACGCCGCGCGGGTCGGCGTGGCGAGCTGCTTGGCCGCGACCTCGGCGAACGCATCGACGCGCGGGTGCGCGGCCAGGAACTCCTCCTCCATCCCCCACAGCGTGCGGAAGCGGTTGTTCCAGAGCTGCAACCGTCCGTCCGCCGCGAACACGCCCAGCGCCTCGAACAGATTGTCGAAGGTCGCGGTGCGCACCCGCAGCAGCGTGTCGCGCGCCGACGCGAGCTGCACCTGCTCGGTGCGGTCCTCGAAGATCAGCAGCAGGCCGCCGTCCGGCAGCGGCTGCGCCACCACGCGCAGGTGCGTGCCGCCCGACAAGTGCCAATTCTCCTCGGCCGCACCCTCGGTCTGGAAGAACCAGTCGCGCCGCTCGGCCTTCCAGCCGGGGAAATCGCGCACGTCCGGCAACCGGTCCGCCTCGCGCATCCGCTCCAGCACGCGCTCGAACTCCGGGCGGTCGGCCAGCCATTCGCCGCGCATCGCGAACATGCGGCGGAAGGGCTGGTTGGAAAAGACCAGCGTCCGGTCGGCCGCGAACTGCGCGACGCCCGCCGACAGCCGGTCGAGCATCGCCCGCTGCGCCTCGGCAAACCTTTTCTGCCCGGAGCGCGCCTGCTCCAGCTCCTCGATATCGACCGCGAAGCCGGCGACCCCGCCCGTCGTGAGGGGCACGTCATAGATGCGCAGCGTCCGCCGGTCGCCGCCGATCGTCGCGGGCAGCACCGCCTCGTGCGGCCGCCCGTTGAGCCGCGCCGCCTCCGCGCCGGCGAGCGGCCCGCGCGCGCCCTGCCCCTCCACCAGCTCCAGCCCGCGCGCCACCACGTCGGCGGCGTCGGCGCCCTCGACCGCGGTGACATAGGCGGAGTTGACCATCGACAGCTTGAGGTCCGGTCCGCGATACCACATCGGCAGCGGCGCGACCTCGATGAGCGCGGTGAGTGCCTCGAACGCCCGGCGCAGCCGCCCCGCTTCGCCGCCCAGCCGCGCGATCTCCGCCTCGCGATCGGTCGCGTCGAACACCCAGACCAGCACCGCGCCGGTCTGCCCCTCCTCGCCCGGCGCACGGGCGCCGCGCAGCGTCAGCGTCCGCGTCGAGCCGAGCGGCCGCACCGCCCGCTCGAACGGTCGGCCCGCGCGCTGCGCCGCCGTCACGTCCGCCTGCACCGCCGCCGCGTCCGCAGCCGACAGGCCGCGCTCGCCATCCGCAAGGTCCGCCAGGAAGCGCGGCGGCTCGGTCAGACCGAGCCAGTCCGCCAGCCGCGGCCCCGTCTCGACCCGTCCGTCGCCCCGGACGGTCAGCGCGAGCGCCGGCGCCGCGCCGAGCCGCGCCTGCAGCCGGGCGTTCTCGGCCACCGCGGCGGCCGCCTCGCCGCGCGCCCGGAGGCCCGCGAAAAGAGCCAGCACGCCGCCGCCGATCAACAGCAGCAGCACGGCCCCCGCCGCCGCCAGCGCCCCCGTCCCCAACGTCACCATGAGCGAGGTCTAGGCGAGAACGGAGGCGGCCAAAAGGGGCTAGGGCGGCCCACCTCCGAACCGTCCACCGTCACCGTCAGGTCAGAACTTGGGCAGCTTGACCCGCGCGCCCGCAAACAGGAACCGGCCCACCGCGTCGACCGGGTATAGCCGTGTGCCATAAGATGGCCGCGCGTTAGTGAAGTTGTTGACGCCGCCGTAGAACTGGAAGTTCTTGTTCACGTCGATACTCAGATACAGATCGTGCACCCACCGATCCTTGTAGAAAGCGTATTGCGGATTGATGTAGTTCGGATTGCCGGCCAACACGGTCGCGTCGATCTGGGTGCTTAGCGTCCGGTAGGTTTTGTCGAACCAGGACAGGCCATAGTTGAGCGTGAACGGCCCGCGCGAGAAGGTGAAATCGCCATTCGCCTGAAACTTGGGCGAGTAGGGATATTGCAGCTCGTCGGTCGGGTCAGCCCCCGGCGTGCCCACGAAGCTCAGCTTGTTGAGATACCCGCCCACGATCTTGACGTTGAACGACCCCAGGGAGGCGAGCTTGAAGTGGTAGCTGATGTTCGCGTCAAGCCCGGCGGTCTGGAACTGCGCCACATTCTGCGGCGCGACGACGAAGCCGTTGATTAGCCCGGTGCCCTGCTGACGCGTGATCGACTGGCAGAACACGTTGGCGATGGTCGGTTGATCGACGCAGAGCTCTGCTAATTGCTGCGCGTTGACCGTGTTGATCGCGCTCTTCAATTTGATGTCATACCAATCGAAGGAGGCGGTGAGGCCAGGCAGGAAGCGCGGCTGCAGCACCACGCCCGCCGTCCAAGTCCGCGCCCGCTCCGCCGCCAGGTCGGCATTGCCCGATTGCGTGCCGGGGATGTTGGTGGAGCGCGGATCCTCAAAGGCCGCGATCTGTGCGGCGGACAGCCCCGCCGCGCTCAGCAGCGCGGTGCAGTTCGTCGCGCGCGTGGAGGCGCCGAGGCTAAGATTTTCGGTCTTGCAAGGATCATCGAAGAATTCGAACGTCTGCGACGTGCCGCCGAACAGCTCGCCGATGTTCGGCGCCCGCACGGCATAGGAATAGGTGCCGCGGAAACGGATGTCGCGCACCGGCGCCCAGGTGGCATCGAGCTTGTAGGTGGTTGTGCTGCCGATCGTCGAATAGTCTGAATAGCGGATCGCCGCGGCCAGATCGACCAGCTGGAAGAACGGCCGGTCCTTGAGGAGCGGCGCGTCGAGCTCGGCGAACACTTCCTTGACGTCATAGGCGCCTGCGGTCGGCGAAAGCTTGTTGCTGAACGTCAGACCCTGCTGCTCCAGCGCGTCCGGCGTGAACACCGACTTCTCGCGGCGATACTCCGCACCCAGCGAATAGCCGAGTTCGCCGCCGGGCAGGCTGAACAGATGACGGAAATCGCCCGACAGCGATCCGCTGACGACGTGCTGGGTCAGGTACGACTGCTCGGTCGTCTCCGCGCGGACGAAGTTCAACGCGGCCTGGCTCGCTACGCCCTCGCCGAAGATGTTGAGCGGCTGGCACTGCCCGGCCCCGAACGTCGATCCGTTCACCGTCCGGGTAGGGTTGTAGGGCTGGTCCGTGGTAACGCCGCCCGGTGTGTCGACACGGCAGACGATCTGGCCTGCGGCGTTCCGCACGGCGTCAATCGCCGCATAGAACCGATCGGTGTACTGGTCATTGACGAAGTGATTGGTCACATCTGTCTGCCCGAAGACGTAAGAGACTTCGTAATGCGTCGCATCATCCAGGTCGCCGCGCGCGCCGACAACGGTGCGATAGGTCTTGCGCGTGATGTACTCGCCGCGCTGGCCCAGGTCGAAATTGTCGCGGGTCACGAGCACGCCGCCGAGCGCCGGATCGATGGCGGCGCGCACGTTGGCCGGGATATAGGGATTGTCCTGCGGAACGAAGAGGTAATAGTCGAACGAAGGCTGCCCGAGCGAGTAGGACCGCGTCAGCGCAAACTTGCCTTCGGCGAACAGCGTGAGGGCTGGCGAGAAATCATAGTGCGCCAGCGCATTCACGACGTGCCGCTCCACCTGCGGCAGCAGATCGTTGCCGTAGTCGGCCAGCGAGGTGGAGGAACCGCCGACGGTATAGGCATTGCCCGGCAGCAGCTGGCCGCGATCATAGACCGCGCCCGTGCCGGTGAACTCGGGAATGCCGTCTCCATCGATGTCTACCGCGCCGTTGCGCGCCGTGTCGGCGTAACGGAGATCGGTATAGGGCACGTAGAGGTAGGAGCCGGGCGTGTTGGCCGTGTAGGCCCCGTTGCGCTGGAAGAACACGGCCTGTGGTCCGCGCAGATAATCCCTATCCTGCGTCGAGTAGCGATCGTTCATGCCGTATTCGTACGCGACGGCAACGTTGCCCTTGCCGCCGGCGAAGTTCTTACCCGCCGTCACCGTCAGCAGACGCTGGCCCGCATCCCCCTGCTCGGAGATGCCCGCCTGCGCGCGACCGGTGATCCCCTCGAAATCGTGCTTCAACACGAAGTTGACCACGCCGGTTACGGCATCCGCGCCGTAGATCGCCGAAGCGCCGCCCGTAAGCACGTCGATCCGGTCGATCAGGTCTTCTGGGATCGTGTTGATGTCGACCGACGCATCGCCCGGCACGCCGCCGACGTGGCGACGGCCGTCCACCAGCACCAGCGTGCGCTGCGTGCCAAGATTGCGCAAGTTGAGCAGGTTGAGGCCCGTCGCACCGATGCCGGCCCGGTCGCCCGAGTTCTGCGCCGAGGTGGAGGAGCCGATCAGCGCCGGATAGCCGGTCAGGAAGTCCGTGACGTTGGTGGTGCCGGACTGCTGCAGCGTATTGGAGTCGAGCGACACGATCGGACTGGCCGTCTCGTAATCGGGCCGACGGATGCGCGAGCCGGTCACCACCACGTCACGGGTCGGCGCGCTCGCGGCGTCGGCGGTCGTGCCGTCCGCGTTGGCGGTGACCTGAGCGCAGGCGGGGTTGCTTGTCGCGTCCGGTCCCTGGCACGCGCCGGCCGCCTGATTAGACGGCGCCGGGACGTTGGAGGGGTAATTGCCCGGGGATGCGGTCTGCGCGCCGGCCGGGGTGGCCAGGCCTGCCGTCAGCGCGGCGAGCGATACTGCAAGAGCGGAAATGCACGGCGAGCGACGCATTGATAAACCCTCATCAAATCGGCCCCCGCCCGCGGCGCAACGTCACCAATCCTGCCTTGCTCGCAAGGCCCCGTGAACATTTCAGACGAACTGTAGCTTTCGCGCAACATGAAAAAGGCCCGCAGACGCCTGAGCATCCGCGGGCCATCACCGCCTTTCAACCTGGCTCAATACCGGTAATGATCCGGCTTGAACGGCCCCGCCACCGGCACGCCGATATAGTTGGCCTGCTTCTCGCTCAGCTGCGACAGCTGCACGCCCAGTTTCGCGAGGTGCAGCGCCGCCACCTTCTCGTCCAGGTGCTTGGGCAGGACGTAGACGCGGTTCTCGTAGTCGTCGCCCTTGGTCCACAGCTCGATCTGCGCCAGCGTCTGGTTGGTGAAGCTGGCGCTCATCACGAAGCTCGGGTGCCCCGTCGCGCAGCCCAGGTTCACCAGCCGGCCCTTGGCGAGCACGATGATCTGCTTGCCGTCAGGAAATTCGACCAGGTCGGTGCCGGGCTTCACCTCGGTCCACTTGTAGTTGGACAGCGCCGCGATCTGGATCTCGCTGTCGAAATGGCCGATGTTGCAGACGATCGCCATCGGCTTCATCGCCTTCATGTGATCGGCGGTGATGACGTCGGC
>NZ_CAXUEK010000104.1:0-6483 GCF_964250165.1 uncultured Sphingomonas sp. | reverse complement strand
CCGATGATCCCGGCCGACGCCAGCGTGCCGTAGATGAAGAAATCGTACCACTCGAACACCGTGCCGAGCGCGGACGCGGCGATGACCAGGCGGATGTCGGCCTTGGTCGGTTCATTGACGGCGGCGTCCATGTCGCTCCCTTCGCCCGGGCCGGTTTAACGGGGCGCTTCCGCCGGGCAAGTCATTCGGCGAGGCGACGGGAAGGTGGAGAAGGCGAACGCGACGGAGCGTGGCGCGCCAGCCTCGCCGGCCCGCGGAAAGCGGTGTCCAGTCGCGCGGGCGGCGGCGGAAGTGCCTGTCGCTCAATCGGCCGATGCTGCGGGCAGTCCCGCGATTGTCCGGGCGGCGTGAAGAAGCTCCACGGGAAGCATGGCGATGATGGTGCTGTTGTGCTCGACCCCGATTTCCGCAAGCGTCTGGAGACGGCGCAGCTCCAAAGCGCCTGGCGCGCTGCCGATCATCGTCGCAGCGTCGGCGAGTTTCTGCGCGGCTTCGTTTTCCCCTTCGGCCTTGATGATGCGCGCGCGCTTCTCGCGGATCGCCTCGGCCTCGCGCGCGATGGCGCGCTGCATCTGCTCGGGAATGTCGACGTCCTTGATCTCGACCGCGTCGATCTCGATGCCCCAGCGCCCCGCCGCGCTCGCCAGCAACTCGAGCAGCCGCCGATTGATGCCGATACGGTCCTTGAGCATCTGATCGAGGTCGCTCTGGCCGATCGCGTCGCGCATCCCCGTTTCAGCCGCCTGCACCACCGCCGCCTCATAGGCTTCCACCGAGGTCACGACCCGGGCGGGATCGGCGGCTCGATACCACAGCACAGCGTTCACCTTTACCGCGACGCCATCGCGCGTGATCGTCTCCTGCGTTTCGAGCTGCACCGTCACCGTGCGGATATCGACCTTGACCACGCGATCGATGAACGGGATCAGCCAATACCAGCCCGGCCCCTTGGTGGTGCCCAGCCGCCCGAGCCGGAACAGCACGGCGCGTTGGTATTCCTGGTTCACGCCGAACGTCTTCGACGCGACCGCGAGAAGGATGACCACCGGAACCGCGAGAATGAAGATATAGGACATGGAAGTCTCCCGTACCGGTCTCCGGGTACGCCGCCTTGGGACAGCCGCCTATGCTCGAACCGATGTCGATGTCCCAAGCAGCTCGATGATGCCGCTGAAATCCTTGCCGCCCTGCCCCTCGCGCACGAAGCGCTCGTAAAGCTCGGCGGCCTTGGCGCCCATCGGCGTGTCCGCGCCGGCGTCGCTCGCCGCCTGCTGTGACAGGCGCAGGTCCTTGAGCATCAGCGCGGCGGCGAAGCCGCCCTGATAATCGTGGTCGGCGGGGGTGTCCGGCCCGACGCCGGGGAAGGGGCAGTAGCTGGTCATCGACCAGCTCTGGCCCGACGACACGCTGGCGATAGCGAAGAACGATTGCGCGGAGAGCCCCAGCTTCTCGGCCAGCCCGAACGCCTCGCACGTCGCGATCATCGTCGCGCCTAAGATCATGTTGTTGCAGATCTTCGCCGCCTGCCCCGCCCCGCTCGGGCCGGCATGGATCACCGCCTTGCCCATCGCCGACAGGAACGGCTCGGCGCGCTCGAAGGCGTCCGCCGGCCCCCCCGCCATGAAGGTGAGCGTCCCCGCCGCCGCCGCCGCGATACCGCCGGAGACGGGGGCGTCGACCGCCAGGAAGCCCGCCTCGACCGCCTGGGTCGCAACCCGCTTTGCCGTGGCGACGTCGATGGTGGAGCAATCGATCAGGACCGCGCCCGGCGCGCAGGCGGGTAGGATCGCGGCATAGGTCTGCGCGACATGCGTGCCCGCGGGCAACATGGTGACGACCGCCTCCGCGCCCTCCACCGCCGTGGCGGCATCGGCCGCGCGCAGGCAGCCGGCGCTCTCGGCGCGGGCGAGCGCGTCGTCGCTCAGGTCGAAGGCGCGGACGTCATGGCCGGCCTTCGCCAGGTTCGCGGCCATCCCGCCGCCCATGTTGCCGAGGCCGATGAATGCGATGCGGGCCATTCTTCTCTCCTTCTGCGCCCCTCCCGCTTGCGGGAAGGGATTATCTGCCCTTCCACGCGCCCGCCCGCTTCTCCACGAACGCGGTCATCCCCTCCTTCTGGTCCTCCGTCCCGAACAGGCCGTGGAACAGGCGGCGCTCGAAGCGGATGCCCTGGGTTAGCGGCGTCTCGAACGCGGCGTCGACCATTTCCTTGATCGCCTTGGCCGCGAGCGGGGCCATGGCGGCGATCTGGGTGGCGACCTTGACCGCTTCGTCGACCAGCTCGCCCGCCGGGACGATGCGGCTGACCAGCCCGGCGCGCTCGGCCTCGGCGGCGTCCATCATCCGGCCGGTCAGGCACATCTCCATCGCCTTCGCCTTGCCGACCGCGCGCGTCAGGCGCTGCGAGCCGCCCATGCCCGGCGCGACGCCGAGCCTGATCTCGGGCTGGCCGAACTTCGCGGTGTCCGCCGCCAGGATGAAGTCGCACATCATCGCCAGCTCGCAGCCGCCGCCGAGCGCGAAGCCGGCGACCGCGGCGATGATCGGCTTGCGGGTGCGCGTGAAGAGCTCCCAGCCGGCGAAATAGTCGGCGCCGTACATCTCGCCGAACGATTGCGGCTGCATCTCCTTGATGTCCGCGCCGGCCGCGAACGCCTTGTCGGAGCCGGTGAGGACGGCGCAGCCCTGGCTCGGGTCGGCATCGAAAGCCTGGCAAGCGGCGACCAGCTCGCCCAGTACCTGGCTGTTGAGCGCGTTGAGCGCCTGCGGGCGATTGAGCGTGACGAGCGTCACCGCGCCGCGCTGCTCGACGAGGATCGTTTCGTAGGTCAAAGCCGTCATTCCCGCGAAAGGCGGGAATCCATTAATCCCCGCGGTGAGTCTGGATCCCCGCCTTCGCGGGGATGACGATCGAGTCAACTCGGCGCCCACGCCTCCGCGTCCGGCAGCGGCGCGAAGATCTGGTCGATCAGGTGATCGCTGACGCCCTCCGGCGTGGCGGGATCCCAGCGCGGCGCGTTGTCCTTGTCGACGATCACCGCGCGCACGCCCTCCAGGAAGTCGTGGCGCTGCACGACGCGGCTGGCGACCGCATATTCCTGCCGCATCTCGTCCTCGAAGGTCGCCATGGTGGCGCCGTCGAGCAGCAGCTTGAGGCTGATCTTCATGGTCTGCGGCGACTTTGTCCTCAGCGTCGCCAGAGTCTCGCGCGCGAAGTCCGAGCGGTCCGCTTCCAGCGCGGCGAACACCTCCTCCAGCGCGTCGGCCGCGAACAGCCGGGCGATGGCGTCGGCATGATCGAGAATGGCCGCGCGCGACGGCGCGGTGGCGGCGGCGTCGAGCAGCGTCTCGGCCCCTTGCGGATCGGCGGCGAGACGATCCTTCAACGCCGCGAGCGCCTGGCTCGGGACATAGTGGGTCGCCAAGCCGAGCGCGAGGCATTCCGCGCCGTCCAGTCGATGCCCCGTCAGCGCGAGATACCGGCCCATCCGCCCCGGCAGCCGCGACAGATACCAGCCGCCGCCGACGTCCGGGAACAGGCCGATACCCGTCTCCGGCATGGCGAACCGCGTGTTCTCGGTCGCGACCCGGAAACGGCACGGCAGGCTGAGGCCGACGCCGCCGCCCATCGTCACGCCGTCCATGAAGGCGATGGTCGGCTTGGCGTAGGTGAAGAGGCGATGGTCGAGCCGGTATTCGGTGTGGAAGAAGGCCCGCGCCGCGACGCCGTCGGCCGCGCCGCTGTCCGCCAGCATGCGGATGTCGCCGCCCGCGCAGAAGCCCCTGGAGCTTTTAGGATCGCCATCCGGCGAGGGCGCATGGTCGATCAGCACCGCCTCGACCTCAGGGTCGTCGCGCCACGCCGCCAGCGTGGCCAGCATCGCCTCGCACATGGCGGTGTTGAGCGCGTGGAGCTGGCGCGGTCGATTGAGCCGCAGCCGGCCGACGCGGCCGTCGCGTTCGGCGAGAACCTCGGACATCTATGATCCTCCCCGGGACGGGGAGGGGGACCAGCGGCGCAGCCGATGGTGGAGGCGGCTCCGGCTTGAGCGGGCCGCCCTGATCGGAGCCTCCTCCACCACGACGCTTCGCGTCGCGGTCCCCCTCCCCGTCCCGGGGAGGATATGCCGAGCTCTGCTCACTGGCGGGTCAGCTCGCGGCCGACGATCATGCGCATCACCTGGTTGGTCCCCTCCAGGATCGAATGGACGCGCAGGTCGCGCCAGAACCGCTCGATCGGGTAGTCGCGCAGGTAGCCGTAGCCGCCATGCAGCTGCAGCGCGCGGTCGACGATCGCGGAGCCGTTGTCGGTCGCCAGCCGCTTCGCCATGGCCGAGAAGCGCGACTTGTCGGGCGCGTCCGCGGTCACCTTGGCGGCGGCGAGATAGAGCAGCGCGCGTGCCGCCTCCAGGTCGGTCGCCATGTCGGCGAGCGTGAACTGGGTGTTCTGGAAATCGGCGACGGGCTGGCCGAACTGCTGGCGCTCCTTGGTGTAGCGGATCGACTCGTCCAGACAGCGCTGCGCGCCGCCAAGCGAGCAGGCGCCGATGTTGATCCGACCGCCGTCGAGCCCCGCCATCGCGATCCGGAACCCCTCGCCCTCCGTGCCGACCAGGTTCGCCACGGGAACGCGGCAATCCTCGAAGATCACCTGCGCGGTCGGCGACGCGTTCCACCCCAGCTTCTTCTCCGGCGCGCCGAAGGACAGGCCGGGCGCGCCCCTCTCGACCACCAAGGCGGTGATGCCCTTCGACTTCTCCTCACCGGTGCGGACCATGCAGACATAGACGTCGCTATAGCCCGCGCCCGAGATGAACTGCTTGGTGCCGTTCAGGACATAGTGATCGCCGTCGCGCCGCGCCGTCGTCTTGAGCGCGGCGGCGTCGGAGCCGGAGCCGGGCTCGGTCAGGCAGTAGCTGGCGATCCTGTCCATCGCGACGAGATCGGGGAGGAAACGGTCCTTGATCTCGCGGCCGCCGAAGCGGTCGATCATCCAGGTCGCCATGTTGTGGATCGAGATGAAGGCGCTGGTGGCGGGGCAGCCATAGGCCATCGCCTCCATAATCAGCGCCGCCTCCAGCCGGCCGAGCCCGGTGCCGCCCGCCGCCTCCGCCACGTAGATCGCGCCGAAGCCGAGCGCGCCGGCGGCCTTCCACACGTCGACGGGGTAATGATGCTCCTCGTCCCACCGGGCGGCGAAGGGCGTGATGTTGTCGGCCGTGAAGCGCCGCGCCAGCTCCTGGATCTCGCGCTGGTCGTCGGTAAGGTCGAACTGGGTCATGATCTATCCGTGTACACAGCGGCGGCCGCATCGATCACTTGAACGCGATCAGCGCTCCCAAGATGGCGACGGCGAGGGTTGTGGTGGCCGCCAGCATCGCACCGAGCCGGATAGTGATACGCAGCTCCAGGTCTTTGATGTTCTGGCCGACACGCAGCTCCAGTTCTTTCAGATCCTGCCGCAAGCGCAATTCAGTTTCACGCAGGTTCGCATCCTGCCGCGCCGAGGCCTCTTCCACATCGCGTCGGGTGCTGAGGCCGTCCAGCACGACGGAGCCAAGCGCATCGGCAAGTTCCTCCGCGACCGCGCGGGCCATGCCGGCGGTCTCCATCCGACGCACGAAGGCTTGCGTGTCGAAATACTGGGTCACCGGCCGCGTGTAATCGAAGCACCGCGGCGTGTCACTCACCCACCGCCAACGCGTCCAGCAGCGCCCGTACCCGCTCCAGCCGTTCGCCCGGGTCCTCGATGCGTTCGGCGAGCAGCAGGCGGCCGTTCTTTTCCGTCAGGCCGGCGGCGCCGGCGGCGCCGGCGAAGTCCTTGCGCGGGGTGAGCGCGATCGCGGCGGGGCCTGCGTCGATCCTGGCGATGCGCGCGTCCATGGCGGCGAGGCGGATCGCGGCGATGTCGAGCAGCAGCCGCGCCGCGGGGGGCGGCGGCCCGAAGCGGTCCTCCAGCTCGGCGATGAAGCCGTCCAGCGCGCCCGCGTCCTCCAGCCGCGCGAGGCGGGCGTAGAGGGTGACGCGCAGCTCCGCTTCCGGGATCCAGTCGGCGGGCAGCGCGCCGGTCGCGCCAAGGTTCAGCTCGGGGGTCCACCGCTCCACGTCCTCGCCGCGCGCCGCACGCAGCGCCGCGACGAGCAGGAACTGATAGAGCTCCACCCCGATCAGCTTCATGTGCCCGGCCTGGTCGTCGCCGATCAGATCGCCCGCGCCGCGCATGTCGAGGTCGCGCGCGGCGATCGCGAAGCCGGCGCCGAGCCGGTCGAACGCCTCCAGCGTGCGCAGGCGCCGCACCGTGCGCTCGGCGACCGGATGGTCGGGATCGGTGAGCAGCAGCACCTGCCCGCGCCGGCCGCCGCGCCCGACGCGGCCGCGTAGCTGGTGCAGCTGCGACAGGCCGAAGCGGTCGGCGCGCCAGACGATCATGGTGTTCGCGCGCGGCACGTCCAGCCCCGCCTCGATGATGTTGGTGGCGAGCAG
>NZ_CAXUEK010000103.1:0-6718 GCF_964250165.1 uncultured Sphingomonas sp. | reverse complement strand
TTCCAGGAGACCACCCGCGTCCTCACCGAGGCGGCGGTTCAGGGCAAGCAGGACACGCTGCAGGGTCTCAAGGAGAACGTCATCGTCGGCCGCCTGATCCCGGCGGGCACCGGCGCGGGCATGAACCGCCTGCGGGTGGCGGCGACCAGTCGTGACGCGGCGTTGCGGTCGCAACAGCGGACGCTCGCCGCCGCGCTGGTCGCGCCGAACTCGGCCGCCGAGGAGCACGCCGCCGAGCTGGCGCGCTCGGCACGGGACGACACGGGCACGGGCGACGACCCGCTGGCCGAGGTCGTGCCGTCGGGTCAGGGCCGCGACGAGGATGCCGGCGAGTATCTGAACTCATAAGCGGGTTCAGGGCTGAGAGAATGAAACCGCCGCCCGGTCGCCCGGACGGCGGTTTCCGATCGTTGACGAGCCCCGCCGATCCGCGGCGGAGGAGCAGGCCATGGCTCCCTTCCTGCTCTTCTACGAGCTGCGCGGTGCTGCTGTTCGAGGGAAGCTCGTTCGCCGCCGCCGAGGCGTTCGCGCGCGCTGATCCCTATGTCACGGAAGGGCTGGTCGAGCGCTGGGAGGTGCGTGGCTGGACGACGGTGATCGACACGACCGCGGCGATGCCGGTGCGCTGACCCAGACACGACGAAGCCGCCGCCCGGGGATCCGGGCGGCGGCCTGTCGCGGCCACGGTCCCCGGGCCGTCAGCCGAGGACAGGCCGGGATCGCTCAGGCGGCGACGCGCACGTCGGACCGGCGACCGGCGCGGAGCGCACCGCCGACCAGGCCGAAGCCGGCGATCATCATCGCCCAGCTGGCCGGCTCCGGCACCGCCGGCGGGGTCACGTCGTTGACGGTGATCGAGGCGAGCTTGAAGCCGTCATAGGAAGCCCGGCCGTTGGCGGTGAAGTAGCTCGACAGGCCCGCCGCGCCGATCAGCCATTTGGTCGACGCGGTCGTGCCGGTGATGTTGTCGAAGCCGCTCGCGCCGCCGGCATTGTCCACGAAGCTCCAGAGATTGCCCGCATAGGAGTAGGCGCCGAGGTTCACCGTCGAGTTCCACGCGGCGGTCTGGATCGCGCCGGCATTGTACCAGCCGAGATCATTGTCCAGCGTCGTCTGCGACCCGAGCTGGTAGCTGTTGAACGTCAGCTGGCCCAGCGTCACGGCCCGGCTGAACTGGAGCAGCACGAAATCCGTGTAGCCGCCACCATTGTCGATCTGATGCGTGCCGTCCGACGTGCTTTCCCCCGTGCCGACGACGCCGAGACCGCCGCTGAAGATGGCGAGCGTGCTCGACGTGATCGCGTTGGTCGACTGGTTCGCCTGCCAGGCCGTGACTTTCATCTGCAGGGCCGGCGCAGGCGTCGCGTCCGTGAACACGGAATTGGTGGGCAGCGTGGTGCCGGTGGTGTTGAACGTGTATTGGGCGGCCAGGGCCGGCGACGTAACGCCCAATAGAGTGGCGCCAAGCGCCGCAAAGCCGATCTTCATGTTCGTCCCCCTTGTGTAAGCAACTGATCTGGGGCTCTGTCGACCAAGGGCGTGGCACGAACAACGGTGATGTGGGCGTGGTCATCAGGCTCGTGTTAACTAACTAAGTGGTTCGAGCGCGCCGACAAACTGGCTCACGGCATCATTTCTTGTATCGAATCGAAACAGCGCGGCGGATTGCGCGATCACAATTCGTCAGCGCCGCCCGACCTTCTTGATGATGCCGGTGAAGCTCAGCACCGGTCGGCCATCCGCGGTGACGAGCCCGCGTACGAACACCAGGCTACGCGCCGCGCGGGTGATGTCGCCCCGCGCCTCCACGAACTCGCCCACCCGCGCGCCGGCGAGGAAATCTCCCGCGAGGTTCACCGTCACGCCGAACGAGCCCTCCATCGCCGGCCGCGCGATCGTGAACAGGGCCGAATCCGCGAAGGTCATCAGGCAGCCACCATGCATGAAGCCGCCGCCGTTCATGTGCTCCGGCCCGGCTCGAAAGGCGGAGACGTCCGTGCCGTCTTCATCGACGCGCTCGTAGAAGGGCCCGGCGCGCGTCTCGAACGCGTCGCTCTGCCATTGGTACCAGCCGGCCCACTCACCCTCGGTGATGCGTTTGAGCCGGCTGTCCGACTCCCGCGTCTCCCCTGTCCCGATCTGTTCGCTCATGACGTCGCCCCATTCACGTCGTCCGGGCCGCGCGCAAGCGAGAACCGCAGGAGCGTCGGCCGAGCCGCCGGTGAGTCGCATAGCAGGTGGCGTGCGCCCGAAGGCGAGCTCAGACGGCGCGCCGCGCCGCCGCATCGATCAGGCCCGCATGAGGCAATCGATCGAGCCGGAACCTGACCCATAGCGGCTGACGCCTCACGGCCCTGCACAGCTGCGCCCAGAACGCATCCTCGCCACCCAGCTTGACGTCCAGGCGATCCCATCCGCTCGGCCAAGCGCGATGCAGCAGGGCGCGCGCCGTGTCGGGGCGACCGGCCAGGATCAGCTCGAGCAGTGCCTGCGTCGTCACGGGCGTGCCCTCCTTCGCTTCCGGCGGATACAGGGTCAGCGCCGGATACCGATCCTGCGCCCATCGCCGCAACTCTTCGTGCATGGCCAACGCGCGGAATGCCAGCTCGTCGGCGGACCAGCGCCGCGCCAGCAAGACGGTCCGATCCAGGGACCAGCCGCCGTTTGTCCAACGCACCGGCAGCCGCGCGATCACCGCGCCGGCATGCGGCGCGCCGTTGAAATACTCCAGATCGAACGGCAGATCGAGCCGGAGCGCGCCGGGTCCGGGATGAACGGCGGCCATGTCCATCCGTTCGCCGCTCAGCTTCACCACGGCAAGCCGCGGGGCGAACGTGACGGCAAACAGATCGCCTTCGCCGCCCGAACCGCCGTCGTCGCCGAACACCAGCGCGTCCGGTCCCGCCCCGCCCGGCGCCCGGCGCCAGAGCCGCCGGACCTGGACGTACCCCGCGCCGAGCGCCACGAGGCGCGCACCTTGGCGAACGGCGATCCCGCGGCACCAGTCATCATCGTGCTGATCGACCGTTTGCGGGCATGGCGTGGTCTCGACCGCGCCGCCCGGCCCGGACCAGAGCGGCCCGATGCGCGACGGGACGATCTGCCCCGTCGCTGCGCCGGCGGCTACGGCCAGCGTTATGGCCGCGAGCCCGCGCCTCACTGCATTTGGCCGATCCCGATCGCCGTGTCGGGACGCGACGACAGCGTGCGCGCGATCGTCTCCAGCCGCTTGCCCTCGATCCTCAGCTCGTTGAAGGCCGGCGGGCTGGAGCGGGTGCGTTTCGACAGCGTACCTGCGCCGATCATGCGGACCGTGCGGCCAGCGCGCTCGACGGGCACGTCGAAGGGGACATGGACGTGGCCCGACAGCACCGCGTCCGCCCCGGCGGCTGCCAGCGCGGCGAGCGCGGCCGCGCCGCCCCGGGTGCGGCCGGGGCCATGGGTGCCGTCCTCGATCAGCGGATGGTGCGCGGCGACGAGGATCACGTCGTCGGCGGGCGCGGCGGCGATCCGAGCCAGTGCCAGCGCCAGCGACGTCGCGCTCACCCGGCCCTTGGACTGGTCGACACGCCATTGCGCGCGCGCGATGGTCTTGAGCGGCACCACCGTCACGCCCGCCACCGCCAGCGGCTGCGCGATCAGCTGCTCCACCGCGGCATAGCGCCGATAGGGACGGAACAGCCGGTGCAGCGGGTCCGAATAATAGGGGATGTCGTGATTGCCGATCTCCAGCGTCAGCGGGACGCCCAGCGACCGCAGCCAGCGCCCGCCCGCGGCGAACTCGCGGGGCAAGGCGCGCATGGTGAGATCGCCGGTCATCACCACCGCGTCGGGCTTTTCGGCGGCCACGCACTGGGCGAACCATTCCAGCGCAGCGGGGTCCTCCGCACCGAAATGGACATCGCTGACGTGGAAGAGCTTGGCCATGGGCAACCGTTAGCGGCGGCGCGTGACCGGCATCAACCCGTTCCCGTCATGCCGGCCTTGTGCCGGCATCCAACGCAGGACCGGACGGGCTGCGTGGTCGCGCAGCTTCGGCCTGGAACCGGCTCGGACTCCGGCTCAAGGCCGGGGTGACGGTGGGGAGTTCAGGGATCATGCTGCGAACGTCAGGGCACTTCGGCCAGCGCCTTCGGCTCGTGCATCGGGCAGCCGTTCGTCCGGCCACGGAAGTCGGCCGACCGCCTGTAGGGATCGTTGCGCGCGCGGTTGACGTTGCCGAGCGGCTGGTGCGCGGCGAGGCCGTGCCAGACGTTGAAGCTGAGCGCGTCGTCGGTCTTGCCCGACGCCATCGGTTCCCAGCCCAGCTGCGGCTCGACCGCCAGCGTCGCGACGGGCTCGAACGGGCTGTCGTCGGCCGTCCACTCCACCGTCGCGTCCTCCACCGGCTGTTTGTCCAGATCGCGGCAGAGCTGGACGCGCAGCTCCCAGGTGCCGCCATGCTCGATCAGCTCCTCGTTCACCGCCCCGCGGATCGCGTCGGGGCGGCCGGAGGTGTGGACGTGGCTGCCGGTCAGCTTCGTCAGCCCGCCCGACACCGGGAACAAGGCGAACTTGGCGATATGGTCGCCGAAGCGATATGCCGTCTGGCTGTAATAGGTCTCGCCGAGCGGATGGACCGGCGCGGCGCCGCCCAGCTGCTGGAGGTTGGGCGACGGCCTGCCGATCGCTTCCAGCCCCGCCTCGATCGGCTGCAGCACCGCGGAAAGCGCCTTCTTCACGCCCTCGATCCTGTCCGTCGTCTTGGCGAGGAGCGTCAGGTTGGCGAGGAACTTCTTGGTGTCGGGCGCGCCGAACACCGGGCCGTTGACGAGGATGAAGTCCTGCGTCGTGTCACCCTCCGAGCCGGGCAGCCGCTCGCCCTCGACGCCGATTACCTTGAGCGCCAGCCCGCGCGGGGAATTGACCGAGTCGTCCAGGATGTCCCCGGGCTGGGTGGAGATGCGCGCGATCGCCTCGTAGACGCCGGGGCGTGCGAACAGCCCCTGCGCCAGCTCGGGCTTGAGCCCGCCCTTCACCGTCAGCCTGCCGCGCACGATCCCGTGGGCCTTGGCATGGACCGCCCGGACGGCGTGGCCATAGTCCCTGGCAGTCGTGTGCTGGACGATATCGAACTGTTCCTCCAGCTGCCCGATCGTCTTGTCTTCGTCGGCCTGCGGTTGCTCGACGGCGGGCGAATAGCGGACGGGCGCACCGGGCATGGGCTGAAGCTCCTTCAGGTTCAGCCGGTTAACTCTTGTTATTACGGCGCGTTCCCGGCGACCGCCGCCCCCGGCCGCGTCCGTGCGTCAGACAAACCCCAGATTCCATGTCGACGGGTTGTAATTGCCCATGTTGGGCAGCACCGTCGTCATCTGCCCCGTCGACACGCCGAACCAGCTCGCCAGCGTCGAGGCGTATTGATCGACCGAGATGGTCGGCAGCAGGCGTCCCTGCCCGACATCGTCGGCGGTGTTGTTGCCGATCGCCGGCGGCGTGCCGTAGATGCGCTGGCCCTTGATCGCCCCGCCCACCGCGAAGTGCATCGAGCCCCAGCCATGGTCCGAGCCGTCGTCGTTCGACTGGAGCGTGCGGCCGAAATCGCTGGCCGTGAACGCCGTCACCTTGTCGGCCACACCGAGCGATGCGGTGGTGTCGTAGAAGGCCTTCAACGCATCGCCGACCTTCTGCATCAGCCCGGGATGTTGCGCGACGAGATTGTCGTGCAGGTCGAACCCGCCCAGCGAGACGAAGAACACCTGCCGTTTGGCGCCGAGCTCGTTGGATACGGAAATCAGCCGCGCGACGATCTTGAGCTGGTCGGCGAGGCTGTTGCCGGTCGGGAACAGCGTGAAATTGGCCGCGGGCGCGCCGGCGAGCGCGGCGGACACCTGCGCATAGGTGTCGAGCGCGCGCTTTGAGACCTTGGCGTGTTCGCTGCCGAGCAGGTTGTTCGGCCCCGTCGTCATCAGCGACTTGAGCGTGCTCATCGCGGTCGGCGAGCTGTAGAGCGAGGACGCGTTGCCGAGCAGCGGGATCGGGCCGCCGGTGCCGATCGAATATTGCAGCGCCGACTGGCCGGTGAGGTATACCGCATTGCCGCTGGCGTTGATGCAGGTGAGCGTCGCCGTGCCGTTGCCCGCCTGGAACACATCGCCGATGCGCCCGCCCCAGCCCGAGGTCGCGCCTTCGGGATTGGAGGCCTGGAAATAGCTCTGCTGGTCGTTGTGGCTGAACAGCTTGGGCGGCAGCTTGACCGAGTTCGCCTGATACTGCGTCTTGGTGGTCGGCTGCACCAGAGTGCCGACGTTGAGCAGCACCGCCGCCTTGCCCGCGTTGAACACCGGCAGCAGCGAGGCGAGGCCGGGCGCCAGCGCGTATTGCCGCCCGCCGAGCGAGTTCGTCGGGTTCAGGACGGTGGCGGTCAACGCGTCGCGGCTGAGCGCGATGTTGCTGCGCGCCGCCTGATACTGGTTGTAGCTCGCCTGGTCATAGGGCGGGAGCGTGTTGGCGTAATCGTTGCCGCCGTAGAGGAAGACGCAGACCAGCGCCTTGTAGTCGCTGGCGGTCGCCGCCGCCGCCTCGCCGATCGCGCCGAGGCTGGTGACGAACGGTGTGGCGACGCCCGCCACGCCGAGAACGCCGGCGCGCTTCAGGAAGGCGCGGCGGGACTGGTCGTGCTCGAAGCAGCTCATGTCACTTCACCGTCAGATAGTCGGGCGACGCAAGCGTCAGGAGG
>NZ_CAXUEK010000102.1:0-6815 GCF_964250165.1 uncultured Sphingomonas sp. | reverse complement strand
GGCGGCCCGACGTGATGTTCGTGATCCAGCGCGTGCTCGAGACCGAGGGCAAGCTGACGCTGCTCGACCAGAACCGGGTGATCCGGCCCAACCCGTGGTTCCGCCTGTTCGCGACCGCCAACACCGTCGGGCTCGGCGACACCAGCGGGCTGTACCATGGCACCCAGCAGATCAATCAGGGTCAGATGGACCGCTGGAACGTCGTCGTGACGCTCAACTATCTGCCGGCCGCGACCGAGGCACAGATCGTGCTCGCCAAATCGGGCGAATACGACAAGCCGGAGGGCAAGAAGCAGGTCGAGGCGATGGTCCGCGTCGCCGACATGACGCGCAAGGGCTTCGTCGCGGGCGACATCTCGACGGTGATGAGCCCGCGCACGGTCATCACCTGGGCGCAGAACGCGCTCATCTTCGGCGATGTCGGCTTCGCGTTCCGGCTGTCGTTCCTCAACAAGTGCGACGAGGCGGAGCGGCCGCTGGTGGCGGAATATTACCAGCGCGTGTTCGGCAAGGACCTGCCGGAGAGCGTGACGGGGAAGGGGTGACGCTCAGTCCGGCTGCGCCACCGCCGGCGCGATCGGGCATGCGCTCGGCCGCGGCAGCCGGCCGGGGCGGGCCAGCAGGAGCAGTCTGCCGCCGTCGCGCGCGGCGGGGCGGTAGGCGGCGAGCAGGGCGGCGAAGCGCGGGTCGCGGCCGAGCCAGGCGAGGTAGCTGACGCCCGTGCCCGCCAGCACCGGTGAGGCGGCGGCATCGTCGATCAGCAGCGCCTCGGCCGGGCAGCGGGCGAGATCGCCGGCCAGGGTATCGAGCATCCAGCGGCGGAGCTTGAGGCCGTCGCTCGTGGCGTGCGGCCCTTCGCCCTCACGCAGCACCGTCTTCAGCGCCATCATCGGGTTCGCGGTCGAGAGCGGCTGAACGAAGCCGCGCTGCTCTACCATCGGGAAGGCGTCCCAGCTGTGCGCGGAGATCACGGCGAAGCGCGTGCCGGGCGGCAGGCGGTCGACCACCGGCGCAAGGCCGCCGAGCGGCGGGGCGCGGAACGAGCCGATCAGCGCGGCCGTGGCGAAGGCGAGCAGGATCGCGAGTACGGCGAGCGGTCGGCGCGCCAACGCCGCTGCGTCCGCGCCGCCGTCGAGGATCAGCAGCCACAAGGCCCAGGCGAGCCCGACGGTGACGGGGAGCGCGTGATAGGGGAAGCCCTTCGCCTGGAGCAGGTAGCAGGCGAGGAACGCGGCCGTCGCCACCGCCGCCGCCTGCGTCCGCGCCGAACGCGGGCGCGCGGCGAGCAACGCGAGGGCGCCGAGCAGCCACGCGGGAAGGTAGGGCTGCCGCGTCACCGGCCAGGCGGCGGGCGGCGCGAAATCGGCGTAGAACAGCCGCGCCATCGGCACGACGCGTGCGAGCCAGTCCGGCGCGAAGGCAAGCACCGCGCCGCCATAGGCGAGCGCGATCACGGCGAGCGCGCCTGTCTCGGGGCGCAGCGGCCGCCAGCGGCGGCGCTGGCGCCCCCAAAGCCAGATTTCCAGCGCCAGCGGGATCAGCGCGAAATACGGCTTCAGCGCGAAACTCCAGCCTGCTGTCAGCCCGATCACCAGCGCCAGCCGGCGGTCGACCGGCATCCACTCCGCCCGGTGCGCGGCCAGCGCGGCATAGGGCAGCGCGCCGAGCAGCAGCAGGTGCTCGCGCTCGCCGAAACAGAACACCGGCAGCGCGAGGAGGAGGACGAACAGGCCAGACGCCGCCGCCAGCCGCTGCACTGGCGTGCGCGCGACGAGCGGGATGGTGAGCAGGACGCCAAGGACGGTCCGGGCTGTCGTCGCCGCGACGAGGACGCGGGCCGTGGCCAGGCCCAGCCGGTCGGCCAGGGCGGAGAGCGGCATCGCCTCCCAGAACCAGAGCGGCGGGTTGACCTCGATCACCCCGCGCCCGAAGCGCGCCCCATGACGGAGCTGCCGCGCCACCCAGAACTGCCAGCTGACGTCGTTGTTGAGCGCCACGTTCCACAGCAGGCCGGTGGCGAGCGCCCAGGCGGCGAGCGCCAGCGCCGCGATCGTTACCGGTCGGCTCAGCGCCAAGGGCTGCCGCGGCACGGCGATCGGCGCGTGGAGCGTCATGCCCCGGCGCTACGGCGGAAAGTTTGCCGCGCGGTTAGGATGCTTGCGACCGCCAGCGGGCTAAGCTACTTAGCCCACCGAGGAGCAGCGCCGTGGCCGAAGCCGATCCGCAGAAGACCTTCAACGTCCATGACGCCAAGTCCAACCTGTCGCGGCTGATCGACCGCGCGCACGCGGGCGAAGAGATCATCGTCGCCAAGGCCGGCGAGCCCTGGGCGAAGATCGTGCCGATCGACGCGCCGGCCAAGCCGAAACGCCGGCCGGGTGGGCTGACGATCACCGGGCCCATTCCGGACTCGGTCTGGTTCGAGCCGATGCCCGAAGACGAGCTTGCGCTTTGGGAAGGAAAGCGGCTTGAGAAGCATGGCTTTTGACCGGTTACCTGCTGGATACCCATGCGGCGCTGTGGTGGTGGACCGACAGCCCAAAGCTGGGACCGTCGGTGCGCGCGCTGATCGACGGCGATGACGATCGCATCTATCTCAGCGCCGCGAGTATCTGGGAGATCGCGGTCAAGGCGCACGCGGGCCGTCTGCCGGAAATCCCTCGCTTTCGAGACGAGTATCCTGGCTTGATGGAAGCAAACCGCTTCGAACTGATTGCGATGACGGATCGGCATGTGCTGAAGGCCGCATATCTGGAAGGCACGCATCGCGATCCGTTCGATCGCGTCATCGCCGGCCAGGCGCTCTGTGAAGACCTCATCGTGCTGACGCGTGATCCCGAAATCAGCGGTTTTGGCTGCAAGGTGCTCTGGTAATGGCGGCCGACACTCCCCTCGACCGTTTCAAGGCGGTGCTGACCGGCGCCGCGCGCGCGATCGCGGACGAGCCGGAGGTGGAGCTGGCCTTCACCGCCGATGCGCCGGCGCAATCGGGCAAGCACCTGAAGGTGCCGATGCCCGCACGCCAGCTGCCGATCGAGCAGGTGGCGGAGGCGCGCGGCTTCGCAGACGGCTTCGCGCTCAGGCTCAGGCACCACGACACGGCGCTGCACCTGCGCACCGCGCCGGGCGAGGCGGTGGCGCGCGCGGTGTTCGACGCGGTGGAGGGCGCGCGGGTCGAGGCGCTCGGCAGCCGCGGCTATGCCGGCATCGCGGACAACCTGGCGACCGCGCTCGACGTCCGGCTGCGCAGCGATCCGATCACGCGGGCGCGGACGCGCGAGGAGGCGCCGCTGTCGACCGCGCTGGCGCTGCTGGTGCGCGAGCGATTGACGGGCCGACCGGTCCCCGAAACCGCCCGCGCCGGGGTCGACCTGGTGCGGGGCTGGGTGGAGGAGCGCGCCGATCTGGACGCGCTGGCACTGGCGATCGACGACCAGCGCGCCTTCCAGGCGCTGGCGATGAAGCTGCTGGAGCAGCTGGAGCTGGTCGAGGGCGACCAGCTTCCCGACGAGGCGGACGAGGGCGGGGCCGAGGACGACGGCACGCAGGAGGAAGCCGGCGGCGACCAGGAAGAAGAGGCCGAGCAGCAGGGCGGCGAAGGCCAGGCCGAGGTCGACGCGCGCGGCGAGCAGTCCGACACCGAAACCGAGGGCGGCGAAGGCGAGGAGGAGAGCCAGGAGGCGCTGGACGACGCCGATGGCGAGCCCGGCGACGAGGGCGAGGAGGGGATCCAGCCGGTCCGCCCCAACCGGCCGTTCGCGGACCTGAACGCCCAGTTCGACTATCGCGTATGGACGACCCAGTTCGACGAGGTGGTCGCCGCGACCGAGCTGTGCGATCCGGACGAGCTGACGCGGCTGCGCTCCTATCTCGACCAGCAGCTCGTCCACCTGCAATCGGCCGTGTCGAAGCTCGCCAACCGGCTGCAGCGGCGGCTGATGGCGCAGCAGAGCCGGGCGTGGGACTTCGATCAGGAGGAGGGCATGCTCGACGCCGCGCGCCTCGCCCGCGTCGTCGTCTCGCCGGGCCTGTCGCTGTCCTACAAGGTGGAGCGCGAGACCGAGTTCCGCGATACGGTGGTGACGCTGCTGATCGACAATTCGGGCTCGATGCGCGGACGGCCGATCTCGATCGCGGCGATCAGCGCCGACATCCTGGCGCGGACGCTGGAGCGGTGCGGCGTCAAGACCGAGATCCTGGGCTTCACCACGCGCGCCTGGAAAGGCGGGCAGTCGCGCGAGACATGGCTCGCCGCGGGTCGGCCGCCGCAGCCGGGACGGCTCAACGACGTCCGGCATATCATCTACAAGAAGGCCGACGAGCCGTGGCGGCGCGCCCGCGCCTCGCTCGGGCTGATGATGCGCGAGGGGCTGCTCAAGGAGAATATCGACGGCGAGGCGCTGCTCTGGGCGCATGCCCGGCTGATCGCGCGCCCGGAGGAGCGGCGCATCCTGATGGTCATCTCCGACGGCGCGCCGGTGGACGACTCGACGCTGAGCGTGAACTCGGGCAGCTATCTGGAGCGGCACCTGCGCCAGGTGATCGCCCATATCGAGAACCGCTCGCCCGTCGAGCTGGCGGCGATCGGCATCGGCCATGACGTGACGCGCTACTATCAGCGCGCGGTGACGATCATGGACGCCGAGCAGCTGGGCGGCACGATCATCGAGCAGCTGGCGGCGCTGTTCGACACGGATTGAGTAGGCCGAACCGTAAGGCTCCTCAGCGCCGGAACCGCAGCGTCGCCCCGACCGTGCGCGGGTCGCTGGGATAGCCCAGGATCAGGCCGGAGTTGCCCGCCTGCACGGTCAGGTTCTGGATATAGTCGGCGTTGAGCAGGTTGCGCGCAAACACCGCCACTTCCAGCCCGCCACCAAACCCAGTGGCGCCGAAGCGGTAGCCGAGGCTGGCGTTCGTCAGGTTGTAGGCGCCGATATAGGTGTAGCGCGACAGGCTGGGATCGCCGTTGAAGCCGCTTTTCGACGCCGTGTCGACGTGCAGGAACACCGCGCCCGCACCGACCGGCCGGGCATAGTCGAGCCCGCCCGTGACGGTGAAGCGGGGAAGCGACGCGAGCCGCCGGCCGGTGAGGTTGCAGGCGGTCGTGGCCGCGGTCTGCAGCTCCAGCGGGCAGGGGCCGGCCGGGTAGTCGGCATAGCGCCCGTCCGCATAGGCGAGGCCGCCGCGGATCGTGAGGCCGGGCACCACGAGCGCGGTCAGGTCCGCCTCCGCGCCCTTCACCTCGACCAGCGGGATGTTGGACAGGTAGCCGCGCAGCGCCGCCGTCTGGGTCGGCCCGGTGTCGACGATCGTCGCCTGGAAATCGCGGACGCGGGTGTAGAAGCCGTCGGCGTTGAAGATCAGGCGACGATCGAACAGCCGCGTCTTGATGCCGCCCTCCCACGTCGTGTTCCGCTCCGGCCGCACCACCGCGAAGGCGAGCGCGGGCTGGTTGGTCGCGGTGAGCGGCAGGCCGGACATGTTGATCCCGCCGGACTTATAGCCGCGCGCATAGCTCGCATAGGCGAGCACGCCGTCCGTCACCTGCCAGGCGATGTTGCCGCGGCCGGACAGGCTGCCGTCATGGTCGCTCGCGGTGTAGCTCTGCCCGCGCAGCACCCCGAGCCGGGCGTTGTTCAGCGCGGTGATCTGCGCCGTCGTGCCGGTGATCGTCGGGCCGCCATCGGTGAAGGTGGAATAGAGCCCGCCCTTGTCCTCGTGCGTGTAGCGCAGCCCGCCCGTCAGCGTGACGGGATCGATGATTCGCCAGTTGACCTCGCCGAAGCCGGCATAGCTGGTCAGGCGGTAATCGCTGCGGCCGTCCTGCGCATAGCCGTCGAGCAGGTTGGCGGGGACGGGAACGGGCGTGGTGTTGGTGGCGCTGGTCGGGACCGAGGTGCCGATCAGGTAACGCGCGGCGGCCGGGCCGTAGATGCTGATCGGGCGGCCGGTGATCGTCTGGTGGAAGCCGTAGACGCCGACGACATAGGTTATCCGGTGTTCGCCGTTGGAGGCGAGGCGGATCTCCTGGCTGTACTGGTCCTGGCGCGACGGGATGTGCTGCGAGAGCTGGATCGGCAGGCCGATATAGTCGCGGTCGTTCTCCGCGTCCCAGTTCCAGAAGCGCCAGGCGGTGATGGCCGTGACCGTCCCGAAACCCAGATTCCAGTCGGTCAGTGCCTCCAAGCCGCCCTCGTTGGTGTCGATGCGGAGCGGACCGTCGATGTCGGTGACGCGATCATAGGGATCGGTGCTCGCCGGCGTATAGCCGAACTGTGCCGCCAGCCCGAGCGGGCCGCCATATTGGCGCGTGGCGGCGCGCAGGCTCTGTCCGACGCGCAGATAGACCTGCGTGCAGCAATCGGCCTGCAAGTTGGTGAAATCCGCGATCAGGCGCAGCTGCAGCCGGTCGTCGGGCCGGAACAGCAGCTGGCCGCGCACCGCCTGGTTGCCGATCTGGTTCAGGTCGCGGCCGTCGCGGACGTCACGGATCGTGCCGTCGCGGCGGGTGGAGACGGCGGAAAGGCGATAGGCGATCGTGTCGGAGAGCGGGCCGGACGCCCAGCCCTTCGCCTGGACGAAATTGTATTCGCCGTAGTTCAGCTCGGCATAGCCCTCCGGCGTGAAGCTCGGCGGGCGCGAGGTGATGTTGATCGCGCCGGCGGTGGTGTTCTTGCCGAACAATGTGCCCTGTGGCCCGCGCAGCTCCTCCACCTGATCGATGTCGGCGAAGTCGAACGCGGCCGTCGCCGGGCGGGCATGATAGACCTGGTCGACATAGAAGCCGACGCCGTTCTCCAGCCCGTCGTTCGACT
>NZ_CAXUEK010000101.1:0-6869 GCF_964250165.1 uncultured Sphingomonas sp. | reverse complement strand
TGAAGCAGCCGCCCAGATTGGTGTCGATCACCTCGTTCCAGGCCTGCTTGTCCATCTTGAGCAGCGTCGCGTCGCGGGTGATGCCGGCATTGTTGACGCAGACATCGACCGGCCCGAGATCCTCCTCGACCTGCTGCACGCCCGCCTGGGTCGCGTCGTAATCGCTCACGTCCCACCTGAACGCCTTGATCCCGGTCCGCTCGGTGAAGGCCCGGGCGCGATCGTCGTTGCCGGCGTAATTGGCCGCGACGATCATCCCCAAGTCCTTCAGCGCCAGGCTGATCGCCTCGCCGATCCCGCGTGTGCCGCCCGTCACGATTGCGACTCGTGCCATCACACCTCTCCCTCGCTTGTTATCGCTCGACGCTAGCAGCGTCGGTCCACCCCGCAAGTTCCCGCTGCAGGATCGTGCGCAGCATCGCCACGCCCCCGGCCGAATCGTTGAGGCAAGGCAGATAGGCGAAGTCGGTCCCGCCCGCCTCCAGGAACGTCTCGCGCCCGCGGATCGCCATCTCCTCCAGCGTCTCCAGGCAATCCGCCGAGAAGCCGGGCGCGACCACCGCGACCCGCTTCACCCCGCGCCCCGGTAGCGCCGCCAGCGTCGTGTCGGTCGCCGGCTCCAGCCATTTCGCCCGGCCGAAGCGCGACTGGAAGGTGACGATCAGCTCGCGCCCCAGCGCCTCCGCCAGCAGCCGCCCGGTCTTCCGGCAATGGCAATGATAGGGATCGCCGAGCGTCAGCGTCCGCGCCGGCATGCCGTGGAAGCTGGCGATCACCGCGTCCGGCGCGAACGGCAGCGCCGCCAGCCCCTGCGTCACCGATGCCGTCAGCGCGGCGATATAGGCCGGATCGTCATGATAGGGCGGCAGCGTCCGCAACGCCGGCTGCCAGCGCATCGCCGCCAGCACGGCAAACGCCTGGTCGTTGGCGGTCGCCGTCGTCGCGGCGCAATATTGCGGATAGAGCGGCGCGAGCAGGATCCGCTCGCAGCCGGCGTCCTTCATCGCCCGCAGCCGGTCGCCGATCGCCGGCCGGCCGTAGCGCATCGCGTAATCGACCGTCACGCCCGGCCCGAACGCATCCCGGAGCGCCGCCGCCTGCCGCGCGGTGATCGCCGCCAGCGGCGAGCCCGCCTCGGTCCACACCTGCTGATAGGCGTGCGCGGATTTCCTGGGTCGCGTCGTCAGCACCACGCCGCGCAGGATCGGCTGCCACAGGAGACGCGGCAGCTCGACCACGCGGCGGTCCGACAGGAATTCGGCGAGATACCGCCGCACCGACCGCGCGTTCGCCGCGTCGGGCGTGCCGAGATTGACGAGCAGCACGCCGATGCGCGGCGCGGGAATGGCGGGATGGTCGGCGGGCGGCTGCATGGGTGCGTCCGTAACGGCCGAACGGGGCGGGGGATACCGTGATGGCGAACGGTGGTGGCAAGCGCCGGGCAGCTTTCGGGATCGCGACCGCCAGAGCAGCCGTTCGTCGGGCCATGATCGTTCGCCACGAGGCAAGGCTTCGACGCCACCGGGTTGGTCGCCGGCGCGTCAGCCTGTGCCGGCCCGGACCGTCTTCGTTGACGTCGCCACGGGCGCGCCGCAGCCGTCCCCGCCCCAGGTCGCCGCCGTCCGGTCCAGCAGCGGCAGCGGCGCCCCCAGCACCATCGTCCGAGCGCGCAGCGCCGCGCGCTGATACGGCATCCCGATCGCCAGAAAGCGCCGTGGCGTCAGGCCGAGGAACAGCTTGGCGTCGCGCAGGAAGTGGGGAACGTCGTGATAGCCGGGCGGCGCGATCGCGAAATCCGGTGCCTCGTCCGCCATCAGCATCGCGGTCAGCGCGCGCAGGAAGCGCGTCCGGCGCATCAGCACCTTCGGCCCATGGCCGAAATGCTGCAACGCCAGTTGCCGCACGGCGCGGGGGGTGAGGCCCAGACCGTCGGCCAGCGCGCCGCCGTCGGCCGTCGTATCGCCGTTCAGCGCCGCGGCGAGCCGGGCGATGGCCGCCTCGTCGCGGTGCGGCGGCGGCAGTCGGCTCAGGAAGAACGCATCGAGCAGCCCCTTGACCTCGCCGGCGCGGTCGGACGCATGGAGCAGCGCGCTCAGATCCTCCGCCCAGGAGGCATGGCCGAGCTGATCCAGCGGCGTGATGCTGTCGCGCGCGGCCTCCGCCGACGTGTCGAACAGCCGCGCCCAGCCCATCGGGCTGATATCGACCACCACGGTGACGCCGCCGTGCGAGACGACGGGCATCGCCTGGCTGGTGCCGCCGAACACCATCGCCGCGCCGAGCGGCACGGACCGTCGGCGCATCGACACCGCCACCGGCCCCTGCGTGAGCACGATCCAGAGCTGCGCCCAGCCCGGCAGCAGCCAGTCGTCCGGCCCCGTCCAGATCGCCGGGTCGGCTTCGATCACCGCATAGCTCGGCAGCAGCGGACGCAGCACCGGGTCGGGCACCTCGTACCGCAGCGCCGTCCCGGCCGGCACGCGCCATGCTGCCGGATCGATCCCGGGGGTCAGGCTGCCACTCTCGATCAAAAGCTGTCCCACTTGCACGCTCAAACGCATCCGACGCGGAAAAGCCGCCGACCTTGCGGCCGGCGGCTCCCCGTGACGAACGGCGTGTCAGGCGAAACGGATGCGCGCGCCAACCTCGGCACGGCGGCGCAGGATATAGCCCATGCCGCCGAAACCGAGCAGCATCATCGCCCAGGTCGCCGGCTCGGGCACCGCCCCCGTCACCGCGCCGGGCGTGAGCAGGAAGGCATGGGTGACGGTGGTGGTACCGACCAGCTTGGTGCCATAGCCGACGATCTGTCCGCCGGCATTGATCCCGCGCGCATTTATAAGCGTGAAGCCCGACGCCGGATCGATCAGGTCATTGAGGTCCTGCATGCCCCCGCTTGCGGTCCAAAGAAAGGCGCGACTGCCCCCCGCGGCGCCGCTATAGCCCACGACCTGCCCGGCATCGTTGATGCCATAGGCGTAGCTGTTGTCTTCCCCGCCGGGCAGGTCGCCCAGGTTCTGCATTCCCCCGCTCGCGCTCCACAGGAAGGCGCGGCTACCCGTCGTGGCGACGCTATAGCCCACGACCTGCCCGGCATTGTTGATGCCATAGGCTAGACTGGAGTCACTCCCACCGGCCAGGTCGCCCAGATTCTGCATTCCCCCGCTCGCGCTCCATAGAAAGGCGCGGGTGCCGGTCGTGGCGCTGCTATAGCCCACGACCTGCCCGGCATCGTTGATGCCATAGGCTAGACTGGAGTCACTCCCACCGGGCAGGTCGCCCAGGTCCTGCATCCCCCCGTTCGCACTCCACAAGAAGGCGCGGGTGCCTGTAGCAGCGCCGCTATAGCCCGCGACCTGTCCGGCATTGTTGATGGCGTTGCCGGCGCTGACGTCAGTCCCGCCGGGCAGGTCGCCCAGATTCTGCATCCCCCCGCCCGCGCTCCACAGGAAGGCGCGGTTGCCCGTCGTGGCGCCGCTATAGCCCGCGACCTGTCCGGCATTGTTGATGCCAAAGGCGACGCTGCCGTCGGTCCCGCCGGGCAGGTCGCCCAGATTCTGCATCCCCCCGCCCGCACTCCACAGGACGGCGCGGTTGCCCGTCGTGGCAGTGCTGTAGCCCGCGACCTGACCGGCATCGTTGATGCCAAAGGCTTGGCTGCCGTCGGCCCCGCCGGGCAGGTCGCCCAGATCGGTCAGGATATAGGGCGCCGCACTCGCCGGCGCGGCGATGCCGAGCGCCAGGGTTGCCGCAGCGGCGATAAGATGGTTGCGCTTCATGTTTATTCCCCCAAAGGCTCGGTCGATCCCGGCCCCCCGTCCCGCGGTGCCGATTAACGTCCCCGTAACCGCGATCCGGCGGCGACGCAGGCGTTATTCCTTACAAAAACAGGGTTTTCCCGCGATGGGACGATAATGCGAATCTTCACTGTGACCCGTCCGGCATCCTTGGATGTGTCGCCGGTCGCACCGAAAGGACCGCCAGTCCCCGAACCGCAAGGCGTCGGGCTCCCGCGCGCGGAAAGTCGTTCCCGGGATCGACAGCTCAGCTCAGCTATGACCGAGACTGGAGCGGTCGTCGCCATACTGCGCCAAGTGTCCCAACCGAACGGTCGTGACACCGTCAAACGGCGGCGCTGGCCTCCTTGGTGCGCCCGAAGCGCACGAGCGTAAGCCACCAGGCTCCGTTACTCCGTCTCCGCCGATCGCCGATGTCACGCGAACGGCAGCGACCGGAAACGCCGCCCCGTCGCGGACGCCAGCGCGTTGGCGACCGCAGGCGCGACGGGCGGCGCCGCCAGTTCGCTCGCGCCGCCGGGCGCCTCGTCGCTGCCGATCAGCTCGACGGTGATGTCGGGCGCGTCGGCGAGCCGCGGAAGGTGCAGGTCGCCCAGCCCGCGCGCGGTCGGCAGGTTGCGCCGGTAGCCGGTCGCCGCGCCCAGCACGGTCGCCAGGCCGAACACCAGCCCCCCCTCGATCTGCTGCCGGACCAGATCGGGGTTGACCACGCGCCCGCAATCGGCGGCGGCGACCAGCCGCTCCACCACCGGCCGGCCGCCCTCCAGCCGCGCCTCCGCCAGCACCGCGATCGCGCTGCCGCGCAGCCGCCAGCAGACGATGCCCTGCCCCGTCCCGGCCGCGCCGCCGTCCCAGCCGCCCAGCGACGCCGCGGTCGACAGGCAGCGCGCCAGCCGCGGGTCGCCGCCGAGCATGCCGATGCGGTAGGAGACCGGCTCCTGCCCCGCCCCGTGCGCGATCTCGTCCAGGAAGCATTCGGTGGCGAAGCACGTCCAGCCATGCGCGCCGCCGCGCAGATGCCCGACCGGCAGGTCCAGCGCCGCCTCGTGCCAGTCGACGGCATAGGCGGGCAGCCGGTACGGCGTCGCCGCACCGGCGACGGCGTAAGGGTCGCCCCGCTCCGGCCAGTGCAGCCCCGGCGGGGCGAGCCGCCGTCGCAGCGGCGCGCCCACCGGCGGCGTCGCGATCTGCGCGCGCCACGCCGCGACGCCGCCGTTCGCCGCCAGCTGCTCGCTCATCGCCACCGCCGCGGGCGGGCGCGGCCGCCCCTGGCGCAGCGCCTCGCCGCGCGACCAGACGAGGCTGACCGGCCGCTTCAGCGCCACCGCGAGCACCGCCGCCTGCTCGGCCACCCGCATGTCCAGCGCCTCGCCGAACGAGCCGCCGATCAGCATCGGGTGGACCACCACCGCATCCTCAACCAGCCCCGCCGCCCCCGCCGCCGCGGCGCGCGCGAGGCCCGGCGCCTGCGTCGCCAGCCACAGCTCCAGTCGCCCGTCGGCATAGCTCGCGGTCGCGCTCGGCGTCTCGATCGGGGCATGAACGGCGGCGCGCAGATCGTAGCGCGCGGTGACGAGGCCGCTGCCGGCGAGCAGCGGCTCGGGCTTGCCGCCCGTCGCCATCCGCACGCCGGGCCGCTGCAGTGCCGCTTCCAGCGCCCGCGCGATCCCTTCGTCGTCGAGCGGATCCCCGCGGGTCTCGAAACGCGGCCGCATCGCGTCGAGCGCGCGCTCCGCCGCCCAGCTGGTGGTCGCCGCGGCGGCGACCCAGCGCGGGTTCTCGACTACCGCGACGACGCCGCGGATGCGGTCCGCCGCCGCCTTGTCGACGCGCACGAGCCGGCTGTCGCCGATCGGCCCCGCGCGCACCGCGGCGTGGATCATGTCGGGCAGCCGCAGGTCGCCCGCGAAATTGGCCGAGCCGTCCACCTTGGCGGGCCCGTCGAGCCGCGGCAGGGGTTTTCCCACGAGCTTCCCCGCCCCCGCGATGCCGACCGGCACGGGCGCGGGCACGCGCTCCTGCGCCGCCGCCGCGGCGAGCGCGGCGAAGCGCAGCCGCTGCTTGCCATGGACGACGAACCCGGCGTCGACCGTCAGCGCCCGCCAGTCCGCGTCCCAGCGCCGCGCCGCCGCCTGGCAGAGCAGCGCGCGCGCCGCCGCCCCCGCCCGCGCACATTCGTCATGCCACTGCCGGATGGAGGAGGAGCCGCCGGTCAGCAGCGGCGCGTCGGCCCAGCGCGAAGGCGCCGTCTCGGTCAGCTCGGCGAGCGCCAGCGGGTTGGCGTAGAGCGGGCTGAGCGGCGCCGCCTCGACCCCGACGGTGCGCCAGTCCGCGCCCAGCTCGTCCGCCACCACCTGCGCCAACGCCGTCAGCACGCCCTGCCCGTGCTCCGCCTGCGGAACCGCGACGGTGACGTGGCCGTCGTCGCCGATCTTGAGCCACGCGCCGAACGCCGTCTCGCCGGGCGCCGCCGGCAGGCTCGCCCCATAGCGCCGCGGCCACAGCCGCCAGCCGACGATCAGCCCGACCCCCGCGCCGCCGGTGACGAGCAGGGTGCGACGATCGACGGGCATGGCGGGGGATTAGCGGAGGTGCAGAGGCCCGTCACCTTCCCTCTGCCTTCAGGGGAGAGGGTGGCCGACGCGCGTCTCTCGTGACGTGGCTCGCGACCGCTCCCTTCCGCCGACCATTCGGCTCCCTCCCCCTCCCCTGCAGGGAGGGCTAGGCGGTCTCCCCCGCCCAGATCGCGCGATACTGGTTCCTGAGGCCGACCTTGTCGATCTTCTCCGTCCCCAGCCGCGGCAGCGGCGCGGCGGCAAGCCAGATGCGCTGCGGCACCTTGAAGGCCGCGATGTGCTCCCTGAGGAACGCCTTCAACGCGTCCTCGTCGAGCGCCGCATCGGGTCCGAGGTGGATCACCGCGCCCGGCACCTCGCCCAGCCGTTCGTCCGCCAGCCCGAACACCGCCGCCTCGGCGATGCCCGGATGCTCGTACAGCGCCGATTCGACCTCCTGGCAGCTGATATTCTCGCCGCCGCGGATGATGATGTCCTTCTTGCGGTCGACGATGAA
>NZ_CAXUEK010000100.1:0-6890 GCF_964250165.1 uncultured Sphingomonas sp. | reverse complement strand
AAGATCAACAACGTGCTCGGTCAGGCGCTGCTGACCAAGAAGATGGGCAAGACCCGGGTCATCGCCGAGACGGGCGCCGGGCAGCACGGCGTCGCCACCGCCACGGTCTGCGCGCGCTTCGGCCTGCCCTGCGTCATCTACATGGGCGCGCGCGACATCGAGCGACAGCAGCCGAATGTCTTCCGGATGAAGCTCTTGGGGGCCGAAGTTAAGCCGGTGACGTCAGGCGCGCAGACGCTCAAGGACGCGATGAACGAGGGGCTGCGCGACTGGGTCGCCAATGTCCACGACACCTTCTACATCATCGGCACCGCCGCCGGGCCGCATCCCTATCCGGAGCTGGTCCGCGACTTCCAGAGCGTCATCGGCCGCGAGGCACGCGAGCAGATGCTGTCACGCACCGGCCGTCTCCCTGACCTGCTGGTCGCCGCGATCGGCGGCGGCTCCAACGCGATCGGGCTGTTCCACCCGTTCCTCGACGACCCGGACGTGGCGATGCTCGGCGTCGAGGCCGCCGGGCATGGACTGGACAAGGAGCACGCCGCCAGCTTGGCCGGCGGCTTTCCCGGCGTGCTCCACGGCAACAAGACGTATCTGCTCCAGGATGAGGACGGCCAGATCGCCGAAGCCCACTCGATCAGCGCCGGCCTCGATTATCCCGGCATCGGCCCGGAGCACGCCTGGCTGCGCGATATCGGCCGCGTGGACTACACCGCCGTCACCGACACCGAGGCGCTCGACGCCTTCCAGCTGCTATGCCGGACGGAGGGCATCATCCCGGCACTCGAACCTTCCCACGCGATTGCAGCGGTTGCTCGCAAGGCTCGGGAAATGAACGAGGATCAGATCATCCTGGTCAATCTGTGCGGGCGTGGCGACAAGGACATCTTCACCGTCGCTAGTGCGCTCGGCGTGGCGATCTGATAGGAGTATCAGGTGAACGTCTACAATCCTCTTGATTCGACAAAGCGGCTCGAAGCAGCCGGACTTACGCGACAACAGGCCGAAGCGATCGGATCGGAGAGAGGCGACGGCACGAGTAGCTTGGTCGTTAAGGAGCAGCTCGAAGCAGCGCTGGACAAGGTGACGATCCGATTGAGCGTCATCATCGCCGGGGTGATCACCTTGGCCTGTACGGTGCTGGGCGTGGTTCTTTCCCATCATTGATCAAGTGAACCGGCTTACCTCGGCGTTTCGCGCCGAACATCCTGCTCTCATTGCCTTCGCCACCGCCGGCGACGGCCCGACGGCGGCCATCCTCGACGCGCTGGTCGAGGGCGGCGCGGACGTGATCGAGCTGGGGATGCCGTTCACCGATCCGATGGCCGACGGCCCCGCCATCCAGGCGGCCAATCTACGGTCCTTGGCGGCGGGCACGACAACCGCCGCTATCTTGCTGATCGCAAAAGACTTTCGTTCGCGTCACCCGGACGTGCCGCTGGTCCTGATGGGCTATGCCAACCCCATGCTCCGCCGTGGCTCGGAATGGTTCGCGCGGGCCGCGGCACAGGCCGGCGTCGATGGCGTGATCTGCGTCGACGTTCCGCCGGAGGAGGACGATCAGCTCGGCCCCGCGCTCCGCGCCGCCGGGCTCGACCCGATCCGCCTCGCCACCCCCACCACCGACGCCGCGCGCCTGCCGCAGGTCCTCGAAGGGGCGTCGGGCTTCCTCTATTACGTCTCGGTCGCCGGGATCACCGGGCTGCAGCAGGCGGTGCAGGGCACGATCGACGCCGCCGTCGCGCGGCTCAAGGCGGCGACCGCACTCCCCGTCGCGGTCGGCTTCGGCGTCCGCACGCCCGAACAGGCCGCCGCCATCGCCCGGGTCGCCGACGGCGTCGTCGTCGGCTCCGCGATCGTCGAGCTGGTGGGCGCGCACCGGGAGGATGCGCCCGCCGCCGTCCGCGCCTATGTGCGCTCGCTCGCCGATGCCGTACGCACCGCAAGGAACCCCGCATGAGCTGGCTCAACTCGGTCCGCAATGTCCTCTCCTTCGGGGCGAAGAAGGAGACGGCCGACAATCTCTGGCACCGCTGCAAGGGCTGCGATCAGATGGTGTTCGTGAAGGAATGGCTGGAGAACGGCCATGTCTGCCCGCTGTGCGACCACCATGATCGGATCGGGCCCGCCGAGCGGTTCCGTCAGCTGTTCGACGAGGGCACGACCGAGATCATCGCCATGCCGCCCGTCATGGAGGACCCGCTCAAGTTCCGCGATTCGAAGCGCTATACCGATCGGCTGAAGTCGGCCCGCGCCGACACCGACGAGCAGGATGCGTTGGTCAATGCCCGCGGGCTGATCGAGGGCCGCCCGGCGATCGTCGGCGTGCAGGACTTCGCCTTTATGGGCGGCTCGATGGGCTTGGCGGTCGGCGAGGCGTTCGTGCGCGGCGTCGAGAACGCGATCCGCGAGCGCTGTCCCTACATCATCTTGACCGCCTCGGGGGGTGCGCGGATGCAGGAAGGTATCCTGTCGCTGATGCAGATGCCGCGGTCGACGGTGGCGATCGACATGCTGCGCGATGCGGGACTGCCCTACATCGTCGTGCTGACCGATCCGACCTCGGGCGGGGTGATGGCGGCCTATGCCATGCTCGGCGACGTGCAGATTGCCGAACCGAAGGCGACGCTGGCCTTCACCGGCCGCCGCGTGATCGAGAACACCATCCGCGAGAAGCTGCCCGACGATTTCCAGACGAGCGAATATTATCTGGAGCACGGCCTGATCGACATGGTCGTCCACCGCCACCAGCTGAAGCACCAGCTCGCGACGGTGATCGGCTACCTGACGGATGCGAGGAAAGCGGCGTGAGCCGTTGCCCCTCTCCCTTTCAGGGGAGAGGGGGAGCAGCGTAGATGCCTGACTCCGCCACCTCCGCCGATCCGCAGGTCCAGGCCCAGCTCGACCGCCTGTTCGCCGCGGGCCCAGGCGCGGATGTGCTCGGGCTGGAGCGAATCACGGCGCTGCTCGCCCGCCTCGGCGATCCGCATCTGTCGCTCCCGCCCGTGCTCCACGTCGCCGGCACCAACGGCAAGGGCTCGACCTGCGCCTTCCTGCGCGCCGCGATCGAGGCGGCGGGGTACGACGTCCACGTCTATTCCAGCCCCCACCTCGTCCGCTTCAACGAGCGTATCCGCATCGCGGGCAAGCTGATCGACGACGCCCAGCTCGCCCCTCTGCTCGAAGAGGTGCTCGATGCCGGCGAGGGCATCGGCGCCAGCTTCTTCGAGGCGACCACCGCCGCCGCCTTCCTCGCCTTCGCGCGCGCCCCTGCTGCCGCCACGATCGTCGAGGTCGGGCTCGGCGGGCGGCTCGATGCCACCAACGTCATTCCTGCCCCGGCCGTTACCGGCATCGCCGCGCTCGGACTCGATCACCAGGCGTTCCTGGGCGACACCGCCGTCGCGATCGCGGGGGAGAAGGCGGGGATCGCCAAGCTCGGCGTGCCGCTCGTCACCATGGACTATGCGCGGCCGTTGCGCGAACGCATCGGCGCCGTCGCGCGGGCGGCCGGCGCGCCCGTGCTCGCGCGAGGGCGCGACTGGAGCACGGAAACCGCGCGCTCGACGGTGCGCTATCAGGATGCGGGCTTCTCGCTCGTCGCTCGGCGCCCGCGGCTGATCGGCCCGCACCAGTCGCGCAACCTGGGGCTCGCCATCGCCATGCTCCACCATCAGGGTGCGCTGAGCGTGCCGGAGGCCGCACTTCGCGCCGCCGCCGACTGGGCGCATTGGCCCGCGCGGATGCAGCGGCTGGGCGCAGGTCCGCTGACGGCCGGCCTCGCGCCTGATGCCGAGCTCTGGCTGGACGGCGCGCACAATCCCAACGCCGCCGCCCCGGTCGCCCGCGCGCTCCGCACGATCGCGCGCGGCCGGCCGGTGACGCTGGTCATCGGCATGCTCGCCAACAAGGATGCCGAAGGCGTGCTGCGCCTCCTCGCCCCGGCGGCGACGCGGGTGGTGGCGCTCCCCGTCCCCGGCCACGAGCACCACGCGCCCGACGCGCTGGCGGCCCTCGCCCGCAGCTTCGGCCCGCCCGCGAGGACGGCGCCGGACCTGCCGGCCGCGCTCGCCGGAGCGGAGGGCGTCGTCCTCGCCGCCGGATCGCTGTATCTGGCCGGCGAGGCGCTGCGGCTGAACGACGAACTGCCGGATTAGGCAGCCTCGCCGGTCCCTCCCGGTTCCGCCCGTGCAGCGACCCGCGTCGAACGCCACCACTCCAGCAGCACGAACAGGATCGCCACGAGCCCCGCCAGCGCGGTCCAGCGGAACACCGGCGCGTAACCCAGCCGGTCGAACATCTCGCCCGCCAGCCCCCGGCCCATCGACCCGATCAGGAAGGTGAGCGACGACAGCAGCGCATATTGCACGGCCGGATATTTCTTGCTGACGATGCTGGACACATAGGCCACGAACGCCGCCCCCGCGATCCCGGTCGAGATGTTCTCGTAAGCGATGGTGAGCAGCAGCCGCGCCATGCGCTGATCGCTCCCCAGCGCCGCCGCCAGCCGATCCAGCCGGAGCGCGCCGAGCACCATGTCGATATGCGCCGCTCCCTCCGCCAGGTCGGCGTAGAGGAAGTTGCCGAAGATCGGCAGCGCCGCCCCGATCAGCACCGTCGGGAACCGCCCCAGCCGCAGGAACAGCACCCCGCCCAGCGCCACGCCGGTCATCGACATCACGATGCCGAACACCTTGGACGCGAAGGCCACCTCGTCCTTCGTGTAGTGCATGTAATCGAGGTAGAACGGGTAGGCGAACGACGCCCAGACATTGTAGCAGAGCGGATAGGCGAGGATCAGCGCGATCACGCCGAGCACGCCCCAGCCGAGCCGCTCGACGAGATCGGTCAGGGGCGCGACCAGGGCGCGATACAAATGATCTGCCGCCACTACTCCCCGGGACGGGGAGGGGGACCGCCGGGCGAAGCCTGGTGGTGGAGGGGTTTCCGACCCGGGTTCATCGCGTGCCGCGGAACCCCTCCCACCACTCGACTGCGGCGAGCGGTACCCCTCCCCGTCCCGGGGAGGAGCTTGGCCAGCCTTCGCCCGGTTCAGCACCGCCGCGACCGCCAGCGGCACGAGCACCGTCGCCGCCACGATCAGCGGCCCGTACAGCTTCAGGAAATCGGCGGTCGAGGGCGGCTTCGCCCCGGCGGGCGGCGCTGCCAGCACCGATACCATGAAGCCGATCAGCGTCACCACCGCCCAGCCCCAGCACAGGCCGACGACCCCCAGCGCGATTCCACGCGTCCGCGCATCCGGCTCGCCGGTGCCCAGCACCGCTGCGGCGGTCGCAGGGGGCGGCGTGTCCGGCGCGGCAAGCCCGGCCAGCAACGTCGCCGCCATCAACCCGGCCATCACCGCATAAACGGCGGGCCAGCTCATCGTGCTTGCCAGGTGCAGCGCGAACGCGCCGCCGACGATGCTCGCGGTGCGGAAACCGAGCTGATAGACCGCGGACAGCAGCTCCACCGGCGTCGCGGCGTCCGCCACGTCGATCCGCCAGGCGTCGATGGCGATGTCCTGCGTCGCCGAGGCGAGCGCGCCGACGAAGGCGATCAGCGCGAAGCGGCCGATCGACGCGGCCGGATCGGTCGCCGCCAGGCCCAGCAGGGCGGCGACGATCACCAGCTGGCAGAGCGCGATCCAGCCCTTGCGCCGCCCCAGCCGCCCGATCCCGGGCGGCCGCAACCGATCGACGGCGGGCGACCACAGGAACTTGAACGCCGAGGCGAGCCCGATCCAGCTGAGCAGGCCGATCGTGGCCAGGTTGACCTTGGCCTCGCCCAGCCAGGCCGTCAGCGTCCCGATCAGCAGCGCGAACGGCAGGCCGGAGGAGAAGCCGAACGCCAGCATCGCGCCCGCCTTGCGCGACCTCAGCGCCGCGCCCAGCAGCCCGAATCCGCGCGGCCGATCCGCCGCCGCCGTCGCCATGACCAGCCTTGCTCCCGTTGCGAAAGAGGCGGACCCTAGCGGGAAATTGAGGCGAGGACAGCTATGCCATCATGCAGGAAACCCGGTCCACCGCCGGTCCGCTTGCGCTGCCGCCGGCCTACCGCTCTTCCGCCGTCACGGGCGCGGCGAACAGCGTGAAGCCGTCCGGCAGCTTCGGCACCTTGCCGCCCGTCAATTGCGCGTCGATCGCCCGGATCGCGCCGAGCAGGTCGCGCGGCGCATAGGGTTTGGCGAGACACCCCGCCGCCAGCTCCGCCGCCTCGGCCGGACAGGCACCCGTCACGAACAGCACGGGCACGCCCTTGTCCCGCGCCGCGCGGGCGACCTCCACGCCCGAGCCGTCGGGGAGCGACACATCGGTCAGCACCAGCTCGACGTCGTCACGCAAGGCCGCAACGGCGCCCGCGACGCTCGGCACGGTGGCGATGATGGTATAGCCGGCGTCGGACAGGACATGCTCGTTGTCGAACGCCACCAGCGGCTCGTCCTCGACCAGGAGGATCCGGGTGATGTGTCGCCGCCTGCGCCCGAAGATCATCGCCCGCTTCCTTCCGTGCCGCACAACGCGCTGCTCGCGCCCGAGTCGCACCTTTTTGGCGCGCGCCAGATGAAGTTCCGCTGTATCGACCGCGCCCATGCCACGCCACGCCGCGCCCACCTCCGGCGAACGCCCGCCCGCCGCCGGCGACCGGATCGCCAAGCTGCTCGCCCGCGCCGGCATCGCGTCGCGGCGCGAGGTGGAGCGGATGATCGCCGAAGGGCGCATCGCGCGCGACGGCGTGGCGCTCGACACCGCCGCCACCGTGCTGCCGTCGCTGGCCGGCATCACCGTCGACGGCAAGCCCGTCGCCGCGCCCGAGGCGGCCCGGCTGTTCCTCTATCACAAGCCGGTCGGCCTGCTCGTCACCGAGCGCGACCCGCGCGGCCGCCCGAC
>NZ_CAXUEK010000099.1:0-6960 GCF_964250165.1 uncultured Sphingomonas sp. | reverse complement strand
CGACCTGGTCTTCCTCGGCACCGGCGATCTCGCGCTGTCGATCGGCTGCTTCCCGGACATCGACGACCGCCACGAACGGGCGATCGAGACGGTCCACGCCGCCTGCCGCGCCGCGGGCGTGGCATGCGGCATCTTCACCACCTCGGTCGACGCGGCGCTGTATCGCCGCGAACAGGGCTTCGCGGCGACCGTCGCCGCCAACGATATCGCCATCGTCGCGGGCGGCTTCGCCGGGGCGGCGGAGCGTCTGAACACCAAGCAAGGATGACTGCCATGAAAGAGGGAATGAAACTGGCGATATTGGGCACGCTGCTCGGCGTCACGTCACCCGCGATCGCGCAGGAGGCGGTGGTCGGCGTCGCCAACCCCGACGCTCTGTTCTTCAGCAAGGACCCCGTGCTCAACCGCAACAAGCAGGCGGCCTATCACATCGTCAAGGACCTGCTCGAGGCGAACCACTGGGAGCTCACAGCCAAGTGGCTGGGCCCGACCTACATCCAGCACAATCCGCAGGTGAAGAACGGCCTCCAGCCGGTGATCGACTATTTCACCAAGACGCTCGCGCTGAAGCCGACGCCGATCCCGGTCAAGATGAAGACCCAGCTCGTCTCGGTCGTGGCAGAGGGCGACAAGGTGATCGTCGCCTATGTTATCCCGGTCAAGGACTCGAAGGACCCGACCAAGATCTACACGACGACGACGTTCGACATGTGGCGCTTCGAGAACGGCAAGGCCGTCGAGCATTGGGACGTGCATACGAAGGACGATTGAACGATCGGAGGGAGTATGGACGACGGCGGGGCGCGACGATGGCGCCCGCCCTTGCGTGGAGTGATTAGCGGCGGGCGATCCAAAACCCGTCACTGAAGCGTCGGCAGCATTCCTTTTACCATGTGCATCGGCGCTTCGACCAGATTTAGTCAAGCACTGGGCTTGGAACGACTCAACCGTCAGCAGTGGCAGGACCACCGTCCGTTCCGGTCTTCCCGCTCGACTTCCTTCCTTTTCGGCAAGGGAAACACGTTGCGCCACGATCCCTCACGTCGCTCGGGAGCAGGGCTGGTCTTTACGCCCGATGGGCGGCAGAGTTTCGGAGTGGCGTTGCTGGTGGGCGAGGCACGTCCGCGGGGGAGAGGACTGATGGGGAATCATTCGAGAAGAGACGTGCTGCTTGCGTCTGCGGTGCTCTCCGCTGCCGCAGTCCGACCGGCAATCGCCGCCGCTGCAACGAACCCGCCGCCCACCCTCCCGCCTGCGTTGCGGACCAGGTTTGACAGCTACTGCGTCGATCAGAAACTCCCCGGCGCCATGCTGGCCGTCGTCAGGCGTGGACGCCTCGAAGGCTGTTACGGGTACGGCAAGGCATCGGTGCCGTTCGACGTGCCCGTGGCGCCAACGACGCTGTTTCACATCGCATCGATGAGCAAGCACGTGACCGCCCTCGCGGTGCTCCGGCTCGTCGAACGGAACAAGCTCTCGATCGACGACCCGATCGGCAAGCACGTGACCGGACTGATCGCGTGGATGAACCCTCTGCCCATCCGGTTGATGCTCGGTCATATCAGCGGCATCGCCGACTACGAGGCTGGGTTCACTTGGGACCGGCCTTTCGATCACGACGCATTGATGAAATCGGTTCCCGACCCGATCGGCCGCCCCAGAGAGACGCTTGTCTACTCCAACTCGGCCTATGCGATCCTCGGCTGGCTGATCGAGGCAGTCAGCGGCAAGAGCTACGTCGACTATGTCCAGGACGAGCTGTTCAAGCCGGCCGGGCTTCCGTTGGCGCGGGCCGACGCCGCCGACATGCCCGTTGTTGGTCGCGCGGAGCCTTATCACTGGGTCGATGGCATCCTCCACCATGCGACGCGCATGGACAATGCCGTGTCGCACATGTCCGACGGAGGCCTGTTGTTTTCCGCGCTCGATTGGGCGCCGTGGCTCGATGCGGTTGATCAAGGAAAGATCGTCTCGCCCGACCTGCTCGCGTCGATGTATGAACCAGGCCTGCTCCTGTCCGGGCGGGTCACGAATTACGGCTTCGGATGGTTTCTCGAGAAGGTTCGCGGCCGAGACGTGCGCTCGCACACTGGCAGCGTTCCCGGCTTCCGATCGCGCATCCTGCGTTACCCGGCCGCAGAACTGACCGCCATCTTCCAGACCAACGGTGACCCCGCATTCCCCATGGGGACTTTCCTGGAGGAGGTGATCGAACATTATCGTCCGGGTACGACGTTCCTGAGCCTTCCCGGTCAGCCCGAGCCCTCATCGCAGCGGGCGAAGCATCTTGCCGCCTATCTGGCCGGACAAGATGATGAAGCGACCTTGGCGCCCGAACTTGTTCTGGCGGAAAAGGCCGCGAAGCGTCCGCCGGGGCCGCGCATTGCGCATCAACCGATTGAGATCAGCCTGCTCGACACCTACCCTCTCCCGAATGGCAGTGCGTCGCGCTATCGGATCGACACAGGCGAAAGGCCGGTCACGATGCTGATCGGCTGGTCCGCGGCGGATCAGATATACTTCGTGCGGTAGACGCGCCCACCTGAAGTCGGTTTGATTGGCGATAGGCGTCGAGCGCCATCGACAGCCCGCCCAGGTCGGCCAGATTCGCCTCCATGGTGAGGTCGATCGAAGGCGTCCTGACGAACCGGCAGGAGGGTAGCGGAACGCTAGATACGCTTCCCCACTCACGTCACCAGCCGCTGCAGCGTAGCCACCTGGTCGGCTTCCGCCGCGGGCTTGTCGGTGCGGATGCGCAGGATACGGGGGAAGCGCATGGCGAGGCCGGACTTGTGGCGGGTCGAGGCGTGGATCGAGTCGAACGCGATCTCCAGCACCAGCGTCTTCTCCACCTCACGCACCGGGCCGAAGCGGTTGAGCGTGTGGGTGCGCACGAACTTGTCGAGCTGGGCGATCTCCTGGTCGGTGATGCCCTGATAGGCCTTGCCGACGGGGAGCAGCTCGCCGCCTTCCGTCCAACAGCCGAAGGTGTAGTCGGAATACCAGGAGGAGCGCCGGCCGTTGCCGCGCTGGGCGTACATCATCACGCAATCGGCGGTGAGCGGATCGCGCTTCCATTTATACCACAGCCCGGCGCGGCGGCCGGACACATAGGGGCTGTCGCGGCGCTTGAGCATGACGCCCTCGATCGCCGCGTCGCGCGCGCCGGCGCGGATCGCCTCCAGCTCGGTGAAGCTCGCGGCCTCGATCGCCTGCGAGAGGTCGAAACGCTCGGGATCGAGGCGGGGCATGAACGCCTCCAGCCGGGCGCGCCGCGCCGTCCAGGGCAGCGCGCGCAGGTCCTCGGCGCCATCGAACAAGATGTCGTAGAGCCGGACGAACGCGGGAAGATCGGCGAGCATCCTGGCCGACACGACTTTGCGCCCGAGCCGCTGCTGAAGCGCGTTGAAGCTCGCGGCGCCGCCGCCCCCAAAGTCGTCGCTCCCGAGCGCGCCGCCCTGGACCTCGCCCTTCACCAGCAGCTCGCCGTCGAGCACGCCCGGCGTGCGGAAAGCGGCCGCGACCTCCGGAAAGCTGCCGGTCACGTCGTCGCCGGTGCGGCTGTAGAGCCGCGTCTCGCCGCCTTGCGCATTGGCGATATGAACCAGCTGGACGCGAATGCCGTCCCACTTCCACTCGGCGGCATAGTCCTGGAGGTCGACCTGCCCGTCCTCCAGCGGATGCGCGAGCATGAAGGAGCGGAAGACGGGCGTGTCGGCGGGCGTCGGCTGTTCGCCCTCGCCGCGCACCCAGGCGAACAGCGGCTCGTAAGGCGGTGCGAGGCCGTGCCACAGCTCCTCCACCTGCTCGACGTCGAGCCCGAACGCCTGCGCCAGCGCCGTCTTGGCGAGACGGGCGGAGACGCCGATGCGCAAGCTGCCGGTCGCCATCTTGATGAGCGCGAACCGCTCCTCGGCGTCCAGCCGATCGAGCATCGCCGCCATCGCGGCGGGGGCGTCGGAGCGGGAGATCGCGCGCAGCTGCTCGACCGCGGCGGCGAGGTGGAGCGGCGCGGGATCGACGGGGAGATCGGGCGCCGGCCAGAGCAGCGCCACCGTCTCGGCGGTGTCGCCGACATAGTCGCGGCTCATGCGGAACAGGACGGGATCGGTGCGCGCCTCGATCAGCGCGCGGATCAGCGCCGGCTTGACCGCAGGCAGGTCGAGGTCGCCGGTCAGCGCCGCCATCGCCCAGCCGCGATCGGGGTCCGGCGTGACGTGCAGATAATCGGCGATCAGCTTGAGCTTGGCGTTTCGCCCGCGCGTGTAGATGAGGGCATCGAGAAGCGCGGCGAAGGCGTGCATCGCGGAGACAACGCATGAGCAAGCGGGCCCGGTTCCGTTGCGCGCTCGTCACGGGCGTGCTGATGCTGGGCGCGGCGGTGCTGGCGGGCGTCGGCTATCGCCATGCGCGTGCCGATCCGGTGGTGCGGCGCATGACCGTGCGGCTGCCGCACTGGCCGGCGGGCGCCGCGCCGGTGACGGTGGCGCTGCTGAGCGACATCCATCTCGGCGGGCCGGCGATGGATGCGTCGCGGCTGGCGCGGATCGTGGCGCAGGTCGATGCGCTCCGGCCCGATCTGGTGCTGATCGCGGGCGATTTCGTGTTCGGCCATGATCCGGCGAAGGGGGTGCGCTTCGCCGGCGGGCTCGCCGCGCCGCTGGCCCGGTTGCGCGCGCCGCTCGGCGTGGTGGCGGTGCTGGGCAACCACGATCACTGGACCGCGCCGGCGGCGGTCACCGGCGCGCTGGGGCGGGCGGGCGTGACGGTGCTCGCCAACCAGGCGGCCGAGCGCGGGCCGCTGGCGATCGTCGGAGTGGACGATGCGTTCAGTGGCCATGCTGCGCCGGGGGCGGCGCTGGCGGCGGCGCGGCGGCTGCCCGGCGCGCCGGTGCTGCTGACGCATACGCCCGGGCTGGCGCTGCCGCCCGGCGCCGCACCGCTGGTGCTGGCGGGGCATACGCATTGCGGGCAGGTGGTGCTGCTCTGGGTGGGCACGGTGGTGGCGACGAGCCCGCTGCTGCACCGCCGGCTGTTCGACCCGCGCTATCGCTGCGGCGCGGTGCGCGACCCCGGTCGGCTGACGATCGTGACCGCCGGGCTGGGGACCAGCGTGGTCCCGCTCCGGTTCGGCGCGCCCCCTGACCTGTGGCTGCTCAGGCTGGGTCCGTAGCGCTCAGATCAGCCGCAGCGCGCCGAGCGCCAGCACCAGCCCGGCGAGCAGGAACACCGCGCCGATCACGCGCCGTGCCGCAACCAGCGGCAGCCGGAGCCAGGCCCGCTCGCCGAGCATTGCGGCCGGCGCGAAGACGGCGAACCCGCCCAGCGTCGCGCCCACCGCGGCGAGCGCGGGAACGGGCGAATGGGCGGCGAGCGCGACGACGACGAACTGCAGTCCATCGCCGAAGCAGAGGATGAACAGGCCCGCGAGGCTGGTCGCCATCGCGCCGAGCCGCCAGCCGGCAAGGCGGTCGGGCGGCTTCACCCGCCAGGCTGCGCCCGCGCCCTGCAGGATCAGCGCGAGTGCGAGCAGCAGCTGGCGCGCCTCGGGCGTGAGCTGCGGGGCGAGGAGCGCGCCGGCACCGGCGGCGATCCCGCTGGTGGCGGCGAGCGCCAGCGCGGCGGCGGCGAGCACGAGCCCCGGCGCGCGATAACGATCGGCCAGGATCGCGGCTAGCCAGGGCGGCCGGTCGCCGACCCCGCCCAGTGCGGCCGCGACCAGCGCCGCCATCAGCGCGTCCATCTCAGATCGCTAGGCGTGCCGAACAGGCCGCGGCGAAGGCCTCGCCGGCGGCGCGGTCCTGCCGCTCGGCGCCGACCGCGTCGCGCAGCAGCGGCAGCCAGGCGACGACACCGCGCTCGCCCCGCGCCAGGGCGCCGGCCATGACGTGCGCCACCGTCACCGTCGGGTGCAGGCCATGGCGCTGGGCGAGCAGGCGGATGTCCTCCACCGCCTGTGCAAGCTCGGGCGGCCGGGCCAGCCGGGCGCGCCCGTCCAGCATAGCGACGCGGCTGGCCAGCTCCCGCCGCACGGTGTCGCGATCCTGCGCCATTTCCGGTCCCCCGTCCTGCTTCACGGCGCATCATGCGCGCGAAAGGTTGCAGGCTTGTGAAGGGTGGGCGCGGTTGACTCGGGCGGCGTGCTGCGCCATGCGCCCCGGCTGTATCGGAGCGGCGGCGTCAGCGTCGGCCGCTCCTTCGTTTTTCAGGACATCGGGCCATGGCCAAGCCGACCACCGTCAAGATCAAGCTCGTCAGCTCCGCCGACACCGGCTTCTTCTACGTCACCAAGAAGAACCCGCGGACCAAGACGGAGAAGCTGAGCTTCAAGAAATACGACCCCGTCGCGCGCAAGCACGTCGAGTTCAAGGAAGCGAAGATCAAGTAAAGTTGGTGCAGCGGATTAGCGAAGCTAATCCGCGTCGCGGCACCAACCTCGGCCGGCCTCGGCTTGCCGAGGACCGACGACGCGGCTTCGCCGCGGCGGGTTCTCCCGAAGCTCCCGTCATGCCGGCCTTGTCGGTATCCACTCGCGTCGCAGTCGGCCTCTCCATTGCGGACGACTCTGCCCAGATCAGGCGTGGATGCCGGCACGAGGCCGGCATGACGGCGGCGGTAAACGGCGATGGCGAAGCCGCCGTCGGCCTGATCGGGCTGCCGCGCGTGCGCGGTCCGCTCCAGGCGCTGCGCGGCGGCCCGCGCACCGGCGTGCTTGCTGACCCGAGCCGCCTGCGCCTAGAGCAGCCCGTTCACCGTCTCCATGAAGCGCGCGAGGCTGATCGGCTTCGACACATAGGCGGCCGCGCCCGCCGCGCGGATGCGCTCCTCGTCGTCGCGGCCGGCATAGGCGGTGACCGCCATCACCGGGACGGCGGCGAGGTCCGCGTCGGCCTTCAGCGCGCCGATCAGCTCGTAGCCGGTGACGTGCGGCATCTGGATGTCCATCACGATCAGGTCGGG
>NZ_CAXUEK010000098.1:0-7165 GCF_964250165.1 uncultured Sphingomonas sp. | reverse complement strand
CGAGATCATCGCCTGCGTGCTCGACCGCCCGCGGCACGAGGCGCTGATCGCCGAGCTGCGCCAGGTCGGCTGCGGCATCATGCTCATCCCCGACGGCGACGTGGCGGGCGTGATCGCCGTGACCAACCCGGAGACGACGGTCGACATCTACATGGGTTCGGGCGGGGCGCCGGAGGGCGTGCTGGCGGCGGCGGCGCTGACCTGCGTCGGCGGACAGTTCCAGGGGCGGCTGCTGTTCCGCAACGACGACGAGCGCGGGCGCGCGGCGAAATGGGGCGTCACCGACCTCGATCGCATCTATCAGCTGGAGGATCTGGTGCGCGGCGACGCCATCTTCGCCGCGACCGGCGTCACGGACGGTTCGCTCCTCAAGGGCGTGAAGCGGCGGGACGGCGTGGTCCATACCGAAAGCGTGGTGATGCGCGCCTCGTCCGGCACCGTGCGCTGGGTGAGGGGCGAGCACCGGCTGGCTTGAGGCCGCTCCCGGCGCTGCTGCTGGTCCTGGCGCTCGCGCCGCTGCTGCACGCGCTGGCGCGGCGCGGGCGGCGCGCGCGCGACGGGCGGCGCTATCGGCGGCTGGCGGCGGGGCAGTGGCTCCGCTTCGGATTGCCGACGGTCCTGATCCTGGGCGCGACGGGGCGCTGGGCGACGCTGTGGCGGCTGCCGGCGGAGTTCGCGCCGGCGCGCACGTTGCTCGGCCTCGACCGGTTCGACGCTGCGGATCGGCGGGCGCTCGCCTGGTCCTGCATCGGCGGCGTGGTGCTCGGCGGGGCGCTGGTCCTGCTCCTCACAGCATGGCGCGCGCGGCGCGGGCGGCCGGAGGGAACGCTGTTCGGCGATGCGCGCGGGCTCATCCCCAGCCATCCGCGCGACTATCCCTGGGCGGCGGCGGTGGCGGCGACCGCCGGGGTGACGGAGGAAGCCTATTTCCGTCTGCTGCTGCCGTTGCTGGCGACGCAGGCCTGCGGGAGCGCCGCAGCGGGGTTCGCCGGCGCGACGCTGCTGTTCGGGGCGGCGCATCGCTATCAGGGCTGGCGCGGCGTGCTGGCGACCACCATCGCGGGGGCGGTGATGGCCTTCGCCTATCTGCTCACCGCCAGCCTGCCGCTGCTGATGGCGCTGCACGCGTTCGGCGACCTCGTCCACCTGGTCGCCAAGCCGGCGCTGCGGCGCTGGGTGGAGGGGCTCCGTCACCAGCGAACCGCTCCGTTCTGAGCCCCCTCCACCATGCTTCGCATGGTCCCCCTCCCCGTGCCGGGGAGGAATGAGTATGCAGCTGGCGTCAACGGAGTAACCTATGCGCCGCATCCTGCTCGCCGCCCTGCTCGCCGCCCCCATGGCCCTTGGCGCACCCGGCGTTTCGCCCGCGCAGTCGCCCGCCCCGGCCGCACCGGCGCCGTCGATCTTCACCTTCGAGGAGGTGATGGTGCCGATGCGTGACGGGGCGAAGCTGCAGACCGTCATCATGCGGCCGAGGGACAAGGCCGGGCCGCTGCCGATCCTGCTTCAGCGCACGCCCTATGGCGTGCCCACCGCGGCGCTGCCGGCGGGGTATTCCGAGCACTACAAGTCGCTGGTGGACGACGGCTATATCCTGGTGTTCCAGTCGATGCGCGGCCGCTTCAAGTCGGATGGCGTGTTCACGCTGTCGACCGCGGTGCATCCGGGCGACGCCAGGGCGACCGACGAGTCCACCGACGCCTATGACACGATCGACTGGCTGGTTAAGAACGTGAAGCCCAATAACGGCCGGGTCGGCATGTGGGGCGTCTCCTATCCCGGCTTCGCGGCCGGGATCGCGCTGGTCCACCCGCATCCGGCGCTGAAGGCGGTGAGCCCGCAGGCGGCGTGGATCGATTACTGGCAGTCGGACGACCTGCACCGCAACGGTGCGCTGCGGCTGACCTACGCGACCGACTGGGTGTCCTCGCTTCAGCTCGACAAGACGCAGGACAAGGACTTCCTCTACCCGGTCACCGACACCTACGATTTCTTCCTGAAGGAAGGGTCCGCCGAGGCGATCGACCGCGATTACTTCCACGGCGCGGTACCGATGTTCACCGCGCTGCTCGATCATCCCGATCACGACGCCTTCTACACCGGCCAGCGCTGGACCGACGCGCTGGGGCGGACGACGGTGCCGACGCTCAACGTCGCGGGCTTCTGGGACCAGGAGGATCCATGGGGTTCGTGGCGCATCTACGAGCGCGAGGCGCGCAACGACCCCGACCATCTGGCGCAGATGGTCGCGGGGCCGTGGAACCATGGCGGCTGGCAGGGCACGGGGGACCGTGTCGCGAACGGGGCGGTGCCGGTGGGCACGGCCAGCGGCGACCAGTTCCGCGACCAGATCCAGGCGCCGTTCTTCCGCTACTGGCTGCACCGGCAGGGGCCGCGGCCGGACTGGGCGGTGAAGATGTTCCAGTCGGGCGCGAACGTGTGGAAGACCTACAAGAGCTGGCCCCCGGCGGGCGCGACCGCGACGGCGCTCTATCTGCGCGCGGACGGCTCGCTGTCGTTCGACGCGCCGGCGGCGGGGGAGGGCTGTCGCAGCTATGTCTCCGATCCCGCCAATCCGGTGCCGTATCGCGCGCGGCCGATGTCGGGCACCTATCTCAGCCCCGACTGGCGCAGCTGGGAGGGTGACGACCAGCGCTTCGTGGATCACCGGCCGGACGTGTTGAGCTACGTCTCCGCGCCGCTCACCGCCGACCTGACGGTGACGGGTGCGCTGGCGGCGACGCTGATGGCATCGACCAGCGGCACCGACGCCGACATGGTGGTGAAGCTGATCGACGTGCTGCCCGACGACTATCAGCCTTTTGACGGGCAGAAGGGCAAGCTGGGCGACTATCAGCGCCAGCTGAACGGCTATCAGCTGCCCGTCGCGATGGAGGTGCGGCGCGGGCGTTTCCTGGCGAGCGACACCGCCCCGCAGCCGCTCGTGCCCGGCAAGGTGACGGCGTGGGACGTGCCGCTGCGCGACCACGACCATGTCTTCCAGGCGGGGCACCGGATCATGGTGCAGGTGCAATCGAGCTGGTTTCCGATGATCGACCGCAACCCGGAGCGCTTCGTGCCCAACATCGCACGGGCGAAGCCAGCCGACTACGTCAAGGCCGAGCAGCGGGTGTGCGCGGGATCGCGGGTGACGCTGCCCGTGATGCGGTAGGCGTCGCGAACGGGCTCGCCAGATCCGGCTCTGGCGCCTGTTCCACAGCGACCGGTCACGGAACGGGTGACTATTTCCCTCGCGCCGCCGCGACCGCGGCCTCCAGCGTCTCGATCGGCTGGATGCCGGAGAGGACGCGATCGCCGACCACCCAGCTCGGCGTGCCGCCCATGCCGAGCGCGGCATAGGCGGCGCGATTGCGGTGCAACTCGGCGTCGGCGTCGGCCGGCACGCGGGCGGGATCGACATGCGCGGCGCGGGCGGCCGCGGCGATGGTGGCGGCGCTGACCGGGCCGGCGGCGTAGAGCGCCTGGTGGAACGCGGCGTAGCGGCCCTGGCGCGCGGCGGCGAGGCTGGCGCGGGCGGCGTCGACGCTGGTCTCGGCCAGGATCGGCAGCTCGCGATAGACGATGCGGATGTGCGGGTCGTCGCGGAGCAGCTGCGCGAGCACCGGCAGGCTGGCGCGGCAATAGCTGCAATTATAGTCGAAATACTCGACCACGGTGACATCGCCCTTGGGATCGCCCGCCCAGGCGCCGGCATAGGGTATGACGATGTCGTCGCGATGGGCGGCAACGAGCCGGGCGGTCTGCATCGCCTGCATGCCCTGGATCGCCTGCTCGACCACCTCGGGATGGCCGAGCAGATAGGCGCGCACCTGCGGCCCGACCGCACCGCCCGGGCCGAGCCGGTCGACGCCCCACACCGCGCCCGCGCCGAGCGCGGCGCCGGCGAGCGCCGTCAGCAGGAACGGCCGGCGGTTCAACGACAGCGTTTCTTGTTCTTGGCGCAGAGCGCGTCGCCTTCCGTCATCGCGATGTCCTGCGCGCGGATCCAGTCGGCGGTGTTGGCGGGGAGGCCCGCCAGCGCGAACCGGGCGGACTGCGCGGCGGTGCGGCTGTCGCCGGTCATGCTCGCACGCTCGGCGGTGGCGAGCGCGGCGCGGGCTTCGTCGCCGGTCAGCTCATAGACGGTGCCGAGCTGGTACCAGGCAAAGGGATTGTCGTCGTCGCGCGCCACCGCGGTGCGCAGGATGCGCATGGCCTCGGGATAGTTGGTCTTGTCCTCGGTCGCGATCAGCGCGTGGCCATAGGTGGTGGCGATCAGCGGCGAGTAGCGCGAGCCTTCGGTGGCGGCCTTGAGCGGGGCCAGCGCCTCGGCGGGCTTGCCGGCCTCCAGCAGGATCTGGCCGCGTACCTCCTGGAAATAGGGATCGTCGGGGCGCGCCCTGATCAGCGCCGCCGATTCCGCGTCCGCCTTCTCCGGGAAGCCGCCCTTGTGATAGGCGTAGGCGCGGGCATAGTGCGCATAGATCGACTGATCGCCCGGCGGATAGTCGCGCAGCGTGCGCTCGGGCGGCTGCACATAGCCCTCCAGCTTCGCCCTGATGCGGCGGAAGCGTTCCTCCAGCGCGGTGTCGGGCGTCTTGCCCCAGGCGACCGAGGTCGTAGCGTCGTGCTCCAGCGCCGCGATACGCTCGCGCGACAGCGGGTGGCTCTGCATGAAGGGATCGATCTTCTCCGTCGCGCCCCAGTAATATTCCTCGTTCTGCAGCTTCTTGAAGAAGGTCAGCATCCCCTTGCCGGTGATGCCGCTCTCGGTCAGGAACTTGAGGCCGGTGGCGTCGGCGGTCGCCTCCTGCACACGGGAGAAGGCGAGATACTTGCCGAGCGCGGCCTGCTGGCCGGCCGCCAGGATGCCCGCGCCCGCCTCGCCGCCGCCCGCGGCGATCGCGGCGATACCGAGCACCATCGAGAGAATGGAGATGCCCATCGCCGGCTTCATGCCGGCATCGCCGAGGATGACATGGCCGTCGGCGACGTGGCCGAGCTCGTGCGCGAGCACGCCCTGCACCTGATTGGCGTTGTCGGCGGCCTGGAGCAGGCCGGAATTGACGTAGATGGTCTGACCGCCGGCGGTGAAGGCGTTGATCTCCGGATCCTGCAGCAACACGACCTTGACGTCGCGCGGCTGGAGGCCGGCGGCCTTGGCGAGCGGCTGCATCATGTCGGCGAACATCGCCTCGGTCTCCGCGTCGCGCAGCACCGACTGCGCGGCGGCGGGCTGCGCCCAGACCAGGATCGCGGCGGAGAAGGCGGCGAGGAGGCGCTTCACGCGCGCGGGTCCCGACCATGAGAGAGGATGTCGCGGCTCATGCCGGGTGATTGTTCAACGCGCTGGACCACGGCCGCTCGTGTAGCAGGAGAAGGCGGCACGGGACAGCATGCGCGCTGAACCGGTCATGAAGCACATTCGGGCGTTGCCGATCCCGTGCCCGCGCGCTCCTCCCCGAGCGGGCTCGGGGAGGAGAGGGCTGGTTCAGGCGCCGAAGGTGCGCTGCCACCAGCCGCGCCGCGGCGGCTCGCCGGGCGAGGCAGGCTCTGGGGACTCGGCGGTGTCGAGTGAGCCGTCCTCGTCATCGGCGAGCGTCGTTTCGGCCGCGTCGTTGGCAGCGACCGGCGGGGCGGGTGCCGCCTCGACCGTCACGGCGACCGCTTCCTCGACCGGTGCCGGCTGCGTCGCGGCGTTCGCCGGGGCCCGGCGGCGACTGGCGCGGCGCTTCGGCGGGGCTTCGTCCGCGACCATCGGGGTCTCCGCGGGCCCGTCCTCCCTGGCCGGCGGCGTCGCCTCGGCGATCGCGTTCGCGGCGTCGCCGGTGTCGGCCCCGGTGGGGATCACCTCCGCCGCGCTCGCGGGCTTGCGGCGCGAGCGCCTGGGCTTGACGGGTGCCTCGCCGACGAACTCCGCCGCCGGCTCCGCCGCGTCGACGGGAGCATCGGGCTCGCTTGCGGTCGCCTCCGGGGCAGCGGCGCGGGCGCGCGGGCGGCGGCGGGTGCGGGGCCTCTCGTCCTCCTCGCGGGTCGGGATGTCGAGCGTGGTCGAGACATGGCCGGCGTCGGACGCCTCGATCGTCTCGGGCTCCGCGTCGGCCGGTGCTTCCGCGTCCAACTCGGGATCGAGCCCGGCCTCGGCGACCGCCTCGATCGGACCACGGCGACCGCGCCGCCCGCGGCGCCCGCGGCGACGACGACTGCCCTGCTCGTCGCCGCCCTCCTGCGGCTCGCCGCTGTCGGTGGGCTGCTCGCCGACGAACTCGGCCTCGCGATCGGCCTCGCCATCGAGATCGCCCTCGCCGGCTTCAATCGCCGCCTCGGACGCGGGTGCGCCCTCGTCGCGGTTGCGGCCGCGGCGCCCGCGGCGGCGGCGCTTGCGGCCCCGCTCGCCGGAGCCTTCGGCGGCGGCGCGCTCCTCGCGGCGGGGCGCTTCGGCCTCCACCTCGATCTCTTCCTCGTCCTCCTCGTCCTCGATCTCGTCGGGAAGATCCTCCTCGTCCTCTTCGACCGCGAGCAGCGGCTCGATGCGGGGCGCGTGCGCCGGCGGCGGGCCGGACGCCTCGACCGACATGCGCGCGCCCTCCTCCTCGCGGTCGGGCAGGATCTCGACCGAGACGCCGTAGCGGTCCTCGATCTCGGCGATGTCGGCGCGCTTGCGGTTGAGGACGTAGATGGCGGCCTCCTGGCTGGCGCGCAGCGTCAGGATCGAGCCGCGGCCGCGCGCGGCCTCGTCCTCGATCAGGCGCAGCGCCGACAACCCGGCGGACGAGGCGGTGCGGACCAGCCCCGTGCCCTCGCAATGCGGGCAGCCCCGCGTCGAGGCCTCCAGCACGCCGGTGCGCAGCCGCTGGCGACTCATCTCCATCAGCCCGAAAGACGAGATGCGGCCGACCTGGATGCGGGCGCGATCGTCCTTGAGCGCTTCCTTCATCGCCTTCTCGACCTTCCGGACATTGCTGCCATTGTCCATGTCGATGAAGTCGATGACGACCAGCCCTGCCATGTCGCGCAGGCGCAGCTGGCGGGCGATCTCCTGCGCGGCTTCCAGATTGGTCTGGGTCGCGGTCTGCTCGATATTGTGCTCGCGTGTCGAGCGGCCCGAGTTGATGTCGATCGAGACCAGCGCCTCGGTCGGGTTGATGACCAGATAGCCGCCCGA
>NZ_CAXUEK010000097.1:0-7268 GCF_964250165.1 uncultured Sphingomonas sp. | reverse complement strand
TCCCCGACATCGAGGAGATCTGCACCAAGCTGCCCAAGCAGCGCCAGACCCTGCTCTTCTCCGCGACGATGCCGCCGCCGATCAAGAAGCTGGCGGACAAGTTCCTGGACAATCCCAAGACGATCGAGGTGTCGCGGCCGGCGTCGACCAGCCTCAACATCACCCAGGCGCTGGTGCCGGTGTCGGGCGGCGCGTTCGGCAAGCGCGAGCGGCTGCGCAGCCTGCTCGGCCAGCCCGAGGTGACCACCGCCATCATCTTCTGCAATCGCAAGACGACGGTGAGAGAGCTCAACAAGAGCCTGCAAGGCAGCGGTTTTCGTTCCAGCGAGATTCACGGCGACATGGAGCAGCAGGAACGCCTGCGTGAGCTCGACCGGTTCAAGACCGGCGAGGTGAACATCCTGGTGGCGTCGGACGTCGCCGCGCGCGGGCTGGACATCAAGGGCGTGAGCCACGTCTTCAACTTCGACGCGCCCTGGCATCCGGACGATTACGTCCATCGCATCGGGCGCACCGGCCGGGCCGGCGCGACCGGCACCGCCTATACCCTCGTCGCCGCGGAGGACGAGGAGAACATCGCCAATATCGAGAAGCTGACCGGGCAGACCATCGCGCGCCTGCCGGCCCAGGCCCCGGCTCCCGCCCCCGCCCGCGAGAGCCGACGCGAGCGCGAGACGCCGCCTGCCCGTGCGGGCCGGCGCGACCGCGAGGCGCCGCCCGCGCGCGAGGTGCCGCCCGCGCGTGAGGAGCGACCGGCGCAGCCGGCTCGCCGGGACGAGCCGCGCCGCGAACCGCGGCAGGAAGAGCCGCGGCGGGAGACGCGCCAAGCCGACGCTCCTCGCCGCGACACGCGCCAGCGCGAAGGGCGAGATGACGGTCCGGACGTGGGCTGGAACGGGCCGATCCCCGAGTTCCTCAGCGCGACGCTGAGCTACTAGCCGGGCAAGATTTGCGTTGATCGTCGCCGCGGGGGCGGCGCGTTACCGTGGGCAATCCGCTGCCCCGATCCGGAGACCCGTCATGAAGCGCCTGATCCCCCTCCTCCTGCTTGCCGCCGTCCCTGCCCTCGCCGCTCCCGTCGCGGCCCCGCATGTCGCGGCGCGGAGCTTCGAGCAGCTCGCCAAGCCGCTGCCGCTGCCCTATGCCGAAGGCGCGGACGCCGACGCGGCGGTCGCCGCCGCCAAGGCCCGCGCGCGCCAGGCGCATAAGCTGCTGCTGATCGATCTGGGCGGCAACTGGTGCCTCGACTGCCGCTTGCTGGCCGGCACGATCGAGCTGCCGGACCTGAACGGCTGGGTGAAGCGGCACTATGAGGTGGTGACGGTGGACGTCGGCCGCTTCGACAAGAACGGGCAGATCCCAGCCCATTACGGCATCACCGGCCGGCTGGCGGGCGTGCCCGCGGTGCTGGTGGTCGATCCGCGCACCGACCGGCTGGTCAACAAGGGCCACGAGACCGCGCTCAGCGACGCGCGCTCGCTCACCCCGCAGGCGCTGGCCGACTGGCTCGCGCGCTGGGTGTGAGCGACGGCTTCCTCGACATCGTCGCGCCCGAGCCCGCGGATGTGGCAAGCCCCTGCGTCAACGTGTGCGTGATCGGCGACGACGGCTTGTGCGATGGCTGCGCGCGCACGCTGACCGAAATCGCCGGCTGGAGCGCGGCATCGTGGGACGAACGGCGCGCGGTGCTGGCGGCACTGCCGGGACGGCGGACATATTCGGCTTCCTAGGTTCGGATCGAATATCACTGATGCTCCCCGGCGGAGCAGAGGGCTCAGGTGCCAGCGGTCCGATACCGAATCCCGGCCTCCGCCGGAAAGGACCCCGTCACCCCGGCCGAAGTGCCGGGGTCCACTCTGGGCCCTGCCCCGACAATCGACCGCGAATGTGAGCGTTCAGATCATCCACGGTGGACGCCGGCACAGGGCCGGCATGACGGCTCAGCCTGCCGGCGCGGGCTGCTTCGCCTGCATCTGACCGATCAGCTCCGTGTCGATCTGCTTGGCCTTGCCGTACGCCGGCCGGGCCGTCAGCCGCTCGGCATAGGCGGTGAAGCTGTCGCGCTTGGGAAGAGAGCCGAACTGCTGGCCCCAGATGATCTGCGATCCGAAATACACGTCCGCCGCCGTGAATCGCTCGCCGCAGACATAGGCGTTCGCCGCCACCTGCCGGTCGAGCACGTCGACCACCGTGTCATAGGTGCCGTAGCCCGCCATCCGCTGCTGCTGCTCGTTCGGCGCCCAGCCGAGCGAATTGTTGGTCACCGCCGCCTCGACCGGCCCGGCGGCGAAGAACAGCCAGCGATAGTAAGCGGCGCGCTCGGCCTCGCCCTCGGGCGCGAGCCGCGCCTCGGGATAGACATCGGCGAGATAGGCGCAGATCGCCGCGCCTTCGGTGACGACGTTGCCGCGGTGGACGATCGCGGGCACCTTGCCCATCGGATTGACCGCCAGATACTCCGCGCCCTTCAGCGTCGTGCCGTAATCGAGCACCACCGTCTCATAGTCGGCGCCCGCCTCCTCCAGCATCCAGCGGGCGATCTGCCCGCGCGACATGGGATTGGTGTAGAAGGTCAGCTCGGCCATCGCATCCTCCATCGTTCGGAACGTCGATGGAACAGCGTCGGCACCCGGCGTCAAGCCGCGCGGCTGTACCACCAGACGCCGTGCCGATCCTCGCGCGTCGCGCGCCCTTCCACCTCCAGCCGGCGCAGATGCGCGAGCGACTCGCCGGTCGCCATGCCGAGCACGTCGGGGCCGATCGGGCGGCGGAACAACGCGCCGAAACAGTCGACCGCGCGGCGCGGCGCGTCGAGAATCGCCTCGACCGCGTCCAGCCGCTCGCGATGCTCGGTGTCGAGCGCATCCAGCCGCGGGTGCAGGCCGCGGAACGGATCGCCATGGCCGGGCAGCACCAGCAGGTCGGCCGGCAATTGCTTGAGCTTGGCGATCGAGTCGAGCCACTCGCCGAGGGGGTCGGCGTCGGGCTCGCTGACGGTGAGCGACACGTTGGAGCTGATGCGCGGCAGCACCTGATCGCCCGCGATCAGGATGCCGCGCTCCGCGTCGAGCAGGCAGGCATGTTCCGGGCTGTGGCCGGAGCCGACCACCACGCGCCAGTCCCGCCCGCCCAGCGTCAGCGTATCGCCGTCGCGGATGCGGACGAAGCCGAGCGGCAGGTGCGAGACGATGCGCGCGAAATTGCTCCAGCCGCGCTCGGACGCGTTGGCGACCTGCGCATCGTCCCAGCCGGCCGCGCGCCAGAAGGCGACCATCTCGGGCGGCACCTCGTCGCGCCGGTCGGCGGCGAGCATCCGCACCATCAGCCATTCGGCGCGCGTCATCAGCAGCGGCGCGGCGTGGCGGCGGCAGAGCCAGCCCGCCAGCCCGACATGGTCCGGGTGCATGTGCGTGCAGATCACCCGCGTCACGGTGCGGCCCGCCAGCGGCCCGGCGAGCAGCGCCTCCCAGGCCTCGAGACTGACCTGGCTGTTGGGCCCGGTGTCGATGACGGTAATGCCGCCATCGGCCTCGTCGATGAGGTAGCCGTTGACGTGCTTCAACGGCCCCGACATCGGCACGCGCCACCAATGGAGGCCGGGGGCGATCGCGATCAGCTCGCCGGGGGCGGGCGTGTTCTCGCCGAAGGGATAGGTGAGCGTAGGCGCGTGCATCGCCGATCGGTAGCAAGGCCCGCCCGGGAGGTCACGCCCAACCGGTCACGCCGGCCGACGAGCCGGCCTCCAGGCGGGACCCCGGCCTTTCGGCGGGGGCGACGGCGGAAGAGATTACCTGCGAAAGGGGTCGAACAGCGCGTTAGGGTCCGGCGTTGCCGGCACCAGCCCCGCTTCCAGATCGCGGGCGTGCTGCTCGCGCTCGGCGCGGAGCTGCCCGATCAGCGCCTCGCGGTCGCCTTCCAGCCGGGGATCGTTCGGCTGCGCCTCCAGGCCCGCGGCCTTGGCTGCCTTGGCGACGGCGGCGTCCAGCTCGCGCTGCGTGGTGAGCCCGAGCGTCACCGGATCCTTCGGCGTGATGTTGGAAATGTTCCAGTGGCTGCGATCGCGGATCGCGGCGATGGTGGTGCGGGTGGTGCCGATCAGGATGCCGATCGCGCCGTCGGTGATCTCCGGGTGGTTGCGGATGATCCAGGCGATGCCGTCGGGCTTGTCCTGCCGCTTCGAGACGGGCGTGTAGCGCGGGCCCTTGGTGCGGCGGACCTGATCGGGGCCGCGGGTCATCTGCAGGCGGTAGCTCGGGTCGGCCTGGCCCTTGTCGATCTCGTCCTGCGTCACCTCGTGGGCGCGGACCGGATCGCGGCCGGTGAGCTTGGTCGCGGCAGTATCGTCGGCGATCGCCTGCACCTCCAGGATGTGAAGGCCGCAGAACTCGGCGATCTGCTCGAACGAGAGCGAGGTATTGTCGACCATCCACGAGGCGGTCGCGTGGGGCATGAGCGGCTGGGCCATGCGGAAACTCCGGACAAAGAAACGGCCGCCCCTTATCGAGGCGGCCTTGCATGGCGACTGGTCTAGTCCACCCCCGGCGCGAGGGCAAGCGGCTGTCACATCCGAGCAACAGAGCGTGGCTAATCGCTCCTTCGACGCGGATTCGCGCGTCCATCGCTTGAGAGGCCGGGCGGGGCACGGGTAATGCCCCCGTGATCTTGCAAGCGTCATCTTACAGGGAGTGCCGTTCCATGCCGAAGTTCAAGGGCCTCGCCGCCGTCGCCGCGGGCGCGGCGCTCATGTCCGCCACCACCGTCGCCGCGGCGACGCCGCCGGCCAACCCGGCCGCCGGCCTGTCGCTGTCGCCCGCCGCCCGCGCGGCCGCGCCGGCGGCGGGCGCCAGCCGTCTCGGCGCGGCCGTGCCGACCACGACGCTGATCTCGATCGGCGTGCTGGCGGCCCTGGTCGCCATCGTCCTGGTGGCGACCAAGGGCGACGACAACAGCGACAGCAACTGAGGACGGGGGCAGCCGCCCCGATCGGACGGCCGCCCTCCCCCGCCGGCGGCGGGTCCGCCCGCTAGCGCACCACCTCCAGCACGATCTTGCCGACATGGTCGCCCGCCTCCATGCGGGCGTGGGCGGCCGCCGCTTCGCCGAGCGGATAGACCTGGTCGATCACCGGGCGCAGCCGGCCCGCCGCGACATGCGGCCAGACGGCGCGGTGGAGCTCGTCAGCGACCAGCGCCTTGAACGCCGCGTCGCGCGGGCGCAGCGTCGAGCCGGTCAGCGTCAGGCGCCGGCGCATCACGTCGACCAGCGGAATCGTCGCGGTCAACCCGCCCTGCACCGCGATCGAGACGTGGCGGCCGTCATCCGCCAGGCATTGCAGGTTGCGCGGCACATAATCGCCGCCCACCATGTCGAGCACCGCCGCCACGCCCTTGCCGCCGGTGATCTCCTGCACGCGGGCGACGAAATCCTCGGTTTTGTAGTTGATCGCCGCGGCCGCGCCGATCTCCCGAGCCCGCGCGCACTTTTCGTCGGAGCCGGCGGTGACGATCACGGTCAGTCCGAACAGCCGCCCCAGCGCGATCGCGGTGGTGCCGATGCCGGAAGTGCCGCCGTGCACCAGCACCGTGTCGCCCTCGGTCGCGTAGGCGCGCTCGAACAGGTTGGTCCACACGGTGAACAGCGTCTCGGGCATCGCTCCCGCTTCGATCATGCTCAGCGCCGGCGGCACGGGCAGGCACTGGCCCCAGGGCGCCGCCGCGTATTCGGCATAGCCGCCGCCCGCGATCAGCGCGCAGACCTGCTGGCCCAGCGCCTCGGGGCCGACCCCTTCGCCGACCGCGACCACCTCGCCCGCGATCTCCAGCCCCGGGATGCTGGGCGCGCCGGGCGGCGGCGGGTAAAATCCGCGCCGCTGCGCGACGTCGGGGCGGTTCACCCCGGCCGCGGCCACACGGACCAGCACTTCGCCCGGCCCCGGCCGCGGCACCGGCCGCTCGACCGCCACCAGCACCTCGGGCCCGCCCGGCTGGGCCGGATCGATCGCCTGCATCGTCTCGGGTAGGTCCATGCGCGTAAGCCCCTGATCCGACGATGGGAGCACGCGTTATTGACATGACCGCGCCGCCGGTCAACGCTAACGGCCATGGACGTGGACGATGCCACCCCGCGGCCCGGCGACCTGCTCGCCGAGCTGGTCCGGCAGGACCTGGACCCGCTGTCGGTCGCGGAGCTGGAGGCGCGGATCACCGCGCTGGAGGGCGAGATCGCGCGCTGCCGGTTGAAGATGGACCGCGCGGTTAACCACCGGGCAAGCGCCGACGCGTTATTCAGGCGATGAGCGGCACGCGCGTCTCGCCAGCCACCGGCGCGACGCCATGCGGCTTGATGCGACGCCGCGGCATACCGACATGGCAGGAAACGGGTCCGTATCCCCCGGCGGCCCGACAGGAGTAATCGAATGCCCTCTTTCGCCTCCGCGCTCGAGACCACGCTGCACAAGGCGCTCGAAGCCGCGTCGTCCCGCCGCCACGAATACGCGACGCTGGAGCACCTGCTGCTGGCGCTGGTCGACGACGAGCACGCCTCCAAGGTGATGGCCGCGTGCAACGTCGACACCGGCGAGCTGAAGACCACCGTCGCGCATTATCTCGACACCGAGCTTGACGCGCTCAAGGTCGATCAGGCGACCGACCCTTCCCCCACCAGCGGCTTCCAGCGCGTGGTCCAGCGTGCGATCCTGCACGTCCAGTCTTCCGGCCGCGACGAGGTGACGGGCGGCAACGTGCTCGTCGCGCTGTTCTCCGAGCGCGAGAGCTATGCCGTCTATTTCCTCCAGCAGCAGGACATGAGCCGGCTGGATGCGGTCAGCTTCATCAGCCACGGCGTCGGCAAGGGCGGTCAGGCCGAGACGAACACGCCCAAGGGTGCGGCGTCGGAGGACGAGAAGCCGGCCAAGGGCGCCGACAAGAAGGGCTCGGGCGAGAGCGCGCTGAAGCAGTTCTGCGTCGACCTGAACGAGAAGGCCAAGAACGGCCGCGTCGATCCGCTGATCGGCCGCGGGCCGGAGGTGGACCGCACCGTCCAGATCCTGTGCCGCCGGTCCAAGAACAACCCGCTCTACGTGGGCGATCCCGGCGTCGGCAAGACCGCGATCGCCGAGGGCCTGGCGCGCAAGATCGTCGAGGGCAACGTGCCCGAGGTGCTGCTGCCGGCGGTCATCTATTCGCTCGACATGGGCGCGCTGCTCGCCGGCACCCGCTATCGCGGCGATTTCGAGGAGCGGCTGAAGGCGGTCGTCAACGAGCTGGAGA
>NZ_CAXUEK010000096.1:2569-7408 GCF_964250165.1 uncultured Sphingomonas sp. | reverse complement strand
GGCCTCGTCCGCTTCGAACGCGAAGGGCTGGAGGGGACGCCGCTGCGCCTCGTCCGGCTGCCCTTCGCCGACGGCGCGGACGCGCCCGTGCTGGTCGCGCTGCTCGACGATCATGAGGGCGCGCCTGCCGTCGGCGCCAGCGCCGCCGCGCATGTCCGCACGCTGGTGTCGCTGATGCCGATCGGGCTGGCGCTGGTCGATCGCGACGGCCGCTTCGTACAGATGAACGACACGTTCCTGCGTGCCGCCCAGGTCGATCCCGCGCACCCGCCGCTCTACCCCGGCGATCTGGTGGTGCGCGAGGACAAGGGCGCGGTGGCGGACGCGGTGCGGCGCTTCGCCGGCGGCTCCACCCATTCCGCCGACATGGCGATCCGGCTGAAGGACCACCCCGACGAGCCGGTGGCGCTCACCATCGCCGGCGCGCGCGGCATGGGCGAGGCGGCGGTGCTGCTCAGCCTCAAGGACACGTCGGAGGAGGCGCGCCTCAAGCGCCAGGCCGAGCAGCAGACCAAGATGGAGTCGGTCGGCCAGCTCGCCGGCGGCGTCGCCCACGACTTCAACAACCTGCTGACCGCGATTCTGGGCCATTGCGACCTGATGCTGATGCGCCATTCGCCGGGCGACAGCGACTATGACGACATCCAGCAGATCCGCATCAATTCGAACCGCGCGGCCGCGCTGACCCGCCAGCTGCTCGCGTTCAGCCGCCAGCAGACGCTCCGGCCGCAGGTGCTGCAGCTGCCCGACGTGGTGTCGGAGGTGTCGAACCTGCTGAAGCGGCTGATGGGCGAGACCGTGCGGCTGGACGTCAGCCACGGCCGCAATCTCGGGCCGGTGCGCGCCGATCCCGGCCAGCTGGAGCAGGTCGTCGTCAACCTGGCGGTGAACGCGCGTGACGCGATCCTGACGGCCAACCCGAAGGGCGGCGGCGTGCTCACCATCCAGACGAAGGCCGTCACCGCCGCCGAGGTGCGCGCGTCGGGCAACGACGTGCTACCGCCCGCCGACTACACGTCGCTCACGGTCAGCGACAACGGCGCCGGCATCCCGCCGGAGATCATCGCCAAGATCTTCGAGCCGTTCTTCACCACCAAGGAGCTGGGCAAGGGCACGGGGCTGGGGCTTTCCACCGTCTACGGGATCGTCAAGCAGTCGGGCGGCTGGATCTTCGCCACGTCGCAACCGGGGCAGGGGGCGAGCTTCACCATCTATCTCCCCGTCCACGCCGCCGGGGCCGCGCCGCAGGTGCGGCAGCGCGCGCCCGTGCGCCCGGTCGACACCTGGGGCACCGGCACGGTGCTGCTGGTCGAGGACGAGGCGATGGTGCGCGCGGTTGCCGAGCGCGCGCTGGTGCGGCAGGGCTATCAGGTGCTGACCGCCGACAATGGCGAGGCGGCGCTGGAGGTGCTGGAGAAGAGCGGCCGGCCGGACCTGCTGATTTCCGACGTGGTGATGCCGACGATGGATGGCCCGACCATGGTCCGTCACGTGCGCGAGCGCTACCCGGATCTGCCGGTGCTGTTCATGTCGGGCTATGCCGAGGAGACGCTGCGCAAGTCGATCGACCTTGACCACGTCCTGTTCCTGCCCAAACCCTTTTCGGTCCAGCAGCTCGCCGAGGCGGCGAAGAGCGCGATCGCTTCGGTGTGAAGTTCCCATACCAAGCCGATCGGTTCATGCGCATCAGCTACGGCGTGCAATCCCTGGCGAGACCGGGAATGGTCATGGGCGGTGCACATTCCCGCCGGGAGCTTGGAAATGCGGTAATGTACCGCTACGGGCGCAGATTATGACGGAGCCGCAACAGATTCTCATCGTCGAGGACGAACCGCTGATCGCGATGATGCTGGAGGATTTCCTGGAGGTGCTGGAGAAGCGGCCCGCCGGGACGGCCGACACGGTGGCCGGCGCGCTCGCCCGGCTCGACGAAGGCGGCGTCGACGCGGCGATCCTGGACGTCAACCTGCGCGGCGGCGAGATCAGCACGCCCGTCGCCGAGGCGCTCGCCGCCCGCGGCATTCCGTTCGTGTTCGCCACCGGCGGGGGCGAGGAGAGCGTCGATGACCGGTTCCGCGACCGTCCGCGGCTCACCAAGCCGTTCACGATGGACGGCGTGGCGAAGGCGCTGGAGAGCCTCTGACCTCCCCGCATCGCGGCGGCGGTGCTAGGGTTGCCGCATGCGCGTCGCGTCCCGCCTGATCGTCTGCTCCGCTATGATCGTGCCTGCCTGCCATCGGGCTCCCGCATCGCAGCCGTTGGCCGCGCCGGATGCCGACCGGATCGCCTGCGCCCCGGCCGGTGCCGCGCTTGCGCCCGTCTGCTCCGTCGAGCTCGCGCCGGGCGGGGTGGTGACCGTCCGCAATCCCGATGGCGGCTTCCATCGCCTGCGCATCGCCGACGGGGGGCGCGGCGTGGTCACGGCGGACGGTGCGGCGCCGGCCCAGGTTCGGGTGCTCGACAAGAGCATGATCGAGGTCACGATCGCCGGCGACCGGTATCGCCTGCCGGCCAGAGTGGGCGCGGCGCGATGATCCCGATCGAAGGCCGACCGATCCTCATCGCCGCCGGGATGAAGGCGGCCGAGCAGGCGTCGGGCATCGACCTGTTCGCGCTGATGACGCGGGCGGGGGAGGGCGTCGGGCGCGCGGCGGCGCGGCTCGCGGCCGGCGCGGAAATGCTGGTGCTGTGCGGGCCGGGCAACAATGGCGGCGACGGCTATGTCGCCGCGGCCGCGCTCCGTCGCGCGGGCCACGAGGTCCGGATCGCCGCGTCCGCACCGCCGGCGAGCGACCTCGCCCGTCGGGCGGCGGCAGGCTGGGACGGTCCGGTCGAGGCGCTCGCCGACGTCGCGCCGGCGCCGGTGCTGATCGACGCACTGTTCGGCACGGGCCTCTCGCGCCCGCTGGAACCGGCGATCGCCGACCCGCTGGCGGGGCTCGCCACCGCCGCGCGACTCACGCTCGCCGTGGACCTGCCGAGCGGTGTCGGGACGGACGACGGCGGCGTGCTCGGCGCGGCGGGCGCGCAGGTCACGCTGGCCTTGGGCGCGCTCAAGCCTGCGCACCTGCTGGAGCCGGCCGCGTCCCTATGCGGGCAGGTCCGCCTGCTCGATCTCGGCACCGGCGCGCCCGACGACTGGCGCGTCGTAGCGCGTCCGCAGCTCGCGCCTCCGACCCCGAACAGCCAGAAATACACGCGCGGCCTGGTCGTGCTGGTCGGCGGCGCGATGCCGGGCGCGACGCTGCTCGCCGCCGAGGCCGCGATGCGCGCCGGCGCGGGCTACGGCCTGCTGCTCGCCGACGATCTGGCCGCCGCCGGCCCGCACGCGCTGGTCCGCCGGCGCTGGTCCGCGGCGGCGCTCGACGACAGGCGCATCGGCGCGGTGGTGATCGGCCCCGGCCTCGGTCGCGAGGACGCCGCCCGCGCGAAACTCGACGCGGCGCTCGCCAGCCCGCATCCGCTGGTGATCGACGGGGACGCGCTGCAGCTGCTCGATCTCGACCGGCTGGCGGCGCGCGACGGCGTGGCGGTGCTGACGCCGCATGGCGGCGAGTTCGCCCACCTGTTCGGCGCGCCGGCCGGGAGCAAGATCGACGCCGCGCTGGCCGCCGCGCGTCGCGCCCGCGCGGTGGTGGCGTTCAAGGGCGCCGACACGGTGATCGCCGCGCCCGATGGGCAGGGTCGCGTCTACCCGCGCGGCTCCGCCTGGCTCTCGACCGCCGGCACCGGCGACGTGCTGGCGGGGGTCGCCGGCGCGCTGCTCGCGGCGAAGCTGTCGCCGCTCGACGCGGCGGCGGGCGCGGTCTGGCTTCACGCCGAGGCGGCGCGGCGGTGCGGCGCGAGCTTCATCGCCGACGATCTCGCGCGGGCGCTGACGCCGGCGCGGGCATCGCTGTGAGCCCGATCCTGCGCGTCGCGGCGCGGGGCGAGGGCGTCGCGGCGGACGGGCGACACGCCGCGTTTGCGGCGCCCGGTGACACGCTGACCGATACCGGCGCGGTGATCCCGGGCCCACATCACCAGCCGCCGCCCTGCCGCCATTTCCCGATCTGCGGCGGCTGCCAGCTCCAGCACCTCGACGACGCCAGCTACGCGGGCTTCGTCGCCGACCGTATCGCCGCCGCGCTCGACGCGCAGGGGCTGACCGCCGCCATCCGGCCGCCCTATCTCTCGCCCCCGCGCACCCGCCGCCGTGCGACGCTGCACGCCGAGCGCGGGCTGGTCGGCTTCACCGCGGCGGGCAGCCACGCCATCGTCGACATGCGCGAGTGTCACGTCCTGCACCCTGCGCTGTTCGCGCTCGTCGCGCCGCTGCGGGCGCTGGCGCAACGCCTCCAGCTGCGAGGTCGCGCCGACCTGCACCTGACGCTCGCCGATCAGGGCGTCGACCTGCTCATCAAGGCCAAACTTCCGCCCGGCCTGACGACGGCCGAGGCGCTCACGGCCTTTGCCCAAGCGCACGGCCTTGCCCGCATTGTGGTCGACGAGGGGCTCGGCCCCGAGACCCGCTGGGAACCGCAGCCGGCCACCGTCACCCTCGGAACGGTGCCCGTGCCGCTGCCGCCCGCCGCCTTCCTGCAGGCGACCGCGGACGGGGAGGCGGCGCTGATCGCCGCCGTGCGCGAGGCGACTGCGGGCGCGGCGACGGTCGCCGACCTGTTCGCCGGCCTCGGCACCTTCGCGCTGGCGCTGCCGGGCCGCGTCTACGCCGCCGAGGGCGCGCGCGACGCCCTGCTGGCGTTGAAGGCCGCCGCCGCTGGCCGGCCGGTCTTCGTCGAGCACCGCGACCTCTACCGCCGCCCGCTCACTCCGGCCGAGCTCGACCGGTTCGACGCG
>NZ_CAXUEK010000096.1:0-2559 GCF_964250165.1 uncultured Sphingomonas sp. | reverse complement strand
GGGGCGGGCGCAGCGCGCGCTGCTGGTGGAACACCGCGACCTGTTCCGCCGGCCGCTGGATGCCAGGGAGCTCGACCGGTTCGACGCGGTGGTGCTCGATCCGCCCCGCGCCGGCGCGCGCGACCAGGCCGCCGCGCTCGCCGTTGCGACGGGGCCGCAGGCGATCGCCTATGTGTCGTGCAATCCGAGCAGCTTCGCGCGCGATGCGAAGACGCTGGCGGACGGCGGCTGGCGGCTCGACTGGGTGCAGCCGGTCGGCCAGTTCCGCTGGTCGACGCATGTCGAGCTGGTCGGGCGGTTCAGTCGCCAGGATAGTCCGCCGCCACGAACCACAGCCCGTCCGGCGGCGCGTTGAGCCCCAGCGCCGCCCGGTCCCGCGCCGCCAGCGCGTCCGCCAGATCGCTCGCCGACCACCGCCCGAGCCCGACCAGCGCCAGGCAGCCTACCATCGAGCGCACCTGATGATGCAGGAACGACCGCGCCGCCGCGCGCACCGTCACCCGGTCCCCCGCCCGCGTCACCTCCAGCCGATCGAGCGTCCGCAGCGGGCTGTCCGCCTGGCAGTGCGCCGAGCGGAACGTCGTGAAGTCGTGTCGCCCCACCAGCCGCGCCGCGCTTGCCTGCATCGCGGCCTCGTCCAGCGGCCGCGCCACCTGCCACGCCAGGCCCTTCCCGGCGGTCAGCGGCGCGCGCCGGTTGACGATCCGATACTCATAGGCGCGGCCGACACAGGAGAAGCGCGCATGCCAGTCGTCCGGGACGACCACGCACGCCAGCACCGCGACCGGCGCCGGCCGCAGCCGCGCGTTCAACGCCTCCATCAGCCGGAACGGCGCGATCGGCTTCGCCACATCGAGATGCGCCCGCATCGCCAGCGCGTGGACGCCGGCATCGGTCCGCCCGGCCGCGTGCACCGCCGTCGCCTCGTCCGTGACCGCCAGCGCCGCCTGCTCCAGCGCCTGCTGCACGCTCGGCCCGTGCGCCTGCCGCTGCCAGCCCATGAACGGCCGCCCGTCATATTCCACCGTCAGCGCGAAGCGTGTCAGACGGGCGTTCCCGACGCGATCGGGAAGCCGCGCAGCAGCTCGGCGGCGCTCGTCACCCCGCGCCCGGCGCGCTGCACCAGCGTCGGCCGCAGCGCGCCGTTGCCGCACGCGATCGTCAGCCGATCGTCCACCGTCGTCCCCTCGCCGCCGGGGAAGGAGAAGGGCAGCACCTCCGCGGCGAGCAGCTTCACCCGCTCGCCCGCCACCACGAACCACGCGCCGGGGGCGGGGTTCATCGCGCGCACCAGCCGCTCGATGTCGACGGCGGCCCGCGTCCAGTCGATCCGCGCCTCCGCCTTGTCGATCTTGGCGGCGTAGGTGACGCCTTTGTCGGATTGCGGCGTCGCGATCCGGTCGTCGAGCGTCGCCAGCGTCTCGGTCATCAGCGCCGCGCCCATCGCCGCCAGCTCGCCCGCCAGCTCGCCCGCGGTGCGGCCCGCGATCGGGAGTCGCCCGTCGAGCAGCACCGGCCCGGTATCGAGCCCCGCCTCCATCAGCATGATGCACACGCCCGTCTCGGCGTCGCCCGCCAGGATCGCGCGCTGCACCGGCGCCGCGCCCCGCCAGCGCGGCAGCAGCGAGCCGTGGACGTTCAGGAAGCCGCGCGGCGCCACGTCGAGCACCGCGGACGGCAGGATCAGGCCATAGGCCGCGACCACGCCGACCTCCGGCGCCAGCGCCGCCAGCGCCGCCTGCACCTCGGCGGTGCGCAGCGATACGGGCGACCGCACCGGCACCCCCAGCGCCTCCGCCCGCCGCTGGACGGGGGAGGGGACCGACGCGCGCCCGCGCCGCCCGCCGGGCCGCGGCGGCTGGGTATAGGCGGCGAGGACCTCGTGCCCGGCGTCGACCAGCGCATCGAGCGTCGGCACCGCGAAGGCGGGCGTTCCCATGAAAACGACGCGCATGATGGTCTATCGCACGGGTACTACGGGCTCGCAAACATAGCGATCGCTGCTATATCGCGAGCGGAGATTGTGAAATGGCGACGATTGTCCCTGACCAAGAGCCGGCGCTCAACCTTCGCGAGCAGATCGCCCGGATCGATAAAATGCAGGCAGAGATCACGCAGATCAAGCTCAACGCCAAGTTCGAGCCTTGGCGGGTATACCTTGCGGCTGTCGCTTCGGCGGTGGCGCTGTTCGGTGCGGCGGCGGCGTTCTTGAAGCTGATCGGCTGACCTTCTTCTCTAGCGATTTCTGTCGTCCGGCCTAACTGCCGGTTATGGCTTCCCCCGAGATCGAGACGCTCGCCCAGGCGCTGGCCCGGCTGCCCGGGCTCGGGCCGCGCTCGGCGCGCCGCGCGGTGCTGCACCTGCTCAAGCGCCGCGAGGCTGCGCTCGGGCCACTGCTGGCCGCGCTGCAGGCGGTGGAGGCGAACCTCGCCACCTGCTCGACCTGCGGCAATGTCGACACCAGCGATCCGTGCGGGGTCTGCGCCGATCCGCGCCGCGACGCGCGCGCGCTGTGCGTGGTGGAGGAGGTGGCGGATCTGTGGGCGCTCGACCGCTCGC
>NZ_CAXUEK010000095.1:0-8312 GCF_964250165.1 uncultured Sphingomonas sp. | reverse complement strand
CGCCAGTTCATCGAGCGCATCGAGCGGCTGGAGGAGGAGAAGCGCGGCTTCGCCGACGACATCAAGGACGTCTATGCCGAAGCGAAGTCGACCGGGTTCGACGTCAAGACGATGCGGTCGATCATCCGCTTGCGGAAGATGGAGAAGCACCACCGCGACGAGGCGGACGCGCTGATGGAGACCTATCGCAAGGCGCTCGGGCTGCACTGATGGCGGCACCGCCGCCCCCCGTTGCAGAGCTGGCGCACCACCTGCTGCGCAAGCCGGCGGCGGGGCTCGATCCCGAAGAGCGCCGCGTCCTCGCTGCGATCGAGCAGGGCACGCTGGTCAGCCGCGATGCGGCCGACGTCGCGGACGAGCGCTCCAGCGTCGGCGAGCGGCTGGCGGACCGCGTCGCCGCGATCGGCGGCTCGTGGGGGTTCATCATCGGCTTTTCGGCCGTGCTGTTCGGGTGGATGCTGCTCAACTCGGACGTGCTGAGGCATTTCGGCCTGACGTTCGACCCGTATCCGTTCATCTTTCTCAACCTGATGCTGTCGGCGCTGGCCGCCGTGCAGGCGCCCGTCATCATGATGAGCCAGAACCGCCAGGCGTCGAAGGACCGGCTGGCGGCCAGCCTCGACTATGAGACGAACCTGCGCGCGGAGCTCGACATCCTGCGGCTCCACCACAAGCTCGACCATGCGGTGATCGAGCGGCTCGCGGCGCTGGAGGCGAAGATCGACGCGCTGGCGCGGGAGCCCCGGGGGTCTTAAGGGCCGCTCATCACGCTTGCGGGTCCGCCACCCCTCATGGGGTCCCGCGAAGTACCACTTTGCGGGGTTTTCATGGCAGGTCATTCCAAGTTCAAGAACATCATGCATCGCAAGGGCGCGCAGGACAAGAAACGCTCCGGCGCCTTTTCCAAGCTCAGCCGCGAGATCACGGTGGCGGCCAAGATGGGCCTGCCCGATCCCGACATGAACGCGCGGCTGCGCGCCGCCGTCAATGCGGCCAAGGCGGCGTCGATGCCCAAGGACAACATCCAGCGCTCGATCGACAAGGCCAGCCGCGGCGACGCGGAGACCTATGAGGAGATCCGCTACGAGGGCTTCGGCCCCGGCGGCGTGTCGCTCATCATCGAGGCGCTGACCGACAACCGCAACCGCACCGCCACCAACGTGCGCACCATCGTGTCGAAGAACGGCGGCAATCTGGGTGCGTCGGGATCGGTCAGTCACGGCTTCGACCGGATGGGCCTCATCAGCTACCCGGCCAAGGCCGGCGATGCGGACACGGTGTTCGAGGCGGCGCTGGAGGCCGGCGCGGAGGACGTGACGTCGTCCGAGGACGGCCACGAGATCTGGACGGCGCAGGCCGACCTGCACGAGGTCGCGCGCGCGCTGGAGCCGGTGCTGGGCGAGGCCGAGGGCGCCAAGCTCGCCTGGCGGCCGCAGACGACGGTGGACGTGGGCGAGGGCGATGCGGCGACGTTGTTCAAGCTGATCGACGGCCTCGACGACGACGACGACGTGCAGCAGGTGTGGGGGAATTACGAGATTTCCGACGCCGTGCTGGAGCGGCTGGGGTGATCAGCCGCATGGTCCTCCCCCAGCTTGCTGGGGGAGGGGGACCGCTCGCGCTCTTCGCGCGAGCGGTGGAGGGGCTGCCGCGCCAGCGGCGGTCTGCGACCGCCTTCCCCTCCACCACTCGCCTACGGCGAGCGGTCCCCCTCCCCGAGCAAGCTCGGGGAGGACGAGACGAATGATCGTCCTCGGCCTCGACCCCGGCCTCGGCACGACCGGCTGGGGCGTGATCCGCGCCGAGGGCAACCGGCTGTCGCATCTCGCCAACGGCCAGCTGAAGACCGACGCGAAGGAACCGCTCGCCCGCCGCCTCGCCCATCTCGACACCATGCTCGCCGCGCTGCTCGCCGATCACGGCCCGCAGGCGGCCGCGGTGGAGGAGGTGTTCGTCAACACCAACCCCCAATCGACGCTCAAGCTGGGGCAGGCCCGCGGCGTCGTGCTGCTCGCAGTCGCGCGCGCCGGGATCGATCCCGGCGAATACGCCGCACGGCTCGTGAAGAAGGCGGTGGTGGGCGTCGGCAACGCCGAGAAGCCGCAGGTCCACGCGATGGTCGCGCGCCTGCTGCCCGGCGCGACGATCGCGGGCCCCGACGCCGCCGATGCGCTGGCGGTCGCGATCTGCCACGCGCACCATCTGGCGAGCGCGCGCCGACTGGGCTGATCCTTCCCGGGGCGGCGTGGTGAAGGGGGCTCCGCTCCCAGTGACCCGCTCCGCCCGGAGCCCCCTCCACCATCGCTGGCGCGATGGTCCCCCTCCCTGTCCCGGGGAGAAGCTGCTACCCGCCCGCCATGTCGCGCGCCTGCCGCCCGGCGCGACGATCGTGGGTCCCGACGCCGCCGACGAGCTCGCGGTCGCGATCGGCCACGCGCACCATCTGGCATCGGCGCGGCGAGGGCGGCCTGGAGCCTTTCCTACCTGCGCTGCTTCTGCCTATGCCGGTGCGATGACCGGACGCCGCCGCCCTGCCCATGCTCCAGCCGCTGCTCGCCCCGTCGAGTGCGCGTCGCGGACATGGGCATATCGGGGAGGGCGTAGTGTCCAGGCCCGCCGGGCGGGCCGATGATCGCGCACCTGAAAGGCCGCCTCGACTCGACCGGCGTCGACTACGCGGTCATTGATGTCGCGGGCGTCGGCTATCTGGTCGGCTGCTCCAGTCGCACGCTCGCCACGCTTGGCGCCGTCGGTGAGGCGGCAACGCTGTTCACCGAACTGCTGGTCGCGGAGGACTTCCTGCGCCTGGTCGGCTTCGCGCGGGCGGACGAGCGCGACTGGTTCCGGCTGCTGACCGGCGTCCAGGGCGTCGGCGCGCGCGTGGCGCTGGCGATCCTGTCGGCGCTGGAGCCCGCCGACCTCGCCCGCGCCATCGCCGCGCAGGACAAGGCGACGGTCGCGCGCGCCCAGGGCGTCGGCCCCAAGCTCGCCGAGCGCATCGTCCGCGAGCTGAAGGACCAGGCGGGCGGTGTCGTCCTCGGCCCCGCCACGGTCGCGCAGGCCCACCCGGCCGGCGCAGCCGCCGACGCCGTCTCCGCGCTGCTCAATCTCGGCTTCCGCCCCGCCGAAGCGGCGAGCGCCGTCGCCGCCGCGGCGGAGGAACTGGGCGCAGCCGCCACGCTCGATGCGCTCGTCCGGCTGGCGCTCAGGAAGGCGAGCCGGTAGCGTGAGCGCCGTGCCCGAGCAGCCGCCCGTCCCGGCTCCGGCCGACCAGCCCAGCGGAGCCCCCGTGATCGACGAACCCGAAGCCCCGCACGTCGCCCACGGCAAATCCGGCATCGTCTGGCTCGACCTGTCGCTGGCCGTCGCGGTGCTCGTGCTGTCGGCTGCCTCGCTGCTGACCGCGCAGCACACCGGCCACACGATGGAAAAGCTGGTCGAGGAGAACAGCCGGCTGGTGCGCGCCAACGCCACGCCCGTGCTGCAGTTCTTCACGGGCAATGTGGGCGACGACGACCGCGCCATCTCGCTCAGCGTCGCCAATGTCGGCACCGGCACGGCGCGCGTGATCTCGTTCGAGATCGAGAAGGACGGGGTGCCGCAGCACGACCCCTTCGACCTCATCGACTACCAGCCGCATCCGGAAGAACAGGATTACGTGCCGACACGGCCGGTGGCGGGCAGCTATTTCCCCGCCGGCGAAACGCGGCAGTTCCTGACCTGGCGTTACCCCAACGGCGCGGTCAGCCGGGCGAAGTGGAACGCCTTCGATTCGGCTCGCACCCGCCTGCGCGTCACCGCCTGCTATTGCTCCGTATTGGGGGAATGCTGGGTCGCGCACCTCGCCGCGGATCAACCGCAGCCGGTGAAAGCGTGCATGCCGCGCGACGACACGGATTTCCGCGAATCGCCTGCGGTGGCGCGGCGTTGATGCGGTTGGGGCGGCGCTGGCGATGAGCTTGCCCGCGAGCGGCGCCGTGCTCGGCGTCGACATCGGCTGGTCGATCGTCCGACCGTCCAGCGCGGTGTGCCGGCTCGACTGGACGGCGGCTACGGTCGCGTGGACCATCCGTCGGTTCCGAGCGACCGACGGCGAGCGCGGCGCGGCGATCGGCGCGCTGGCCGATCGTCCCCTGCTGGCGGCGGCGCTGGACGGGTCGTTGCGCCGCGAGTTCGACAAGATCGGCGCCTATCGCCACGCCGAGCGGCTGCTGACGCTCGGCTTCGGTTCGCGGATCGGCAAGCCCGGCCAGTCGAACACGCCCAACGGACGCCTGCTCAACGCCCAGGCCAACGCCTGCGCCGAAGCGATCGCCGCGACCGGCCGGATCGCCGCCGCCCTCCATCCGCAGGCGATCCACGCCCAGGCGATCGTCGAAGCGTTCCCCTCGGCCTGGCTCGGGATGCTGATCGACGCGCCGGAGGTCATCCCGGTCCGCCGCGGCGACCGATCGGACCGCTACTACGCCCATCTCGCGGCCAGCGGCGGCCTGCGAGCCGTCGTCGAGCGGCTCCTGCCCGGCCGCGCCCTCGCGGGGCCGTTCACGGCGGTGATCGACCATGACGAGCGCGCCGCGCTGGTCTGCGCCCTGACCGCGCTCGGCCTTGCGGCGGGCGATTATGTCGCGGCCGGCGACGCGCAGGGCTGGATCATCCTGCCGCCGCCCGCGCTGATCCGGCCCTGGGCCGGCGAGCTCCTCGCGTCGAACGCCGACCGCTGCGGCGGCGGCGTGGAGTGGGGCGGCGCCCGCGGGCCCGTCGGGCTGGCGGCGTGACCGATAGCGACCGTCTCCTTGCCCCCGCCCGTCGGCCCGACGATATCGACGCGGCGCTGCGGCCCAAGTCGCTCGACGATTTCGTCGGGCAGCGCGCCGCGCGCGAGAACCTGCGCGTGTTCATCGCCGCCGCCCGCGCGCGCGGCGAGGCGCTGGATCATGTCCTGCTGTTCGGTCCGCCGGGCCTGGGCAAGACGACGCTGGCGCAGATCGTCGCGCGCGAGATGGGGGTGGGCTTCCGCGCCACCTCCGGCCCGGTGATCGCCAAGTCGGGTGATCTCGCCGCGCTGCTCACCAATCTGGAGGACGGCGACGTCCTGTTCATCGACGAGATCCACCGGCTTCAGCCCGCGGTCGAGGAGGTGCTCTACCCGGCGATGGAGGACCGGGCGCTCGATCTGATGATCGGCGAGGGGCCGTCGGCGCGCAGCGTCCGCATCGACCTGCCGCGCTTCACGCTGATCGGCGCGACGACGCGGCAGGGGCTGCTGACGACCCCGCTGCGCGACCGCTTCGGCATCCCGGTGCGCCTGCAATTCTACTCCGTCGACGAACTGGAGCGGGTGGTGACGCGCGCCGCCGGGCTGCTCGGCCTTGCCATCGCGGCGGACGGCGCGGCGGAGATCGCCCGGCGCGCGCGCGGGACGCCGCGCATCGCCGGCCGGCTGCTGCGCCGGGTGCGCGACTTCGCCTACGCCGCCGGGCACGCGCTGGTCGACGCCCGCGCCGCCGACGCGGCGCTCAACCGGCTGGAGGTGGACGCGCTCGGCCTCGACGCGATGGACCGCCGCTATCTCACGATGATCGCCGACATCTACCGCGGCGGCCCGGTCGGCGTGGAGACGCTCGCCGCCGGCCTGTCCGAGCCGCGCGATACGATCGAGGAGGTAATCGAGCCCTACCTCATCCAGCTCGGCCTCGTCGCCCGCACCGCGCGCGGACGATGCCTCAACGCGGGGGGCTGGAAGCATCTGGGCCTGAACCCGCCGTCGGGGTCGCAGGAGGGGTTGTTCGGACCATAGCTCACGCCTCCTCGATCCGCCGCTCTTCCTCCGGCAGCAGCGTCAGCTCGCGCCAGTCGAGCTCCTCCTGCAGGCGGTAGTAGCTGTCGGTGCCGAGCGCGTCTTGCCCGCGCAGCTCCTCCAGCGCCCGCCGCTGCGCTGCGACCGCCGCCAGCCCGGCCTCGCGATAGCCCGCGATCCAGCCGGCGTGATCGGGTCCGGATTTCGCGCGGAACATGACGCGCAGGTCTTCGGCATGCTCGCCGGCCATGCCGTCCAGCCGCGCCAGCGCCGCGTCGGTCAGTGCCTTGCGCCCGTCCTTCAGCTCCTGCGCGGGGTCGTCCATCCGGTCGAGGCCGAGCAGCCGGATCAACGGCGTCAGCGTCAGGCCCTGCACCGCCAGCGTCGCGATCACCACCGCGAAGGCGGTCAACACCACCAAGTCGCGCTCGGGAAAGCCGGCCGGCAGCGCGAAGGCGGTGGCGAGCGATACCAGCCCGCGCATCCCGCACCAGCTGACCAGCACGCCCTGCGCCAGCGTCGGTGGCGGTAGAGGACCGCGCGCCCACGGAAAGCGGGCGGCGAGCCGGTTCCAGCCCATCACCACGACGAACCGCGTCGCCACGATCGCCAGCACCACCCAGCCGGCCACCTCCAGCGCTTCGCGCAGCCGTGCCGGCGGCATCCGCGCGACGATCAGCCGCGCCTGCATGCCCATCAGCAGGAAGGCGAGCACGTTCAGCAGGAACACCACCGTCGCCCACACCGCGAAGGAATGGACGCGGTTGCGCGGCGAGCCCGTGACGCCCGGCCGGCGCGCCACCGTCATCGCACAGGCGACCACCGCCAGCACGGCGGACAGGTGCAGCCGGTCGGCGATGATCCACACCAGGCAGGCGTTGACGAACTGGAGCACGTTGCCGCCCAGCGTTCCTGCGACGAGCCGCCCGACCCAGGCCATCAGCAGTCCGCAGCCGATCCCGAACAGGATACCGCAGGGCACGGCCAGCGTCAGCTGCAGCGCCACCGATCCCGTCGCGCCGCCCGCGGTCTGGATCGCCAGCGCACTCCGAACAGCAGCAGCGTGGTGGCGTCGTTGAACAGGCTCTCGCCCTTCAGCACCGCTTCCGTCCGGCGCGGCAGCGGGGTCTGCGCCAGGACGGCGGTGGCGGCGGCCGCGTCGGGCGGCGCGACGATCGCCCCCAGCACCACCGCGGCGGCGATCGGCAGGCCGGCGATGCCCCAGCCGATCGCGGCGACCACCGCGGTCGAAGCCAGCACCGCGACCACCGCCATCACCACCAGCGGTCGCCACAGCCGCCCGGCCGCCTGCAACGGAAAGTCGAACGCCGCGTCGAGCAGCACCGGCGCGATGAACAGCGCCAGCGCGGTCCGGGGGTCGATCGCGATGGTCGGCCCGCCGGGAACGAACGCGACCGCCATCCCGGCCAGCGCCAACATCGCCGGATAGGGGAGGCTGAGCCGCCGCGCTACCTGCAGCAGCACCACCGCCGCCAGCAGCAACGCGAGCAGGCTCTCGAAGAAGGTCATGGCACCATCTTATGACCGGATCGGGCCGCGAAAGCACCAGCGGGGCGACTTTGCGCGCGCGCCACAAAGCCTTTGTTGCGTGACGCGCCCGCGGTCGACCTGCTACGCACCGGCTCATGCCCGCCTCCGCCGCCGCCTCCGCGCGCGAGATCCTGACCCGGCTGCACGACGTGATGGCCGGGCGCGACAGCGCGCAGGCAAAGCTGAACGCGGTCACCAACATCATCGGCGAGGCGATCAGCAGCGAGGTCTGCTCGATCTACCTGCTCCGCGACGGCGCGCTGGAGCTGTTCGCCACGCGCGGGCTGGCGCAGGCGGCGGTGCACGTCACCAAGCTGGCGCTGGGCGAAGGGCTGGTCGGCGCGATCGCGGCGGGCATGGAGGTGCTCAACCTGGACGAGGCGGCGAGCCATCCCGATTTTGCCTACCGGCCCGAAACAGGCGAGGACCGCTTCCACAGCTTCGCGGGCGTGCCGATCATCCGCCGCGAGCGCGCGGTGGGGGTGCTCGCCGTCCAGCACGCCGAGCCGCGCCGTTACGCCGATGTCGAGATCGAGGCGCTGCAGACGGTGGCAATGGTGCTCTCCGAGCTGATCGCCAATGCCGGATTGATCGACGCCGCGGCCGGCCCGGGCGCGAAGCCGCAGGCGACCGCGCCGGTCCGGATCGCCGGGCAGAAGCTCGTCGACGGCATGGGCGCGGGGTTCGCGGTGTTCCACCAGCCGCGCATCGTCATCGAGCACACCGTCGCCGAGAACACCGAGACCGAACGCCACCGGGTCTACGCCGCGTTCGACAAGATGCGCGAACAGATCGACCGCATGGCCGCGCAGGCCGAGTTCGGCGTGGGCGGCGAGCATGAGGAGGTGCTCGCGACCTACAAGATGTTCGCCTATGACGAGGGCTGGGCGCGGCGCATCAACGAGGCGATCGACAGCGGCCTGACCGCCGAGGCGGCGATCGAGCGCGTCCAGCAGCGCACCCG
>NZ_CAXUEK010000094.1:0-8357 GCF_964250165.1 uncultured Sphingomonas sp. | reverse complement strand
CGCAATGCGACTGGAACGGGATGTCCTTGAGCAGCACGATCTCGTCATAGCCGCCCACCTCGTCGAAGGTGCGGCTGAGATGGTGCGCCGGATCCTCGAGATAGCCCCGGCAATATTCCTTCCACGCGCGCGCGACACGTCCGGGCGTGTCGAGCAGCCCCTCGCGCGCGGGATCGTCGCCCGCCCAGCGGATCAGCGTGCGGATCGCGTCGGCCACGTCATCGGGCACGCGCGGCGCGGCCGGCGACGGCGCGGGATCGGTGGTTCCGGTCATGGCGGCGTGTTAGGCTCGGGCGCGGCGGCGGGCAACCGGGCGGAGAGGCGGGGCGCATGGCGGGGAAATGGTTCGGCGAGTGGCAGCTGGGCGAGCGGATCGAGCATCCGATCCGCCGCACGGTGACCGAGACCGACAATCTGCTCTTCTCCACGATGACGCACAATCCGCAGCCGCTGCACCTCGATGCCGAGGCCGCGCGTGCATCCGAGTTCGGCCGGATCCTGGTCAACGGCACCTTCACCTTCGCGCTGATGGTCGGCATCTCGGTGGGCGAGACCACGCTTGGCGTGCTCGTCGCCAATCTCGGCTACGACAAAGTGGTGATGCCCAGCCCCGTGTTCATCGGCGACACGCTGCGCGTCGCGAGCGAGGTGGCGGCGCTCAGGCCGAGCGGATCGCGCCCCGGCGCGGGCATCGTCACCTTCGCGCACACCGCGACCAACCAGCGCGACGAGACGGTGTGCTCGTGCCTGCGCATGGCGCTGATCGGCGGGGGCGGATGATGCGGCTGCGCTCTTTGCTGTTCGTGCCGGGCGATCGGCCCGAGCGGATGGAGAAGGCGCTTGGGGCTGGCGCCGACGCGCTGATCCTCGACCTCGAGGATTCGGTGGCCCCCGCGCGCAAGGCCGAGGCGCGCGCGGCGGTGGCGGCGTTCCTGCGCGGCGCGGCGCGGGGGCCGGCGCTGCTGGTGCGGATCAACCCGCTCGGCGGGGGCCTGGCCGAAGACGATCTGGCGGCGATCCTGCCCGCGCGCCCCGACGGCATCGTGCTGCCCAAGGCCGAGGGCGCGGCGAGCGTGCGCGCGCTGGCGGCGCACACCGATCTGCCGATTCTGCCGATCGCGACCGAGACCCCCGCGGCGATCTTCGCGCTCGGCTCCTATGGCGAGGTCGGCGCGCGGCTGCTCGGGCTGACCTGGGGGGCGGAGGACCTGCCCGCCGCGATCGGCGCCACCGCCGCGCGCGAGGCAGACGGGCGCTATACCCCTCCCATCGAGACCGCGCGCGCGCTCGCCTTGTTCGCGGCGCACGCGGCGGGGGTGGCGGCGATCGAGACGGTCTTCCCCGCCTTCCGCGACGCCGCCGGCCTGGCCGCTTATGCCGCGCGCGGGCGGCGGGACGGCTTTTCGGGAATGATGGCGATCCACCCCGATCAGGTGGCGGTGATCAACCGCGCCTTCACCCCCACCGACACCGAGGTGGCGCACGCCCGCGCGGTGGTCGACGCGTTCGCCGCCGCGCCCGACGCGGGCGTGCTGTCGATCGACGGGCGCATGGTAGACGCGCCGCACCTCGCGCAGGCGCGCCGCGTGCTGGCGCTGGTCTAGCCGCCGCGCGCGGCCGAAGTCGGTCCGCTCGGCCGCCGACGATCGATCAGACGCGCAACGCCCCGCGCCGCCGGCGCGCGCGCAGCATTCCGCCGATGATGCCGAAGCCGCCGACCATCATCGCCCACGACGCCGGCTCAGGCACCGCATCGGCCGGCGCGTAGGTGTAGGTCAGCGTCAGGCTGTCCGACAGGAAGGCGGACGGGCTCGACACGCTGCTGAACCCCGGGACGGGATCGATCAGGCCCGACATGGCGTAGCTCTGCGATCCTGACGCCAGCAACGTGCCGGATCCGACGAAGTTGGGGATCAGCGACGGATCGATCTGATAATGATCCTGCCATACGATGTCGGGAAGGACGTAATCGCCGGGCATTGCGCGTATGGAGCCGGTCACCGTTTTGGGCTCGGTGGAGGTGAAGGTCGCGCCTCCCAGCGGACTTCCGATGCTCGACGGCATCAGGGTGACCGCGTTCCGCAGATTATCAACGGTATAGTTCAACGTGTATCGGGTGGAGCCTGGGCCGATATAGTTGGTGGAGACGCCGATGCGCGTGGTATATTGTACGTCTAGGCTGACGTTGGTCAATGCTCCGAGCAGCGGGTCGAAGCCGTTGAAGGTGCCGATGACGATCCCGCCGTGCGGGGCACTCGATGCCAGAGTGGTTTGAACGATCGTCGCGGCGTGTGCGCACGAGGCGCCCATTGCGAACGCCGAACATGAAAGGCCGAACAACAGCGTCCTCATCGCATGTCCCCACTAACGAATCGGCAGGCGATCCCTTGCTAAGGCCTTGGCTAAAGCTAAAAAGTTAGCCCATTCTGAACGGACCCCGTCCGAAGGCTCCCATTTCGCCACAACGTCGCGCTTTGATCTGCGTTCCGGCGATCGACGGCATCGACCGGCGCGGCATCGCGTGCGGTCTCGCGAGGGTCTTCAGGATGAAGATTGGTGGACAGGGCTGGATTCGAACCAGCGTACGCTTTCACGGGCAGATTTACAGTCTGCTGCCTTTAACCACTCGGCCACCTGTCCAGCGGCGCGCCGCGGAGCGGCGTCCATGGCGAAGCACCACGGGGCTGTCAACGTGGCGCGCGAAGCCGTTGACCCGCGCCGCCCGCCAACGGCATGGGCGGCGAACCAAGGGAGTATGGCTCAATGGCAGGGCGGTAGCCTTCCAAGCTGCCGGAACTGACCGATTTGCGCAGCTGCCGGTGTAAAATCCGCTAAGTACCTGCCTTTCAAGTCAATAGCTTAGCAGCGACCTGTAAAAACCCCGTGGTTTGCGGTTAGGGCAGCCGCGCGTGACCGTGCGCTACACTTCCGTCGGTGCTGGGCGGCAACCCGGCACCCCGCTCGCCTCTCAGGCTGGCGTACGTGTCTCTATTTCATTGAAGCACCGGCCGGAGCGGGAGAATAGCCGGCATGAACAATAGGCTGGAGCCAACATTTCCTTGATGAATGTCGGCTCCAGCCTACAAATCTCTGGTCGGCGGGATTGCAGCCCGACCGAGGAACCGAAAGGAAAACGCCAACATTCGGCATATCCATTCGGTTGATCTGGAGAAGATCAGCGTAGCGATCTGGCTCTTCTTCTAACCTACGGGACCGGGAATCGCCATGAGAAGCGGACCGGCTCCAGCTGCATAACTAATCTCAGGAGCCCCATCATGCAAGGCTTAGAACTTCGAGCGCTGCGAAAAGCGGCAGGTATGACCCAAGCCACTCGGCGCGGAGCTGGAGCTGACGCTCGGCTTCATCGGCGAGATGGAGCGCGACGAGAAGGCGATCGACAAGCGGACGGCGATCAGCGTGCGCGCGATCGTTTGCACGAATGGACTTGAGCGCTGCTCCGCCGAAATCGATCGCCTCGACCAAGCGGAACCGCAAGCGAGCGCAGAGGTTCGGCGGGGTGTGTTCGATCCGCTCCTTCTCACATTTGAGCATGATCGCCGGCACTTTCAGGACGAACTCGCGCGGCTGGCTGGCGCTGCATCGGCCGGCGCACCAGCCTCGCGCAGCTCGTAGCCCCAGCCATAGACGCACTGGATCGATACGCCGGCCGGAAGCTTTTGGCGGATGAGGGTGATGTGCACCTTATGAACCGGCGTCTCGGCCACGTCGGACAGCGCCTCCAGCGCGCGGTGGCTTATGCGCCCGAAGCGGATCAGCAGCGTCAGGATGCGGTGGTGCATCGGCCAGAGGCGAAGCGGCGCGCCGTCGTAGAAGATCTGCGGGGGATCGGTCTGCACGACCCAGCGCCCGCGCGTCACCGTCTTCTCCGACGGCGCGCCACAATGGGGGCAGCTCATCGCGGGAGGCCCGCCGGCGGCCGCCAGAACTGCCACCACGGGCGCGGTCGTGCGGCGGCGGCCGCCTTCGCGCAGGTGCCGAGGATGCCGCGCACGCCCGCCTTGTCGGCATTGGCCTTGTCGAGCTGCCCGGTCTGGCGATCGCCGAACGCGATCCAGCCGCCCGCGCTGCTATCGCTGGGGAGTGCCGCTCCCGGCGTCGGCTCCAGCAGACCCGCCGCGTCCACCATCTCCCCGCAGGGCAAGGCAGCCTGGGTCAGCGCGATAGGCGCCGCGCATGCAGAGAGCAAAGCGGCCGGCGCGATCGAGAGCAGGATCGAGCGCCATGGCGGCGCCCGGCGCGGACTGGATGGCATGGGCGTTCCCTTCGGTGATGCGGTCGATCGCGACGTGCTGCTGGTCGACCTGGATGCGCAGCTTGAGCGCGTCCTGCGCGGCGCCGGAGGTGGCGGTCGCGGTCGCCGCCTGGACGCGCGCGGTGGCGGCGGCGACGTGTGCCGCGCGCGGGCGGCCGATCAGCCACCAGCCGGCGAAGGCGACCAGCGCCAGCGCGAGCGCGGCAAGGATGGCGTGGACCGCCAGCTTGGCGCCGCGCAGCCCCGGCACCGCCGTCTCGACCACCCTCCCGGCTGCACTGAGCGCGCTCATCGCGTCACCGCGTCGATCGCCTGCTCGGCCGCCTTGCGCCCGGTCGCCGACGCGCCGAACTCGAACGTGACGACCGCGCCGCCCCAGCCGAGCACGATGCCCAGCGCGATCATCAGCGGCTCCTTGTTGCTCTCCGGCACGCGCACGAAGAACAGGCCGGCGATGATCAGCAGGCCGCCAAGCACCGCGATCATGCCCAGCGTCGCGCGGTAGAGCGAGCCGATTGCGGGCGGCGGATCGGCGGCCGCCGGCGCGTGGGTATCAGCCATGACGGATGTGCTCCTGTTCGCGAATGAAGTGGACGTCGGGCGGCTGCGCGCGCGGCGGCGGCGGCGCGTCGGGCGCGGCGGCGCATCTGCCGTTAACCATCAATTTCCATTCCCAAGCGCGCGCACGTCTGTCATGAGCGTGGCGCCCGGTGGTGGGGGCTCTGGGCGGCGACCCGTGGCGCATAGGCTAACGCAGCGGGCCGTCTTTTACGCGGGATCATGCGACGATCTCGAACTCGCGCTCGCCGCTCGTCCAGATCTGCTCCCGCACCGCGCGCGCCAGGATGATGCATCCGTGCGATGCCGCGCCCGGATGCGCGATGCTGTCGCCGTGGATGCGGAAGTCGCCCCGCCCGAACGTGTTCGTGCCCGGCTCGGGCTGGAGCGCCAGCGTATAGGGGCCGGTATTCCCGCTGTGATAAGGCCCGCCGACGATGCGCCAGCGCCCTTCGGGGATCGGCCCGACGCCCTTGGCCCCTTCCATGGCGGGATTGTTCTTGCCGAGCTTGAGCCCACTATAGCCGCGCGCGACGATGCCGCCGGCGCGCCACAGCTCGCCGGCGGCCTGTTTCCAGGTCCACATGGGGTCGGTTCTCCGGTTGAATAGGTGAACGGGGTTTGCGGTCGATCAGGGCCGGCGTTCCGTTCGTTCCGAACGCAGCCGGGTGACGGCCCTCACATCGCCTGCACGAGCGGCGCGAACACGCCCGCGATTTCGCGGTAGCCGCTGGCGCCCGCATGTCCGCTCGGGTGCAGCCCGTCGCCCGACCAATAGGTGCCGTAGGGGGCGGAGGCCGGGCATGCGCCGTCGACGCCGACATTGGCGTTGAGGTCGGTGCGCGCGAGTGCCGTCACCAGGCCGGCGTTGGCCGCCCAATAGGAATTGTACGCCGCGCGCTTGCCGGACGCGTAGAGTGTCGGATTGACCCCCTGCGAGAAGGTGACCGAGGTTCCCCAGCAGACCTTCGACCACCCCGCCGCGACGCGCGCATTCACATAGCTGGTGCTGTTCGTCGCGGTGTTCTCGCCCAGGTTTTCCGAATTGTACCATTCGAGCCCGGCGAGCTTGACCGTCTTGCCGGGAAACGCGCCGAGCAACGGGTCCACGTCGTTGCCCCCGCGGGCGATCATCTGCGTGAGCGAGCAGCCGAACACGCCGAGGTTGAAGTACGCGCCATAAGGCAGGCTCATCGCGGCGGCGGCGATGCTCGGATAGCTATATTCCTCCGCGTCGGCGTTCGCGCCCTGTGTCGAGCTGTCCCCGTCGGCGACGAAGATGAACGGCGCCGAGGCGTAGAAATACGGCTGGCCGTATTGGTCGCACGCCCACTTCGCGAACTGGACGGCCTCGGCGGGTGTCAATTCGCGATTGTAGATCACGAACTCGAACGCTTCGAACGCGCCGCAATAGCCGCCCGCGAGGTTGGAGGCGCCGCCGAGGCCGAGGTCGGCGCTGCTCGCCGGGCCGGCGCTGGAGCGGCTGGCGGCGACGCACCCGCCGTTCACCCAGATGCGCTCCAAGCCCGCGACGAGCCCGGTCCGTCCCGTGGTGGAGGTCACGCCCGACGTGAACAGCCCGCTGCCGAGCGGCGCGGAGGGCACGGCAAGCGCGTTGCCGACCCCGTCGAAGCGGCCGATCCGCGATCCGTTGCCGTACAGGAGCAGGCGATTGTCCGCGGTCTGCGAGGCGGAGAGCAGCATGCCGTTGGCGGTCGCGGACAAGGCCTGGCCGACGATCATGATCGTGTAGTTCTGGCTCTTGAGCGCGGCGTCGTAGGCCGTTCCGGAAGCAACGGCGACCAGCGCCTGCGCGCCCGAGAATTGCACGCTCGGCTTGCCGTTCAATCGGTTGGTGCGGTATTTCGGCTGGCCGCCCGTGCCGGCCTGCGTGGCGACCACGCCGTTGATGAGGTCGGTCCAGCTGGTGAGCGGGCTATTGTCCGGCTGCGCCGGGATGCTGCTCGCCGAGAAGCGTGCAACCATGGCACCTGTCGCGGGCAGCGCCGTCGCCGCCGCCGACACAGTCTCGGCAACCGGCAGCGTCGCATTGGCGCCCGCCGCATCGGTCGCGCGCAGCACGTAGGAGAAGCTGCCGGCCGCCGAATAGGTACCGGTGACGGCAAGGCCGGCAAGCGATCGGCCGGCGGGCAGCGCGCCGGACACGAGCGTCAGCGCGTAGGGCGCGGTCCCCCCGGAGATCGCCGGCGCGAACAAGGCGGCCGATCCGACCGCCGCCGACACGGGCGCTCCCGCGATCAGGAGCGGGCGATCGGGCTGGCCGCCGATCCGGAGCGCGCCGTCGAGATAGCGCGCCATCAGTTCGGCACCCGCGTCAGCGTGGCCGCGCACCCGGCGGTGCCGCTCAGCACCACCCGCACCTGCGCCTTGCCGCCGATGGTGATGCCGGTCGGCGCCGCGCCGTCGGCGGCGGTCTTGGTCAGCGACGTGATCCAGGTCGCGCCGTCGGGCCCGAGCCGCTGGAGCTGGAGGCTGCCATAGGCCGAGCAGGCCTGGTCGAGGATATAGTCGCCCCCGAACACCGTCGCGGCGGGGCTCGCGACGTTGCCCGATGCGAGCTGGAAGCCTTCCTGGGGGGAACCGCACGGGATCAGCGCGCCGGCGCCGTTCGATCCCCCCGACCAGGCGACGCACGCCTGCTCGGGCGCGAACCCGGCGGGCGCGGCCGAGACGATGGCGTGCTGCGCGAATGCCGGCGCGCACGAACGCAGCGCGAGCGCCAGAGCGGCGCCCGCGCGAAGCAGGTTCTTCATCATGGTCTCCTGGGAGAGGGTGGACGGGATCAGCCAGCGCGAAGGCTGGACGCGTTTGCGGGCATCGGCCACCGCGTGCGCCGCGTTCGCGTCAGGAAGCGTTTAAAATGGGTAGCCGGCTCCGCGCCGAGGGAGGGGCGCTCGGGCAGCATTGGGCGATGTCGAGACGCTGTTCCTAGCGTCCGATGTATCGACAGTGGATCATTCCACTCATCCTGAGGCGGGGCCGAGCTTGTCGAAGCCCTGTCTCGAAGGGCGAACGTCCGCGACGCTACACGCCCGGCATCGCATGCCCGCAAGGTCGCACCAAAGAAAAGGGGCCGGCCCTTTCAGGCCGACCCCCAACTCTTCGAAGATCGTACGGATTACTGGCCGGAGCCAGGTCCGTAGGTGATCTCCACGCGGCGGTTCTGCGGCTCGCGCACACCGTCGGCGGTCTGCACCAGCAGGTGCGTCTCGCCAAAGGCCTGCGTGGTGATCGAGCCGCCCGGGACACCCTTGCCCGAGAGGTACGACTTCACCGCGTCGGCGCGCCGCTGCGACAGGCCGACATTGTAGCTCGCCGAACCCGAGGTGTCGGTATAGCCGGCCAGCATGACCTGCGCCTGACCCGTCGTGCTGTAGGCCTGCGCCGCATTGTCGAGGATCGACGCGGCTTCAGGCGTGATATCCGCCTTGTTCCAGTCGAAGAACACGATGAACGGCCCGGGCGTCGCTGCCGGCGGAGGCGGCGGCGGCGGCGGCGGCGGGGG
>NZ_CAXUEK010000093.1:0-8762 GCF_964250165.1 uncultured Sphingomonas sp. | reverse complement strand
TAGCCGGGCATGAACTTGCGCTCGACCGCGATCTTCTTGCCGCGGCGCGCCTCGGTCACCGTCTCGGTCGGCACCTCGATCTGCTCGACGAGGCTGTCGAGGCCGAGGCGCGTCGCCTCCGCCATGATCGCGTCGCGGACCTTGCCCTCGAAGCCCGAATAGGCGTGAATGATGTACCAGCGCGACATGGCCGGGGGTGTCCTTTGCTTACTGCGCGAGCTTGAGGAGCGCGGTGACGACCGTCTCGAACACGGTGTCGATGCCGAAGAAGAAGACCGCGAGCACGGTGGTGAGGATCGCCACCATCAGCCCCGTCATCCACGTCTCCTTCCAGGTCGGCCAGACGACCTTCTTGCGCTCGGCCTGGACCTGCTGGACGAACTCGACGGGGGTGGTCTTGGCCATGGCTCGCATCGTTTCCGGGACAAGCCCCGTCGGCCGCCGGGCGGCTGCGAGGTCATCCACGCTATAGGGATGAACGGGGAGATAGCGCCGAGGTCCCGCCAAGGCAAGTCGCGCCAACCGGCTCTGTCATGCCGGCCTTGTGCCGGCATCACCGGCGGTCGAGCCCATCGCCGCGAGCGGCTCCCAAGCGCCGGACCACCCTGCACTGGGCCCCAGCACAAGGCCGGGGTGACGGAGGGCTTGCAATGTAGGATCGCCCATGCGCCTAGGCTCGGGATGCCCGCGCGCCCGCTCACCCCCGCCCAGCGCGGGCAGCACGCCGCCTTCCTGCGCGAGCTCGCCCGCACCGGCAATGCCCAGGCCGCCGCCCGCGCGATCGGCGTGAGCGACCGCACGCTGCACGCCCGCCGCAAGGTCCACCCCGCCTTCGCGCAGGCCTGGGACGCGACGCTCGCCGCCGCCCACGCCCGCCTTCACCGCGCGGGCGGCGCGCGCTCGGCCCCCGGCCGCGGGGAGGGCGGCGGGGCGGGGGACCGCGCCGCCGCCGATCAGACCACCATCAGCCTCTGCCGGAACGGCCGCCTCCAGCTCCGCCGCGCGCGCCGCGATGCCGTGACGCGTGCCGGCGAGCAGCGCTTCCTGCTCGCGCTGTCAGCCACCGCCAACATCAGCCTCTCGGCCGCCGCCGCCGGCGCCTCGGCCGCCGCCTTCAACAAGCGCCGCCGCGCCAACCCCGCCTTCGCGCGCGAGGTCCGCGCGGCGCTCGCGCAGGGGTATGAACGGCTGGAGAGCGCCCTCCTCGAAAGCTGGCTGCCCGGCTCGGGCGAGGATGCCGCGTGGCGCGCCAACGAGCCGCCCGCGCTCCCGCCGATGACCCCCGCCCAGGCGCTGCAGCTGCTCCACCTCCATCATCGCGAGGTCCACTGGCGGGAGACCGTCCTCTCCCGTCGCCTGCTGCCCGGCGAGACCGGCGACCTGCGCTCGGCCAGGATGAGGCGGCTCTACGGCGCGCGGCTGGCCGCCGACGCGGAGGAGACGCTGGCGCGCGAGGCGGCGCGCATCGCGGCCCGCCTCGAACGCCTGGCGCCGCCGCCGATCATGCTGCCGGATCTGAGCCAGGTGCAGGGCTGGTCGCAGGCGGACCCGGCCAGGACGGCCGCCAACGCCGGCCGCCCGCATGGCGGCGCGATGCGCGAGGCGCTGACGCAGGAGGCGCAGGCGCGGGGGCTGCAGAACGCGCGGGCGGCGCGGCGGGGGGTGGGGAGGAAGCGGTAGGGTTGTCCGGCTTGAGGCGATCGGCCAAGCCATCCCGCCACCCCGGCCGTGAGCCGGGGTTCCGATGTGCTGCGGCTTCGAGTGCGATCGGGACTGCGGGGCGAGCCCGGGGTGACGAGCAAGGGTTCACCACGGTGGATCGTTCTTTAGGCGGCGAGCAGCAGCGCGATGCGCTCCAGCTCGCGTCTGAAATCGCAGCACAGCTGCGCGCGCTCCGCCTCGTCGGGAATCCAACTGACCAGGTGCGGGGAACATGATGCGCCGGTATTTCAGCTCGTCCGCATCCCACGGTCCCTCGCGCGTGCAGCGCCGCGCCTGTTCGAGCAGGGCGAGCGCATCCGCGCGGATCTCGTCCGGGTCGAACAGCGGCCGGTCGGCAGCCGGCCGATCGTCGCCGAAACCAAAGCCGAGTTGCTCGTCCGCCATGGCATCGTCTAACGCGGTGTCGCATGTCCGTGAAGCAACCGTACGGCAATATTGTGGAGCAATCCCGTCCGAGTTCGATCTTTGGGCGATTGCGCGCTTCGAGGGGGCCGATCCGATCCCCGAATTGCCGTTGGACCGCGCGCCCTGAGCGGTTATCAGCGGGTTTTATACACGTCACGTTGCCGTTGGACCGCGATCTCTGAGCGGCTCATCCGCACAAAGGCACTTCGTGACACCCGAACGTTTCAAGCCGCTGCTCGACCGTGAGTTTCTGAAGGCCGAGCTGGCGTACGAATATGAAGACTATGTGGTCGCCGGAGTCGACGACGCCGTGCGCGCGCGGCTGGCACAATGGGCCGCGCGCGAGCTGAAGCGCGAGACCCAGGCGGAGGCGGCGTTCACGCAGGCGTTCTTCGCCGAGCTGTGGGGCTATCGATTCGATACGGGGCAGGAGGGCGGCTTCGAGCTATGGCCCAAGTTCACGATCGCCGGCGCGGGACAGACCGGCAACCGGGGCGAGGCGGACCTGGCGCTCGGGTTGTTCGGCGGCAACCGGCCGAACACCCCGCAGGTCGTGTGCGAGTTCAAGGACATCCGCTCGGGCCTGGACGCCCCGCAGGCCCGGAAGGGCAACACGCGCTCGACCGTGATGCAGGCGCGCGACTATCTGTGGAACGCCCGGCGGGGGCTGTTCGGCAACGAGCCGGTGCAGCCGCGTTACGCGATCGTCACCGACATGAACGAGTTCCGGCTCTACTGGTGGGACGGCTTCCCCGATCGCTATCTGCGCTTCAAGATCGAGGGCGGCGACCTGTTCAATCGGCAGACGCTGACGGGGGCGGACGAGGAGGCGCGGTTCGATCGCTTCCTGTTCCAGCGGCTGTTCCGGCGCGACATGCTGCTCAGCGAAGCCGGCCGGAGCCGGCTGGAGCGGCTGATCGAGAAGCAGGGCCGGGTCGAGGATCGGCTGGAGGCGGAGTTCTACGCCGACTATCGCGCATATCGCGAGGTGCTGATCCGCCACATCCTGCTCCAGCGCCCAAGGTTGCAGGGGGCGGCGGGCGTGACGCGCAGCGCGCGGTCAGGCTGGGGCAGAAGCTGCTCGACCGCCTGATCTTCGTCATGTTCGCCGAGGACATGGGCTGGCGCGTGGGCTTCCCGCCCAGCGCGCTGTCCGACGAACTGAAACGTCAGAGCGAGGACCAATTTCTCGAACCCGAAGGCGACGAGGTCTGGCGACGGCTGAAGCAGATTTTCCGCGTCATGAACGACGGCGGCCGTCTCGGGACCGCCGACATCCACAGGTTCAATGGCGGCCTGTTCGCCGACGACGCCGCGCTGAATGCGCTGCAGCTGCCCAATCGCCTCTTCGTCCGCTTCGGCCAGGGGCAGAACGAGGCCAGGCTGGCCGAGCACAAGCAGACGCTCTTCTATCTTGCCTGCCGCTACAACTTCTCGCGCGAAGGCGACGCCAAGAACGCGATCGGGCTCTACACGCTCGGCCACATCTTCGAGCAATCGATCGTGGAGCTGGAGGCGCTGGAGGCCAGGGCCGAGGATCGACCCTGGCTGACCGAGATCACCAAACGCAAGCGCGACGGCGTCTATTACACGCCCGAATGGGTCGTGCGGCGGATCATCGAAGAGGTGGTCGATCCCCTGATCGCGCGCTGGAAAGTCGAAGCGGGATGGCCGGAGACCGGCGCGCCGTCGCGAGCGGCCGCCGGGGCGTATTGGCGACGTATCCAGCAGATCAGGATCATCGATCCCGCTTGCGGATCGGGCGCGTTCCTGATCGTGGCGCTGTCCCACCTGGAAATCGAGTTCGCCGCCGCCATGACCGCGGCCTATGAAGCGGGCGCGATCGACCGGCGACTGGAGTCCGCCGACCTGACCGAGATCATCCTCGCGAACAATCTGTGGGGCGTGGACATCAACCCCGCCTCGGTCGAGATCACGCGCCTGTCGCTATGGCTGCACACCGCCAAGGCGAACCGGCCCCTGTCGGCGCTGGAGCGCAACATCACCTGCGGCAACAGCCTGGTCGACGGCAATTTCTACAAGTGGAAGCGGCTGGACGACCCGGAGGAACGCGATCGGATCAACACGTTCGATTGGGAAGGTGATTTTGCGCTCGGCTCGTTCGATGCGGTGATCGGCAATCCGCCTTACGTGAAATTGCAGAACTTCATGAAGGTCAACGCCGACATGGCGGGCTGGCTGGCGTCTCCGGCCAGCGGCTATCGTTCCACGCGCAGCGGCAATTTCGACCTGTACCTGCCCTTTATCGAGCGCGGGCTGCAGCTGCTGAACGACGACGGCCGGATGGGCTATATCGCGCCGAACCTGTGGCCGACGCTGGAATATGGCGAGGGGCTGCGCGCGCTGGTCCATGCCGGCCGCCATCTGGAACGCTGGCTCGACTTCCGCTCCTGGCAGGTGTTCGAGGAGGCGACGGTCTACACCGCCATCCAGGTGTTCGCGAAGCGACCGGCTGAGGGGATCCGGCTCGGCTTCGCAGGTGACGGGGACACCAGCAAGGTCGACTGGCGCGACCCGATGCTGGTGCTGCCCTATGGCGACATCGCCGCCCCGCTGAAACCTTGGCTGATCGCGCCCGCGCCGGTGCGGGGACTGATCGAGCGGCTGGGGCGCGAGGCGACGCGGCTCGATGCTAAAGAGAACACCGACGGCATTATCGTCGGCATCCAGACCAGCGCCGACCACATCTATCACCTGCGCAAGGTGGCGAAGGGCCGCTACGCCTACCGCCCGCGCGAGGTGCGGGACAGGGGCGGCAAGGCGCAGGCGGTCAAGCTTGACGAGGTGGTGGTCGAGATCGAGGACGCGGTGATGAAGCCGCTGGTCTCGGGGGCGGACGTCAAGCGCTCCTGGAGCCGCGGACCGATACGCACTTGCTGTTTCCCTACCGCGTCGATGAAAACGGCGCGCGGCTGTTCACGCCCGACGAGATGGCGGAGCGCTTCCCGCAAGCATGGCGCTACCTGCGGCTGTTCGAGGCCGAGTTGCGCCGGCGAGATAGCGGCAAGAACGATTCGGCCGAGAAGTGGTTCGGCTACATCTACCCGAAGAATCTTGATAAGCAGGAGGTGCCAAAGCTGCTGGTTGCGCAGCTCGTGCCTGATCTGCGCCTTGCGTTCGACGATCGCGGTCTCTTCTACGTCAACAACGTGCGCGTGAACGGCATTCTTCCGCGCGGCGACAACGGTTGGTTCCTACTCGGCGCGATGAACGCGTCCGTGACCAACTACATCTTCAAGTGGCTCGGAAAGCCGAAGGACAACGGCTTCTTCGAAGCCAACAAGCAGTTCATCGCGCCGCTACCGATCCCGCGCGCCGACCGCATCGATCGCGCCGCGCTGACCGCGCTCGCCCAGGGCCTGCAACAGCGGCGCACCCGGCAGATGGACGAGCGGGCCGCGCTGGAGGAGCGGCTGGGCGACACGTCGCGTCCGCCGCTGCCGCTGGAGCGGCTGCTCCCCGATGTGCGGCCGATGGGCGAGATCGAGGCGGCCGCGCCGCGGCGCATTCCGGCGAACGAACGCAAGGCCTGGGCGGACGAGGAGCGGCGCGGGCAGGAGGAGTCGGCGCTGGCGCGGATCGACGCGTTGCTCCGGCCCACGGCGGAGCTGGTCGTCATGGCCGCGGATGGCGCGGTGCGCGTGGCGGTGGAAGAGGTTGAGGCCGCGCGGCTCTTCGTCGCGCTTGAGGCCGAGCCGCTGGTGGCGGCGCAATGGCGCGCGGTCGCGCTGGATTTCACGCCGACCGGCAAGGGCGATGCGAAGCGCTTGCTCGATCGGCTGCGGCGCGTCGCGCTCGATGCCGAGCCGGATCTGGCCGCGCAGATCGTGGCGCTCGGCGCGCGGCTGGCCGAACTCGATGCCGTGCTCCGCGATGACGAGGCCCAGCTGCACGAGTTGACGTGCCGGCTGTTCCGCTTGACACCGGAGGAGCGGGCGCTGGTGGAGGCGGGGCGGTAGCCGGTCGATCTTGCCCCGCCGATTGTCCGGCGTTAGAGGCTGATCCGCGCGAAGGGGTGTAGCTCAGCTGGTTAGAGCGTCGGTCTCCAAAACCGAAGGCCCTCGGTTCGAGTCCGAGCTCCCCTGCGCGCCGTTGACCGAATAAGCGACATCGCTTATTGCTGCGTCGTCCATCGGCGTGCCGGCGGACATGCTTGAACATTGCTGGATGCGCTTAAAGGGGCCCGCGCGGCCCTTTTCGTATTCCCGGTGCTGTAAAGGCTCCAGCAAAGTAACCCGAAAGGTGAAGGGCTTCATGCCGACGATCAACCAGCTGGTCCGCAAGGGCCGCGAACCGCAGAAGGCCAAGTCCAAGGTCCCTGCGATGGAGCAGAACCCGCAGAAGCGCGGCGTCTGCACCCGCGTCTACACGACGACGCCGAAGAAGCCGAACTCGGCGCTGCGCAAGGTGGCCAAGGTGCGCCTGACCAATCAGCGCGAGGTCATCAGCTACATCCCCGGCGAGGGGCACAATCTGCAGGAGCACTCGGTGGTGCTGATCCGCGGCGGCCGCGTGCGCGACCTGCCGGGCGTCCGCTACCACGTCCTGCGCGGCGTGCTCGACACGCAGGGCGTCAAGAACCGCAAGCAGTCGCGTTCCAAATACGGGGCCAAGCGCCCCAAGTAAGCGCCGGCCCGTCCGGATCCCGCTGAAATCCTGAAGGAAGCAAGAGAATGGCTCGTCGTCGTCGTCCCGAAAAGCGGGAAATCCTCCCCGACCCCAAGTTCGGGGATGAAGTCCTCTCCAAGTTCATGAACTCCGTAATGTACGACGGCAAAAAATCCGTCGCCGAGCTGATCGTCTACGGCGCGATGGAGACGGTCGAGACCCGCGCCAAGCGCGATCCGCTGGGCGTGTTCCACGACGCGCTGAACAACATCAAGCCGGGGATCGAGGTCCGCAGCCGCCGCGTCGGCGGCGCGACCTATCAGGTGCCGGTCGAGGTGAGGCCGGAGCGCGCGCAGGCACTGGCGATCCGCTGGCTGATCGCGGCCGCGCGCTCCCGCTCGGAGAACACGATGTCGGCGCGCCTTTCCGGCGAGCTGCTCGACGCCTCCAATAACCGCGGTAACGCGGTGAAGAAGCGCGAGGACACGCACCGCATGGCCGAAGCCAACCGGGCGTTCAGTCACTACCGCTGGTAGACCTTCACACCGTCGCAATCTGACCCATATCGTGGGGAGCCGGCCCGGGTCGGCTCCCCACATTTACAAGGACCCACGCCCATGGCCCGCAGCCATCCGCTCGACCGGTATCGCAACATCGGCATCATGGCGCACATCGACGCCGGCAAGACGACGACGACCGAGCGCATCCTCTATTACACCGGCAAGTCCTACAAGATCGGCGAGGTCCATGAGGGCACCGCTACGATGGACTGGATGGAGCAGGAGCAGGAGCGCGGGATCACCATCACGTCCGCCGCGACGACCTGTTTCTGGAAGGCCGAGGACCAGCAGGGCCCCGAGCACCGCATCAACATCATTGACACTCCCGGCCACGTCGACTTCACCATCGAGGTCGAGCGCTCGCTTCGCGTGCTCGACGGCGCGGTCGCGTGCTTCGATGGCGTCGCGGGCGTCGAGCCGCAGTCGGAGACGGTGTGGCGGCAAGCGGAAAAATATAAAGTTCCGCGGATGTGTTTCGTCAACAAGCTCGACCGGACGGGCGCTAGCTTCGAGCGGTGTGTGGAGATGATCAAGGACCGGCTCGGCGCGCGGCCGGCGGTGCTGTATCTGCCGATCGGCATCGAGGGCTCGTTCAAGGGTCTGGTCGATCTGGTCGAGAACCGCGCGATCATCTGGCTGGAGGAGAGCCTGGGCGCGAAGTTCGAGTATCAGGACATCCCGGCCGAGCTGGCCGACGCCGCCGCCACGGCGCGCTCCGAGCTGATCGAGATGGCGGTCGAGCAGGACGACGACCTGATGGAATCCTATCTGGAGGGCACCGAGCCGACCACCGCCCAGCTCAAGGCGCTGATCCGCAAGGGCACGCTCAACTTCTCATTCGTGCCGGTGCTGTGCGGCTCGGCGTTCAAGAACAAGGGCGTGCAGCCGCTGCTCGACGCGGTGGTCGACTATTTGCCGTCGCCGCTCGACGTGCCCCCGATCCAGGGCCTGAAGCTCGACGGCGAGACCGAGGATTCGCGCCCGGCCGACGACGCCGCGCCCTTCTCCGCGCTTGCGTTCAAGATCATGAACGACCCGTTCGTCGGCACGCTGACCTTCGCGCGCATCTATTCGGGCAAGCTCGACGCCTCCTCGACCGTCACCAATTCGGTGAAGGACAAGAAGGAGAAGGTCGGCCGCATGCTGCTGATGCATGCGAACAGCCGCGAGGACATCCAGGAGGCCTATGCCGGCGACATCGTCGCGCTGGCGGGGCTGAAGGACACCACCACGGGCGACACGCTGTGCGCGCAGAACGCGCCGATCATCCTGGAGCGGATGGAGTTTCCTGATCCCGTGATCGAGCTCTCCGTCGAGCCGAAGACCAAGCAGGATCAGGAGAAGATGGGCGTCGCGCTCAATCGCCTGGCGCGCGAGGACCCATCGTTCCGCGTGTCGTCGGACCCCGAGAGCGGCCAGACGATCATCAAGGGGATGGGCGAGCTC
>NZ_CAXUEK010000092.1:0-9097 GCF_964250165.1 uncultured Sphingomonas sp. | reverse complement strand
CACCGCGACGGAATCGCCGCGGAAATAGCTGCCGGTCATTGCGACCACATGCACCTTGTCGCGCGCGATCAACTGGCCCAGCTGCGCGCCCAGCCGGTTGTCGGGATTGGCCGAGACGTGGTGGAACTCGTCCACCGCGATCAGCCGACCGTCGAAAGCCTGTATCCCCAGCTCGTCGATTGCGAAGCGGAAGGTTGCGTGGGTGCAGACCAGCACCGTGTCGTCCGACGCCAGAAACTCGCCGACCGCCTTCACCTTCGACTTGGCGACCTTCACGTCATCAGCGCCAGGCGTGTTGCACAGGTTCCAGTGCGGCTTCACCGTCCAGTCGGCCCAAAAGCCGTGCGCCGACAGCGGCTCGTCGGCGAAGCTGCCGCCGATCGAGCGTTCGGGGACAACGATGATTGCCTGTTTGACGCCCTGGTTGGTGAGCTTGTCGAGCGCGATGAACATCAGCGCGCGGGACTTTCCCGAGGCCGGCGGCGACTTGATCAGCAGATACTGCTCGCCACGATGCGCATAGGCGCGCGCCTGCATCGGGCGCATACCCAGTTCGTTGGCGCTGGACGACGCGCCGGTCTGGCCGGTGACGAGGCGGACAGCGGGAATGGGTCGGATTTCGGTCATTTGTCAGCCTTGTTGTGATGGTCGACGAAGACGGCGATCGAGCCATAGTGCTCCTCCACCCGCGTCTGCACCTTTCGCATCATGTCGGAGCCCCGTTCCGCCCAGCCATGCTTCTCGAACATGGCAGCGAAGCCTCCATATCGTACGGACGCGATCCGCGAGATCGCCTTGGCGTCCCCGCCTGGTTCGAAATCGCTCATCCCGCCGCCTCGTCCGCTCGCAGGCCGAACTGCTCGCGCAGGAAGTCGGCGGTCTGTTGGTCGTAAATCTTACATGCGATCGCCTGATTGGCGAAGATGCCCTGATACGTCTTGGCCTCGTTCCGTGGATATGTGCACTGCCAATCGACGCCGACGACATAGGCGGCGCGATCCGGATCATCGCTGAATTGCGTCAGGTACCGCGTCGGCAGCACGTCGGTGAGTTTTCGCCCATCGGCCAGCACAAAGTCCGATGCGAGCGTCCTGGGGGTGGTGACGCGGCCATAACCGAGATAGCCGGTCTTTTTCTGATAGTAGAAGATCGGTGCGCCGATCTCGAGCCGGTCGAGCTGGTTGGTATAGTGGCGCCCGCCATCGGCGGTGAAAATGCCGTGCTGGCGCAACTCTTCCCACGGCCGGTCCTCCTCCGCCCCGCCGGTGACATAGTATAGCCCCGACCACGGCGCCCGTGCCTTCTTGACCGCGCGGTCCTTCACCTCTTCCTGATCGAGCAGGTTGTCGGTGGTTAGCCATTCATGGCCGGAGTCGCCGAAGATATTGAAGAAACTGGCGTTGATGCCGACATCATGTTCCTCAGACAGATATTCGATGATTCGCTTGGTTGCTTCATCCACCTCGCTCGCCACTACGATCATCTGGTGCGAGGCGTTGAGCGTTTCTGGCACAGCCTTGCCATAGCGATCGCGATACAGGTCCGGCAGCGACCGACCGCTCGCGGCGCGAGCCAGATCGTGCACGCCCTTGGTGGTCAGGTGCCGCACCCAAGACGCATAATCGAGCACCTGGCCGACGATATCGCGTGGCGAGCGGTCGCGCTTCAACTCGATAATGATGAGATTGCCGTCCTCATCCATTGCCAGCAGGTCGATGCGCTTGCCGTGATCGGTCGCAACCTGGCGGCCAATGACGAAGCCGTCGACACCGACTAGGCTGAGGTCGCGCGCCACCCAATCCTCGATCCGGCTTTCGAGGTCGAGCGGCTTGCGGCGGCTCTCGACGAGCCCTTGCTCGGTGATGCGGAACAGACGCGTCATGCGGCTTTCTTCCCCTTGGCCGGCTTCGGCGCTTTGGCGGTCATCTTGGTGTAGAGGTCGAACAGCTTTTCCAGCCGCTCGGTATCGTTCCGGAAGCGGCGACCGATGTAGATGCGCTCCAGCACGTCATCATTCTCCTCATGCGCGCGGTACAGATCTTCCGGCATCGCCTCGGGATCGTAGAGGTCCGCAATCGTCGCTGGAAAATGCGCCTCTCGCGCAAGCAGGATGTTCTCGGCGGTGCGGGCGAGGTCCGCCTTGTCCTGTTCGGTGAGCTTAGGAACAGGGAAGGTGTTCCAGCCGAGAGTATTGGAGTAGGAGAAGTCGGTGCGCATTCGGACGCAGACGGTTCCGATCCAGACCCAATGCAGGCGGGAAGCGATCAGCGCCATGTTCCAGAGCGGCGCGTCATACAGTGCGAAATTGCGGTCGCCGATGATCGACTGCTCATCCATCAGGCCCACCGGCAGGTAGGGTCGATTTTCAGAGCTGACGCGAGGCGTCACGATCACCGACGCAGACGGGCGGCGCGGAGTCTTGAATTGATGAGGGCGCTGCGCGAGTTTGTTCGCGAATGCGTCGGGGCTTCGCAAACGTGCCTGCCGCACCGCCTCGATGCGTTCTGCGATCGCTGGGATAGCTTCTGCCGCCTGCCGATCCGTATCATCGATCCACAGACAGTAGCGACCGTCGCCGTTGATGAACTCGGACGAACCCCAAAACCGCCGCACGAAGCGACGCCGCTGCTCCGGCGTTAGGTTAAGTTGATCCACGGCTTCAGGCGACAGGGTGAGGTATCCGCCGTCGTCGGCCTTGTTGCCGAAGTCCATGGGCGCGACTTGAGTTAGCGGAGTCATGGCCTTCGAAACGATGACGTTTGGACCGGCAATCAGGTAGGCGTTCAGCTGGTCAACAACCCGCCTCGTGGCCTCACCGGCCTCATTCTCTATGAAGAGTGAAGCAGCGCCGGAAGCGCCGGTAAGGCCGATGATGACTACAGTCACGCCGGCCTTGTGGCTCGCCAAGTTAGACCATTTGAACGAGGTATGCGCGAATCCAATGCGACGGCCAGCATCGAAGATCATAGGCCAGAGGAACTGGACCTGCTGCCCCTGCGCAACGGAATTGGTGCTGACGAACGCGCTACTTCCTATCGTCGAGCCACCATAGTTCGCGGCCTTCAGGAACCAGCCAGCGACATAATCGAGCGACTTCCAGTTCGCGGTTCGGCCCTTGAATACCGCCGTCAGATCGTCCTTCTGCTCCTTGGTCTGCCAGTTGCTGCCGCGATACGGGGGATTCCCGCAGATATAAGTCTCCGTCTCGGCACCGTGGTCCAGGTCGTTCGCCTCCAGTGCCAGTCGCCCGGTTGGTCCACCCAGATCCTGCTCCGCGCCCGTCGCCACGCGCACCGGTGGACACACCTTCAGCCAGTCGAGCCGCAGGGCGTTGCCAACCGTGATCTGCCCCGTCTTGTGCAGTGGCAGCACCATCGCGCGGGCCTCTTGCTGGCTGAGATACAGGCAGTCCGCCTGGAACTCGGCGATCAGCAGCGCGAGGCGGGCGATCTCGGCAGCAAAGCCCTTGATCTCGATGCCGTAAAAATTGGAGAGTGGGATGATGCTGCGGCGGTCGGCCAGCTTGAGGCTGTCCTCGCCGCCCAGCTTCGCGACGATCGCCGCCTCGATGGCGCGCATCTCCTTGTAGGCGACGACGAGGAAATTGCCGCTGCCGCAGGCCGGGTCGAACACGCGGATGCTGCCCAGCCGTTTGCGCAGGTTCCGCAGCTTCTGCCTGCTGTCACCCGCCGCCTCGAGCGTCTCGCGCAGATTGTCGAGGAACAGCGGGTTCAGCACCTTCAGGATGTTGGGCACGCTGGTATAGTGCATGCCCAGCTCGCCGCGCTCGCCATCGTCGGCGACGGCCTGGATCATCGATCCGAAGATGTCCGGGTTGATCTCCTTCCAGTCCAGCTCGCCAGCGCGCAGGAGGTATGCGCGCGCCGTGCGGCTGAACCGCGGGCTGTCGGTCGCGCCCGTGAACAGGCCGCCGTTCACATAGGGGAACACGTCGGCATAGGGCCGGATGCCGGCGGCGACGCGGTGGCGGGGATCGAGATTGCCGTCGTGCGTGACCGGCGTGTCCATCGCGTGGAACATCTCTGTCAGCACGTCGTGCGTGTTGCCCCATTGCTCGTCGCCGCTGCCGTGGCCGGCGTGGCTCATCTGCGTGATGGTGGCGGTGAACTGGTTTTCGCGGAAGATGCCGGTGTCCTCGGCGAAGAAGCAGAAGATCAGCCGCGCCATAAACTGGTTCAGCTCGTGCCGCCGCTCCTCGGTTGCCCAGTCGGGATTGTCCTTGAGCAGCTCGACGTACAGCTTGTTGAGCCGCCCCGTCGCCTTCACGTCGATGGGGTTGTTCTTGATCTCCTTGACGGTGGAGATGCCCGCGAGCGGCAGGAAGGTGGCGAAGTGGCGTGGCAGGTCGGCGTAGGAACAGGCGATCACATCGCCGCCGATCAGGTCCTCCGCTTCCACCGTCTCGCCGTCGGTGGCGAAGATAAACTTGGCCTTCTGCGCCGTCGTCCTGGGGCTGGCGCGCAGGGCGGCGAGGGTGGTGCCGACCGCTCCCGCTGGTGCGACAGCGATGTGGATGTTCCCCCGCCACAACACGCCGCCGGCAACGTCAGACTGGTTCGAGTCGCCCTTACGCAACCGCTTGAGGGTGGTGTCCCGGGCGCTGAATGCCGCGAGAAACCGGAAGGCGAACTCCGCGGCATCGAACGGCTGGAGCGCCAGATCGGATACGGCTTCTTCTATTTCTACGGCGTTCATACCGACACCTTTGCCTGTCGGTGAAGGGGATAGGCAATGCGCTTTCGATAAGCGGGGGTGTCAGAGCGGAGACAACCCGGTCTTCTGCCGATAGATCTTGCGAGCCGTCGGGCCAAGGGATCGGGAGATGATGATTCGACGATGATGGATCGGACCCTGGGGCGAGTGCTTCAGGTAGAAGTGGTCGGCGTAAGGGGCGTCGATCCCCTTTGCCATATACTTGGCGAACTTGCTCGTTGTCGTCGCGGGTTGCACCATCAGGCAGCGGTTGGGCATGGTGGGAGCGAGCTTCATCAGTGCGCGACGGATGCGCCGCTCGAGATCGTCTCGGTCGAGCGGCGACCAGCGCAGCAGCCAGTGAACGTGGATCGGCCCGTTCGGCGGTTGCTCCCACACGGCGATCGCATCGAAAGTGCCTTGGGCCACGCCCTGCTTCTCGCGGTAATTCCAGGCGCGTCGCGTGTTCTCCCAGATCTTCCGGAACAGTTCATACGGCTGCACGCTACCGGCCAGCGCGGAGCTAAATTCGATGGTGATCGCCGCGTCCATCGGCGACAGCGCCTTGCGCGCGAACCGCTCGGCATGCAGCAGTGATCGGGCGCTCTCCGGCCTGAGGCACGTTCTCTTCGGCAATTGGGCCACGCCCGGGGTCATGGAGGATCGCCACATGCCTCCATGCTAACGAGCACCCGTTAACACCACGGCACCCGGTTTCGTCGGTAGAGCGCCCCCCGGTGACTTAATATAATCAATGGGCTGCCCAGCTGCGCGGCGACCTGCCTCCGCGGCGTCACATTGAGAGCAGCCTGAACATTCCCCACGTCGCATCGGCAACGACGACTAGGAACACCGTCATCGCGAAGATGTCGGGCCGCGCAGCCATCTTGCGCTCGGCATCCCCTTCTCCGAGGCTGATACCGCCAACAAGAATATCCGTTCAATCCGGCATTAAGTCGCGACCGCGCTTGCTAAGGTTCAGGTTGGTGAGGAGCGTCGCGCTAACCTGCTCGGGCAGGCCCTCCAGTATGGCTTGATGAGGGGTCAAATCCGCCGATGCTTGACCCTTACAGCGCGAACACCGATATTGATAACGCTCGACCGCACGCAGGTGTGGGACGCCTGCCCCAGATGAAGCTACGGCTGAGATCGTACAGGCGTCCAGGATCGAGCCCGCATCGACTTGATGCGCGAATGACGAGGTGAGCGGAACCACCTCGGTGACTGCCCTTCGCGGGAAGGGGACATCGGTCGTGCCGATCGCGTTCCGGATCAAGTTCCGGACGCTCTCGTCGTCGCTGGGGCGACGAGCCTCACGATCTGGAGCACGTCACATGACCTTCGCCAATATTCATTCGATCACCCTTCCTTCGGGCGTCAGCCTTCAGGCATCTCCCCAATTCGTGTCCAGTCATGCGGCGCGGACCGCCCAGATGGTCGGCAGCATGAGCTGGGTGGCCGAACATGCCAGCAGATGGTGGCGCGTCACTCCCGTCGATCTCTGTTCGGCGGCAATCACGATCGCGCTGCTGGGGCCGGCTGATCTCGACCAAGTCATGACGGTCAGCCGGCGCTGGCCGCGCGAGCGAGCGGCCGGCGAATTTCGATGCAAGCCGTCGTTCAGTGAGCCCGCTTATAGCTACATTGAGGACCTGGCCGCTTCGTTCAGCATCGCAGTGAACGGTGGCGGATCGACACCGGACGAGGTCGCCAGAAACTTCGCGCTCGGTGTCGCGAAGTCGGCACTGTGGGCTATCGTGGTGCCCGGTCATGAGGTCTCGGCAGGCTTCAATAGCGCACGCCCCGGCTTCAACAATACGCCGCTGCCGCCGCAGCTGATCGAGCAACTGCTGCCTCAGGCAGAGGCGCGCGCGATCTTCCGGTCGGTCGACGCGACGCGGGCTCCGCTCGAGATACCCGCCGCGGTCACCGTTTCCGGCGACGCAGACGTCACCCCGACCCCGAATAGCCAGGCCGCATCGGCAGTGGCCGAGACGGTCGTAATCTCCGAATTGGTCGAAGCGATGCAGCGCAGCCCGTTCCGGGTGAAGCAGAAGCCGCAATTGGCCGTCTCGACGATCAGGATCTGGCTTCACACGCTCGGGCTGGTCGGAGCTGACACCGTCGCGGAGCTCCGGACAGCACTCGCCACGTGGCCCGCGGGCATCGATTTCCAGCAAGCGGTCCATTCACGCAGCCTGCGTTATGGATTGTCGCTTCGCGCGCCGCAGGAGTTCAAGGCCCTCGATACCACGCCCGAGCGGTGCGATGCGATCATCATCGATAATCCCGGGCGCTTCGCCGTCATGTCTCCCGCCCAGGAACTCGAACGCAGTCGGCGTTGGTCGCACTGGGTCCGCTACCTGCGCAGCGAGAACTTCGCCGGAGGGCAGCTGCCCCACTTCAAGTGGCGACACCCCGACTGAGGGCAGGTTAGGTGCGGGCTACGAGTCCGCACTGATTTTCAGGCGCAATACCGTAGTTGTGTGGCACGCCACACAACTACGCTCAGGCGCAACACCGTAGTTGTGGGCTGTACCCACCACCACGGCGTCTTCCGCTTCGCTCCAGGAGGCCCGGACCTCTCGGCCGCCGTCAAGGCTCGTTGACGCTCGTTATCGCCGCTGCGGCGGCTCGGATCGGACCGCTGGCGCGGCCCTCTGGTCTTGCTCCCACGCTCCGCGGGGGCGCTTCTGCAGCGAGGTGCTGCTGTGATCGGTCAGGGAGAGAGGAAAAGGCCAAGTCGGCCTTCGCCTCGTGGCCGATCCGCGACCGCCGTCCGGCGGCGTGCTTACGCACAGGAGACAATCAATGCGCCGAGGAACGATGCCCCCACGCGACGTGATCAACGAGCAGTACGTGGTCGCCTATGATATCGAGACCATCGTCGACGAGGAGCCGGCCGACGGCTCGTTTCCGCCATGGCCGCGGCATCGGCCGGTTGCCGCGGCGTTCCTGACCGCGCGGTGGACCATCGAGGGCTATCAATTCCGCTTGGCCACGCTGATGTGCAAGCCGGGTGAGGAAGCGACGTTCTACGCGAAGGTCGAGCAGCAGCTGCCGGCGGGTGCGACCGGGGTCGGCTTCAACTCGCGCGGCTTCGACAACCGCGTGCTCGCCATCCAGGCGATGAAACATGTGCCCGGCTTCGATCACGCCGGCTTGGCGCGACAGGCGTTCGCTGGGCGGTTCGAAGGCGCGCATTGCGACCTCGCCGATCAGTTCGGTGGGTTGGGCGGAGCGCGGCCGGTGGCGCTGGCCGAGATCTGCCACGCGCTCGACATCCCCATCAAGACCAGCACCAGCGGTGGCGAGGTCGGCGCACTGTGGCGGGCGCGGCAGTATGGCGCGATACGCGATTACGTCCGCGAGGACGTGCTTGCCACCTACCTGTGCTGGCTGCACTTCATCGCCTTCGTGAAGTCGGACGAGACGCGCATCACCCTGCCGCTCGCCGAACTCGCCGCGTGGCTCGAGCGTGAACCGGGCCTCGCGCACTTGCGGCCGTTCGCCGAATGTCGGCCAGCGCGGGTTGCGCGGGTTCGTGCGCCGGCACTGCGGGCGGCAGCAGCGCTGGCCGGAGCTGAGCGCCGGGTCTCGCAGGATCGCGACGGAGTCGACTTCGCTGCCGGAGCAGCCATCGTCTTCTGACGTCGTCGGGCTGACCGACCGCCATCATCACCACCACGTCATCGGCTGCCGGCTCGCCCGGCGGCGCGATCGCGCACGCCCACCAAGGATAGATATGACCGATACAAACAACACCTGGGTCGCCATGACCGCCGTGACCGTGCCCGTGCACGTACCGGGGTCTACCGATCGCCGCTGTCCCGCCGAGCGCCATCTTATTGGTATCGGCCTGTTCATCGCTGCGCACGAAGATGGCCACTGGCACTTCGCTCGCCGCACCCCGGTGATCCCGGCCGGCGAGCCGGAGGCGGCAGTGCTAGAAAACATCGCCAACCGCCTTCCCGTCCATGGCACGTTGGTCGGCTGGCACGTCGACCATGTGCTGATGCCTGCGCTGCTCGAAGCGGCGGCGACCGCCCCGCCGGTCGTCGCCCACCATTTCCTTGGGCGCTTGCACCGGCTGTTGCGGGGCGGCGCGGTCGACCTCGCGCTTGGCCATGGCACAGAGCCGCTCGCCACGATCGCCGCCGACATGGCTATCCGCGCGCCGGAGTGGGACGCTGACACGGTGTCCGGCGCCTGGGCGTCGGGGTGGACCGAAAGGCTTCGCCACGATCTCGGCGACGAAGCGCTGGCCATCTGGCGCGTGTTCGTCCGCTCGGCGGGGTTGACCGGCCTCGACGCCGAGGTGGCGACCGATGCGTGGGTCACCCAGCGCAGGCACCTGCGGGTCGTGAAGCGGGCGGGTTGATGT